>JBIOYQ010000167.1:0-6712 GCA_044870295.1 Actinomycetota bacterium
TCACGCTGTCGCTGTCGTTCGACCACCGGGTATTGGACGGCGCCGAAGCCGGCAGAGCCATGCACGAGTTCGGCGACCTGTTGGAGAGCCCCTTCCGACTGGGCGCGCTGCCCCGCTAGGTCTCGCCGGCCGGCTCGAGTTCCTTTTCCACGGCCTCAGTCGGCACGTCCATCCGGGGCCTGAGCCAAACGTCCCGAATGACCACCTTGGCCGCGGCGGCCAGGGGCAAGGCCAGCAGGGCTCCGGCGAAGCCCGCCAGCCCGCCGCCGACCAGAACGCTCACGATCACCGCCGCCGGTGAGAGGTCGACCGCCTTCTTCATCACCCTCGGGACGATGACGTAGTTCTCCACCTGCTGGTAGATGACGAAGTACACGACCGTTGCGACGCCCACGCCGACGGACTTCCCGAGGAACGCCACGGCGACCGCGGCCAGGGCACCCAGCGTGGCGCCGACCGTGGGTATGAGGTCGGCGATCCCGACCCACATCGCCAACGCGGCAGCGAACGGGACGCTGAACGCGCGCAAGAAGATGTACGCGGCCACCCCCGCGATGACGGACGTGGCGATGTTGCCGGAGACGTACCCGCCGATCTTCTCCACGGCTTCCTCGAACATCAGGATGTTGCGGTGGCGGTACGTGCCGCGGAACGTCGCCTCGATCGTGCGCCGGCTCTGGGGCAGCGACATCAGGAAGTAGATCGTTAGGATGCCGATGGTCAGCAAGTTGAAGATGACGCTGGCCACGCTGGCGGTGATGCCGAGCACTCGTCCCAGCGACTGCGACGCCAGAGTGGGCAGGCGGTCCGTGATCTCCTTCAGCTTCGTGGACAGGTGGTACTTGCGCTCGAGGTCCCCCACCCATCCTTGTGAGGTCTGGAGTCTGTTGATGTAGCCGGGTATGTCCGACGCGAGCTGGCGGACCTCGCGGATCAGCGGAGGGATCACCAGGAACGCGAAGAACGCGAGGAACGCCACGGTGGCCAGGAAGATCAGCGTGACCGCCCAGCCGCGGGAGATGTGCAGCCGCTGCAGGCGCCGGACCGGCGGATCCAGACCCAGGGCCAGGACGGCCGCCACCAGGACCAGGAGCAGCGTTGACCGGACCGTCCAGGCCGCCGCAACGACCACCAGGACGGCGATCACCGTCAGAGTGGCCTTGGCGTAATGGGACATCGGGGGGAGCCGAGGGACGTCCATCGAGCGCTACTGTCGCCCGCCCCGGAGCCCGATTCCAGCACCCTCCCCGATTTGAGGGGACGGCGCACAGTCGATACCGTGGCCGGCATGCCGCCTCGACAGAACTTCGTGAGCCCGAGCGACGTGGGCAAACGGGTGTCGTTCCAGTACGAGCTTCCCAACGGGTACGTGGGCGAGGCGGTCGGGGTCTTCGAGGCGTGGGACGAGCCCGCCAACACGTACCTGGTGCGGAATCGCCAGGGGGAGCTGGCACGGGTCCCAGCGCTCGGGGTGCGCTACGGCAAGGTCATCCGGGGCTGATCGTCTCGCCAACCAGCCGGACCAGATCGTCCATGTCGAAGGGCTTGGGCAGGAACGAACCGATGCCCTTTTGGCCCGGGTGGACCTGGTCCCCCAGGCCGGCCACGGCGGAGACCACGATCACCTTGGGGCGGCGGTGCTCCGACATCTGGCCGGCCTTCTCCAGGACCGCCCACCCGTTGACGTGGGGCAGCATGAGGTCCAGGACCACGACGTCGGGCTCGAACGCCTCCAGCTCCTCGATCGCCGCCTGCCCCTCCGATGCGACGCGGACCTCGTAGCCCTCGCTCTCGAGGTTGTACCGCTCGACCCACGCCAGGTCGGCCTCGTCCTCGACGATCAGGACCCGGCCTCGGCTCGTCACCCTCTGACCGTGTGCCTGCCCCATCGAACTCATGCCCCTCCAGACGTGAACGTGATCCCGGTGCCCGCCCGGACCTCACCGACCCTGACCGCCTCGACGCCAGCCTCACGACAGACCTGGATGACTCGATCGGCGTCCGCCGACGCGACGGTCACGACCATCCCGATCCCCATATTGAACACGCCGAACAGCTCCTGCGTAGAGAGTCCGGCCGCCTCCGCCACCACGGTGAAGATCGGGTGCGGCGTCCAGGTCCTCCTGTCCACCCAAGCGCCGAGCCCCGGCGGCAGGGCCCGCGGAACGTTCTCGTTCCAGCCGCCCCCGGTGATGTGAGCCGCGGAGTGGATCAGACCGCGGCGGGCCAACCGGAGGACGGCCTCGACGTAGATCGCCGTCGGTTCGAGCAGCTCGTCTCCGAGGCTGCGGCCGACTTCGGGGACGTCGTCGTCGAGCGATCGCGCGCCGTCCAGCAACGTCCGGCGGATCAGGCTGAACCCATTGGCGTGAACGCCGGTCGATGGCAGGCCGATCAGCGCGTCGCCTTCCCCCACCAGATGCGGTCCCAGCACGGCGTCCTCGTCGACCACTCCGACGCAGAAGCCGGCGAGGTCGAAGCGCCCCTCCTCCAGCGTTCCCGGGTGCTCGGCGGTCTCGCCGCCCAGCAGCGCGCAGCCCGCCCGGCGGCAGCCCTCGGCCACGCCGCCCACGATGGCGGCGACGTCCTGGGGCACCACACGCCCGACCGCCAGGTAGTCCAGGAAGAACAGCGGCTCGGCCCCGGTGCAGACCACGTCATTCGCGCACATGGCCACGCAGTCGATACCGACCGTGGCCAGGCGGCCCGTCAGCCAGGCCACCTCCAGCTTGGTCCCAACACCATCGGTGGAGGCGACCAGGAGGCGGCCATCGCCCAGCTTCACCAGGCCGGCGAACCCGCCCACCGCGTCGACCACCTCGGGGCGTGTCGCCTGCCCGGCCATGGCTCTGATCATCTCGACCGCCCGGTATCCGGCCTCGACGTCGACGCCGGACCTGCGGTAGGCCTCCCGGCCGGATTCGGAGTGGGACATCCGGTCAGAGCTTCTCCAGGACGAACTTGGAAAGCACGTCCTCTTCGACCGGAACGGGGTACTCCCCGTCGAAGCAGGCGCGGCAGAACGCGTCCTTCGGCCCGTTCGTGCTGGCGATCAGGGCGTCCAGGGACAGGTAGGTGAGCGAGTCCGCGCCGACGAAATCGCGGACCGCGGCGACCGACGCGTCGGCTGCGACCAGCTCCTGCCGGGTGGACATGTCGATCCCGTAGAAGCACGGCCACCGGATGGGCGGGCTCACGATCCGCAGGTGGACCTGGCTCGCCCCGGCATCCCGGAGCATCTGCACGATCTGTCGTGTAGTGGTGCCGCGGACGATCGAGTCGTCCACGACCACCAGCCGCTTGCCGGCAATGGCGTCCGGCAGCGGGTTGAGCTTCAGCTTCACGCCTCGCTGGCGGAGGGCCGGGGTGGGCTCGATGAACGTCCGGCCGATGTAGCGGTTCTTCATCAGTCCTTCCCCGAAGGGGATGCCCGAGGCCTCGGCGAACCCGGCCGCCGCCGAATGGCCGGTGTCGGGGATGGGGATCACCAGGTCGGCTTCCACCGGAGCCTCGAGGGCCAGGCGCCTCCCCATCTCGCGGCGGGTCTCGTAGACGCTCCGCCCGTACATGCGGGAGTCGGCCCGGGACAGATAGACGAATTCGAACAGACACAGGGCAGCTCGCGGCGAAGGCGCGAACCGGACCGACCGGACCCCTCGGTCGTCCAGCATCACCAGCTCGCCGGGTTCGACCTCGCGGACATACGTGGCCCCGACCACGTCCAAGGCGCAGGTCTCGGAGGCCAGGCACCACCCGGTGGGCAGACGGCCGATGGCCAGGGGCCGGATTCCGTACGGGTCGCGCGCCCCGAACACGGTCCGCTCGTCCATCATCACGAAGGAGTACGCCCCCGACAGCGTTGGGAGGACCCGGAGCGCGGCCGCCTCGAGCCCGTCGTCGAGGTGGGCAGCCAGCAGGGACGCGACCAGGTCCGAATCCGTGGTGGCGCGCCCCCGCCGTCCGGCTTCGCGGGCCAGCTCGGGGGTGTTCACCAGGTTTCCGTTGTGCCCCAAGGCGATCTTGTGGCGGCCGTGGGACTTGAACGAGGGCTGGGCGTTGTCCCATGTGGTGGACCCGGTGGTGGAGTAGCGGGTATGCCCGATGCAGAGGTCGCCCTGGAGCGTGGCCAGGGTCCGCTCGTTGAAGACCTGCGACACCAGACCGAGCTCGCGATAGACGACGATCCGCTCGCCGTCGGAGACGGCCATGCCGGCCGATTCCTGGCCGCGGTGTTGCAGGGAGAACAAACCGAAGAAGGTGAGGCGGGCCACATCCTCGCCGGGGGCCCACACGCCGAACAGGCCGCAGGCCTCTCGCGGGCTGTCCTGATCGATGGGAGTCAGCGGGAACGACCTCGGACGCGGCTTCCCCTCCACCGGTCCGATGCTAACACCGACCTCCGACGTGCCCGACCACCGAGTGGTCACGTCGATCGAACCGGAGCCGAACCGACGAGATTCCGCAGGACGAACCAGACATTCGCGGGCCGCTCGGCCAGCCGCCGGAGGTACCACGGGTACCAGTGTTGGCCGTAGGCGATCAGCGTTCGAACGCGGAATCCGTCGGCCGACAGCCGGATCTGATCCGCCGACCTGATCCCGTACAGCATCTGGACCTCGAACTCGCGACGCTGGCGACCCGCGGCCTGGGCGGTGCGGTCGATCCGGTCGATCAGGCGCACGTCGTGCGAGGCGACGGCCAGCCTCGCTCCACCTACTTCCACGCGCTCCAGGGACTGCATCGCCAGCCGGAAGAACGCCTCGTTGATCGCCCGCTTGTTCCCCACCACGATCTCGGGCGGTTCCCGGTACGCGCCCTTCACCAGACGGACCCAGCCCCCGGCCGCCAGCACGTTGGAGAGATCTTGCGCGGTGCGGCGCAGATACACCTGGAGGCACACCCCGACGTTGGCGTGCCCCGCCCGGAGCCGCTGGTAGATGTCGAGGGTCCGGTCGACGTATGGGTGCGCTTCCATGTCGATCCACACCGCGTTGCCCTTCTCCGCGGCCGCCTCGGCCAGGCGCTCGAGGTTGCGGAAGGCCACTTCGGGGTCGAGGTCGAGGCCCAGGTGGGTCAGCTTCACGGAGATCTCGATGTCGAGCCCTTCGGCGGCGATGCGATCGAGCGCCTTCAGGTAGTCGGCGACTACCTGATCGGCTTCCTCGCCGGTGGTGACGCCCTCGCCCAGCTCCGTGAACGTGCCGGTGATGCCGCGCGCGGCCAGTCCTCGAGCCGCTCGGATGGCGTCGTCCAGGGTCTCCCCCGGCATGAACTTCCGAACCGCCCCCTTCACTAATCGGTAGCGAGGCAGCCGCTTGCGGAGGGTCTTGTTCTCCGAGGCCCACAGCAGGGCCCTCCGCATCAGTCCCATCGCTCTGCCCCGCTCAGGCGCCCACGCGGGCGCCCGACATCAGCGTCGGGATGGCGCCCTCGTACACCACCACCGCGTCCGACAGAGGCACGTCGAACAGACCGGCGAAGTCCAACCGTGCTCCACCCGTCAGCCCGAGCCGGACGACCGGGACGCCGTGGACCGCGGCCAGGTTCTCGACGTCGCTCTCGCGGCCGGCCTTGGCGGTGACGATCGCTCGCGACGCGGACTCGGAGAACAGCGCGACATGCGGCTCCATGCCATCAACGGGCGCGGCCACGGTGAAGCCGACACCGCCGGCGATGGCGCACTCGGCCAGCCCGACCGCCAGGCCTCCGTCGGACAGGTCGTGGCCGGATGCCATGAGGTCCTCCCGGGCACCGTCCTGCAGGAACTTCAGGAGTGACCGCTCGGCCTCCAGATCCAGGGCCGGCGGCCGGCCCGAAACCGTGCCCAGCACGACGTCGGCGAACTCGCTTCCCCCCAGCTCGGGGAGCGTCCGGCCGAGGAGGTAGATCGTGAGGCCGGGCTGGGTGAAGCCCGGGCGCACCGCCAGCCGGTAGTCCTCGAGGAGGCCGACCATCCCCACCACCGGCGTGGGGGCGATCGCCGAGCCGCCCGACTCGTTGTAGAAGGAGACGTTGCCGCCGGTCACCGGTGTGCCCAGCGCCGTACACGCGTCCCCGATCCCCCGCACGGTCTCCACGAAGGACCACATCACCTCGGGACGCTCGGGGTTGCCGAAGTTCAGGCAGTTCGTGATGGCGAGCGGCCGCGCCCCGACCACGGCGACGTTGCGGGCGGCCTCGGCCACGGCGTGGGCGCCCCCGAGATAAGGATCGAGCGATCCGTACCGGCCGTTCCCGTCCGTCGAGACGGCCACGGCCCGCAGCGACCCCTCGACGCGGACGATGGCGGCGTCGGCGCTCGGACCCACCACGGTGGCGCCCTGCACGATCGAGTCGTATTGCTCGTAGGTCCACCGCTGGCTGGCCACGTTGGGCGATCCCAGCACGGCGTAGAAGGCGTCCTCGAGCGATCCTGGCAAGGGAACCCGGGCCGGATCGGCCTCGCGCACCCGATCGAGGGATGCGGGGCGGCGGGCCGAGCGGTCGTACACGGGGCCCTCGTCCGCCAGGGCTCGAGCGGGGACCTTGGCCAGGACCGTGCCCTGGGACCGCACGAAGAACTGTCCGCCTGGACGCAGCTTGCCCACCTGGCTGGCGGACAGCCCCCACTTCGCGCACACGGCCATGGCCTCGGGGACGTCGTCCGGCCGAACCACGGCCAGCATCCAGATCGGAAGAGCACACGTCTGAACTCCAGTCACAAGTTGGAATC
>JBIOYQ010000168.1:0-4238 GCA_044870295.1 Actinomycetota bacterium
CGCGCCCGCCGCGGCGGCGGCCGCGGCGACGGCTCCCGTTCAGGCGGCGGCGGTGGCCGTTCCTGCGGGGGCGGTCGGGTTCGCACCCCCGCCGGCCGCGCCCCGGACCGCGCCGCCTCCGACCGGCCGGGCTCCCTCACCCAAGCCGGGCGCGCCGGACAAGCACCGCCTCCTGGCCCTGGTCCCTCCGGAAGGCGTCCAGCGGGTCGAGCGCGAGCAGGGCGACCGCATCAACGTGTTCCCGCATCTGCTGATGGAGGAGTTCGTCAGCCTGCTGGTGATGTCGTTGATGCTCATCATCTTCTCGGCCTTCGTAAACGCGCCGCTCCGGGAGCTGGCGAACTACAACCTGACGCCGAACCCCTCGAAGGCTCCTTGGTACTTCCTCGGACTGCAGGAGCTGCTCCGCTACCTGCACCCGATGATCGCCGGGGTGATCATCCCCACCCTCATCCTGGTCGGGCTGGCGGCCGTACCCTTCGTCGATCGAAATCCCAGCACGAAGCCCGGTGATCGCAAGCTGATCATCACGTTGTTCACCATGCTCTTCATGTTCGGCGCCACCCTCACCATCGTCGGGTCCTTCTTCCGCGGCACCGGGTTCAACTGGGCCTGGCCGTGGGCGCAGGGCCTCTTCTTCGAGCTGTAGCCATGGTCGGCATCTCGCAGTCGACGTTCGCGGTGGCGGTGGTGGCGTTCCTGTTCGGCCTGTTCATCCTGTTCTTGCTGGCCTCGCTCGCCCGGGCTCGCCGATCCGAGTCCCGACGGGCGGCGACTGGGGAAGGCGCTGCTCCGGGCCGTCCGGCGGTCCGGGCCGAGCGAGGCCCGCGCCCCAAGACCGTCATCACCCGCCGCGATTTCTTCCGGGGCAGCCTGCTGGCGTCGCTGGGGGTGTTCACCGCGCAGTTCGGCGGGGCGACCATCGCGTTCCTGTGGCCGAGCCTGAAGGGCGGATTCGGCTCCACCATCACCCTGTCCGACTCGCCGGGCTCGATCCTCGACCAGATCACCAGCCAGCAGCAGCCCTTCTATTTCGGGGCGGGCCGCTTCTACCTCATCAACTACGCGGGTGACGGCGACGAGCCGGGCGGGATCTACCAGGGGCTCACGGCGAAGGTGCCGGGCGGGAAGCTCATGGCGATCTACCAGAAGTGCGCGCACCTCGGATGCCGCGTCCCGTTCTGCCAGCAGAGCCAGTGGTTCGAATGTCCGTGCCACGGGTCGAAGTACAACTACGCCGGCGAGTACCAGCTGGGGCCGGCCCCCAACGGCCTGCAGCGGTTCCCGGTCACGGTTTCGGACAATCAGGTCCAGGTGAACACCGGGGCGCCGACGGCCGGGCCGCCGCGTGGCACCGACACCATCCACGAGCCCCCGCAGGGGCCCTTCTGTGTGGCGTGATGGGACGATGACGCTGCTGGCGGCGCTCTCCACGGGCAAGGCCATCCTCATCGGCGTGGCCTCGGGCATCGTGCTGGCCATCGCCGTCGTCGCCACCGTGGCCACGTTGCGGCGGCCACGCCGCAGCCCGGAGCTCGACATCCCTCCGGGGATGAAGCCGGGGCCGTCGGACCCGGACCTCGAGAAGCCCATCCTCGAGAAGCTGTACATCTGGGGCACGCTATTGATCGTTGGCATGGCGCTCGGCGTCGGGCTCGTGTTCTTCACCGAGCCCACCACGAACCGCGACGACACCGAGGCGATGCTGGCGGCGTCGGTACAGCGCGGGCACCTGACGACCCTCGCAGGCACCGAGGAGAATCAGCTCGGGTTCAACTGCGAGCGATGCCACGGTCCAGGCCTCCACGGCGGCCAGAACGTGTTCAACGGCGCGGTCGTCCCGGTCCCCAATCTTCAGAACGTGTGCGGCGGCGCCACCACCGGCCACCCGTTGATCCACAGCCTCGACGATGTGGTGAACACCATCGCCCAGGGCCGCGACGGCACCGACATGCCGTCGTGGAGCGTTCGCTACAAGGGCGCCATGGACGACCAACAGATCGAGGACGTCGTGAACTACCTGCTGTCGATCCAGGGCCCCATCGGGCACGTCCCCGAAGACCAGAACGTCTGCCTGCATCCGGAATCGACCGCAGCGCCGTCGGCGTCCCCCTCGGCCTCTGCCTCTCCCTCTGGGTCCGCGCCGGCGTCTCCCAGCCCTAGTCCATCAGCCTCTCCGACCCCATGACCGACGCCCTGGCCCTCGCTCCCACCTTCACCAAGGGCATCGTCACCGTGGTGGCCTCGGTGATCCTGTTCATCGGCACCGTCTACGTGCTGCTGACGGCCATCTTCGGCGCCCGCATGGCCTATCTGGTGCTGGCGGTCTCGTTCTTCGCCTGGATGATCCTGTTCTCTCTGATCTGGGTGGTCGGACAGCCCCCGGTCCTCGGCGTCCAGGGGACGCTGCCGAACCTGGGCCCGCGCGGTACCGAGGCACACTGGCAGGTGGTCGCGGCGGCGACCGGCCCCGTCTCCTCCAAGTTCGCGGAGACGGCCGTGTTCCCTGAGCCGCCGTGGCGACCGCTGCCGGCCACCAAGCCGCCGGCGGCGCTGAAGTCGGCCGCCGACAACGCGAAGTCGGCCATCCAGAAGTACCTGGCCGACCGGGCGGCGCGGCAGTTCGAACAGGAAGGCGAGAAGATCTGTGATCCGGCGGAGCCGCTGGAGACGGACTGCATCACGGTGGACCCCACCACGTTCGCGGTGACGGACTTCCACTTCGCCACGTCGGGCGACACCAGCCTTGTGGCGGCGCACTCGTTCTTCACCGCGGGTGGTCCGCAGGTGACGGTGTTCGCGTATCACGACCCGGGGAACGTTCCGGTGTACTCGTGGAGCTTCCTGATCGCCTCGATCCTCGGGTTCGTGATCCACATCCCGTTCCTGGACCGGGCGGAGCGGAAGCGCAAGGCCATCCTGACCGGCGGGACGGCCCCCCCGTGGTTCGGACCGGCCTAGGATGACCGTGATGACGAGCGAGAGGATCCGATGATGGTGGTTGCGGCGATCACCGAGGGAGCCAGCGCATTCATCGCCTTCACCGTCATGGTGATCGCCATCGCCATCACGCTCTTCCTCACCGTCAGCCGGTGAGGCGGGCGGCCTTGCGGGCCGCCTCGATCGTGCGGTCGATCTCGTCCTCCCCGTGGGCCGTGGAGAGGAACCACGCCTCGTAGCCCGACGGCGGCAGGTACACACCTTCGTCCAGCATGGCGTGGAAGAACCTCGCATACCGCCCGTGATCGGCTGCCTTTGCGTCCGTGTACGAGCCGACATCGCCGTCCGCGAAGAACAGCGAGAACAACGACTCGACCCCGTTGATTTGGCACGGGATGCCCGCGGTTACGAGCGCCTCACCCACTCCCTGCATCAGCGACTCCCCCAGCCGGCGCAGGTCGTCATAGGGGTCCAGCTCGTCGATCAGGTCGAGCGCGGCCAGCCCGGCGGCCACCGCGACGGGGTTCCCCGACAGCGTGCCTGCCTGATACACGGGCCCGACGGGGGCCAGTTGCTCCATGAGGTCGCGACGGCCTCCGAACGCCGCGCACGGGAAGCCGCCTCCTATGACCTTGCCCAGGGTGGTGAGGTCGGGCGTGATCCCGAACCGTTCCTGCGCGCCGCCCCGGGCGAGCCGGAACCCCGTGATCACCTCGTCGAAGATCAGGACCGCGCCGGATGTCGACGTGAGCCTGCGAAGCGACCTCAGAAAGCCTGGCACGGGCGGGACCACGCCCATGTTGGCCGCCACCGGCTCCACGATCACGCACGCGATCTGATCGCCCTTGAGGTCGAACGCCTCCTCCACCGCCGCCGCTTCGTTGTACGGCAGCACCACCGTGTCGGCGGTCGCCCCGGCGGTGACCCCCTTCGTTCCGGGAAGCCCGAACGTGGCCACGCCCGACCCGGCTTGGGCCAGCAGCCCGTCGGAGTGCCCGTGGTAACAGCCCTCGAACTTGACCACGAGTGGGCGGCCCGTCGCGCCGCGGGCCAGCCGGATGGCGCTCATGCACGCCTCCGTGCCGGAGGAGACCAGGCGAACCTCCTCGACGCCCGGCACCATGGCGGCGATCCGCTCGGCCAGCAGCACCTCGGCCTCGGTGGGCGCGCCGAACGACGTTCCTCGCCGGGCCGCCTCGATGGCCGCCTGCACGATCTCGGGACGAGCGTGCCCGAACAGCAGAGCGCCCCAGGACTGGACGTAGTCGACGAAGCGGCGGCCGTCGGCGTCCTCGATC
>JBIOYQ010000169.1:0-10768 GCA_044870295.1 Actinomycetota bacterium
ATGCTCCCGAACGCCATGGGTCCGATCATCGTGAACGCCACGCTGCTGGTGGCCGCCGCCATCCTCACCGAGTCGGCCCTGTCCTTCCTCGGGTTCGGAGTGCAGCCGCCGACGCCAACGTGGGGCAACCTGCTCAGCAACAGCCGCAACTTCATCACCACCGATCCCTACCTCATCTGGTTCCCCGGCCTGGCCATCCTGATCACCGTGCTGGCCGTGAACTTCCTCGGAGACGGACTGCGCGACGCCCTCGACCCGCACCAGAAGCTGGGGGTTGCGTGAGTCCGGGAGGCAGCGGTGGCTGAGCCCCTCCTCGAAGTCAAGAACCTGAAGGTCCACTTCCCCACGGAAGATGGCTTGGTCAAGGCCGTCGACGGGGTGTCGTTCTCGGTCGCCCCCGGCGAGACGCTGGGCGTGGTGGGGGAGTCCGGCTCGGGCAAGAGCGTCAGCTTCCTCACGATCATGCGGCTGGTGACCCGGAGAGAGGCCCGCATCGAAGGCGAGGTGCTCTTCCGTGGGCAGGACCTCCTGAAGCTCCCCGACGAGGAGATGCGGCACATCCGGGGGGCGAAGATCAGCATGATCTTCCAGGACCCCCTGACCGCGCTGAACCCGGTCCACCGCGTGGGCCACCAGATCTCCGAGGTGTTCCAGGTCCACCGCGGCCTGTCCAAGAAGGAAGGGTTCGAGGAGGCCGTCAACCTGCTGCAGCTGGTCGGCATCCCCCAGCCCCGGGAGCGGGCCAAACAGTACCCTCACGAGTACTCGGGAGGCATGCGCCAGCGGGCCATGATCGCCATGGCGCTCGCACTCAACCCCGACCTTCTGATCGCGGACGAGCCCACCACCGCCCTGGACGTGACGGTGCAGGCTCAGATCCTGGATCTCATCGACCGGCTGAAGGAAGAGTTCGACGCCGCGGTCGTCATCATCACCCACGACCTCGGGGTGGTCGCGGAGCACTGCGACGACATCATGGTGATGTACGCCGGACGGTGCGCCGAGTTCGGCGATCGCCGCGACATCTACTACGGCGCCCACCACCCCTACACGTGGGGCCTGATGCAGTCGATCAGCCGGATCGACCAATCCCGCACCGAGCGGCTGAAGCCCATCAAGGGACAACCGCCCTCGCTGATCTACGTTCCCCCGGGCTGCCCGTTCAGCCCGCGGTGCCCGTACGTGATGCCCATCTGCCGGCGCGAACGGCCGCTCCTGATCCCGGTCAACGGACACCACGCTTCGGCCTGTCATCTTCCGCTGGCCGAGAAGGAGCGCATCCTGAAGGAGGAGGTGCTCGCCCGACAATGAGCGTCCAAGTGAACGAGCGGGATCAGATCAAGTCGAAGCAGCAGGGCGAGCCCCTGGTCAAGCTGACCGGAGTCAAGAAGCACTTCCCGCTGACCCGAGGCATCATCGTCCAGAAGAGGATCGGCCAGGTGCACGCGGTGGACGGCGTGGACCTGGAGATCTGGCCGGGCGAGACGCTCGGGCTGGTGGGGGAGACCGGGTGCGGCAAGTCCACGCTGGCCAGGCTGGTAATGCGCCTGTACGACCTGACCGACGGAACGATCATCTTCAACGGCCGCGACATCACCAAGCTCCAGGGCCGCGCGCTGCGGGCGACCCGCCGCGACATGCAGATGATCTTCCAGGACCCCTATGCCTCCTTGAATCCGAGGAAGACCGTGGGGGCCATCGTCGGCGAACCGTTCAGGCTCCACGGCATCGTTCCCAAGAACCGGATCCGCGACGAGGTCAAGCAGCTCATGGAGCTGGTGGGGCTGAACCCCGAGCACTACAACCGGTACCCGCACGCCTTTTCCGGCGGTCAGCGCCAGCGCATCGGGTTCGCCCGGGCCCTGGCCCTGCGTCCCAAGCTGATCGTGGCCGACGAGCCGGTCTCCGCGCTGGACGTGTCCATCCAGGCCCAGATCCTGAACCTGCTGGAGGACCTCCAGGAGGAGTTCAACCTGACCTATCTGTTCATCGCCCACGACCTCTCGGTGGTCAAGCACGTGTCCGACCGGGTGGCCGTGATGTACCTGGGCAAGATCGTGGAGATGGCCCCGGGCGACACGCTGTACCAGAACCCGAAGCACCCCTACACGGGGGCCCTGATGTCGGCCGTGCCCATCCCGGACCCGGACATGGCCGCCCAGAAGAAGCGGATCATCCTGGAGGGCGACGTGCCCTCGCCGATCAACCCGCCCGCGGGATGCAGGTTCCACCCGAGGTGCCCCCGGGCCCAGTTCCCCATCTGTAAGGAGCAGGAGCCCGAGCTGCTGCCGCACCACCCCGGCCAGGTGGCGGCGTGCCATTTCCCGCTCGAGGACCGGGCCGTGCTGGACGTCGAAGGGACCGAGGCGGCCGGCGCCTGAGCCGGTATCATTCCTGGGTGCTGAACGTCGCCGTCATCGTCGTCCATCTGCTCGCTTCGCTGTTCCTGATCGTGTTCGTGCTGCTGCACTCCGGCAAGGGAGGCGGGCTCTCGGACATGTTCGGGGGCGGATCCGGCCTCTCCGGAGGGACGTCGGTCGAGCGCAACCTGGACCGGATCACCATCGTCACCGCCGTCATCTTCGGCTTCACCACGTTCTGGCTCTCCTGGAAGTGGACCTAAGCCCAGGGGCTAGAATCTCTCTCGCGACTCGTCGGAGTGGCGGAATCAGGCAGACGCGCTAGGTTGAGGGCCTAGTGGGCGCATAGCCCGTGGGGGTTCAAATCCCCCCTCCGACACAGCGAAGCAAACTCGCACTTCATGCCCCCGAGAACGCCTGGATGGCCTGATTCGCCAATCCGGGGAGAGGGTCTGCCCGTACCTTTCAAGTCACGGACATTTCCCTGAGAGAGGAGCACGGCATGAGGACCAGGCTCGTCCGGCGTGCCCCTACAGTCGCGGTCGTTGCTGCGGTGTTCCTGTCCCTCCTCACGCCCTCCTTCGTCGCCGCAGAGACCAGGGGCTCGGAGGGACAAGAGACCTCGGCAAGCTGCGTGCGGACGTGGAAGACCGTGCCGAGTCGGAACGTCGGCGACGGAGACAATGCCCTTGCCGCTCTCGACGTCGTCTCTCCCAACAACATCTGGGCCGTGGGAAACCGTGTCTCCGGGGATACGCGCTCCACCCTCATCGAGCATTGGAACGGGTCTGCTTGGTCAGTCGTACCGAGCCCGAACGGCGCCGAGCCGATCAACTGGCTGACGGGCGTCTCCGCCGTCTCAGCCAACGACATCTGGGCGGTGGGTTTCACGAACGACGGCAACGGCTTCGAGAGCCGGAGCTTCACCCTGACGTTGCACTACGACGGTACGTCATGGAGCACCGTGCCGAGCCCGAATCCTGAGCCAGACCCCAACCCCGGGGAATACCTCCCCAGCAACGAGCTGTATGCCGTGCACGCCATCGCCGCCGACGACGTCTGGGCCGTGGGTCACACGCTCACCGTCACCCTCGAGCAGACCCTTGCCCTCCACTGGGATGGGACCTCCTGGGAGAACGTCCCCACCCCCCACCAGTCCCGCTTCAGCCGGTTGAGGTCGGTCGATGCCGCGGCGTCCGACGATATCTGGGCCGTCGGGGAGATCGACAAGAACGGCAAACAGAGGACGCTCACCCAGCACTACGACGGGACGTCATGGGCCACGATGCCGAGCCCGAACGAGGGCCTCACGGTCGATTACATGTCCTCCGTCTCGGTGGCCGCTCCCGACGACGTATGGGTGGTCGGATATCACATCGAAGTGATCGGGTTCGACCAGCCGTACCAGACCTCCAGTTGGCACTATGACGGCGTGGCATGGAGCCTGGTCGACGCCCCGGACGTCAACGACCAGAACAACTATCTTCGCGGCGTCGTGGCGCTCCCTGGCAGAGGCACCATGGCCGTGGGATTCTGGGACACGGGTACCGCGCTCCTGACGCTCACCGAGCGTTGGAACGGGACGAGCTGGGACATCGTGTCCAGCCCCAACCAGAGCGATGTCATCGACGAGCTGTGGGCAGTGGACTCGGCCCGAAGCCAGTTCTGGGCCGTGGGACAGACGTTCGAGTTCTTCGCATTCCGCACGCTCGTCCAGCGCTTCAGCTGCTAGACACCACCCATCCTCGGATGGCCCGCTCCAAATACCATGGAGTGCTATGGGTTGGCGAGTGCGGCGCCTCGATGTCGTGCTGGCGGCGGGTGGTGCGATGGTCCTCGCCACCAGCGCTGTCCTAGCCCGTCGCGGAGTCTATGGCTGGGAAGCGAACATCTTCCACGCGATCAACGGTCTGCCCGGCAACATCCGTCCGTTCATCTGGGCGCTGAACCAGTACGGGACGGCCATCACCATTCCGGTGGCGACCATCGCCGCCCTGCTGTTTCGAAGGTGGCGGATGGCCATCTCGTTCGCGGTGAGCGGGATCGCGGTGTACTGGCTCGCGAAGGTCATCAAGGAATACGTTGCCCGGGGTCGGCCGGCGGCCTTGCTCGAAGACGTGGTGGAGAGAGAGGCGTTCGCCCCGATGAGCCTTGGCTATCCATCCGGACACGCCGCCGTGGCCTGGGCCATAACCATTGTCGTCCTTGCCTACCTGGGACGGCCGTGGCGGATCGCGGCCATCGTGTTGGCGATCGTCGTCCCCCTGTACCGCATGTATGTCGCTGCCCACCTCCCCCTCGATCTCATCGGTGGGGCCGCGCTGGGGGTAACGGTCGCGTCATTGGTCAACCTGCTGATCCTCCGCCCACACGAGGACTCCGAGGATGGACCAGCTCGGGCGGTGCCCTGAGTGCGTTCGCGAAGGATGATCTGACCTTCGGTCAGCGGCCCCTGGGTGGCTAGTCGCCTGAGTCCTTGCCTTGGGTACCCTTCGAGGCCTCGCGTTCGGCCTTGGCTGCGTCGTGAGCTGCCCGGCGGGCCTCCTTCTCGGCATCATGCGCCTCGTGTCGCGCCTGGTTCGCCACGAGGTGGCGAAGGGCATTCAGGAGACCGGGTGCCTGGGGGTTCTTGATGCAGTTCGCCAACACTCTGGCGATGGCGTTGTCGAGGCCGGTCTTCTTCGTCTCGTCGCCCGCGCTGCCGGAGCCGCCTCCCGACTCCTCGCTCATCCCAGCAGCTCCGAGGCAGTCGGCGTCGGTGTGGTCATGCGTGGAGCCCTCGGAGGCCCCCTGGTCGCCCGACTCCTGGTCGTCGTCTGAGTCGCAATCGTTCTTGACCTGGTCCTGATCCTCTGATTCCTGATCGTCAGACTCTTGCTCGTCCGATGAAGACTGCTCGTCCGCACCCTGCTCCTGAGAGGAGCCCTGGTCCTCGGAGGTTTCCTGGCCGTTCGAATCGCAACTGGTGGACTCATCCTGGATGGACACCGCGTCGTCGGAGAGGTGGATAACGACCCCGCTCTTGGCCAGGGCGGCCGAGGAGAGCACCATGCCGGCCAAGAGGGTCAGGAGGAGGACTCGAACGAAGCCGTGTCGTGGGTTCACGATTCACACATCGTTGAGGAGGCTCGCAGTGTTGCACGCCCCGAACGAGAACAGAAGCCCGAAGGGAAATTCATGCTTTCGCCTCAGCCCAAAAGGAACCACCTCCATGGGCGGGGGAGAGCTGAGGTTGGACCCCTGGTCCCCACGCAGCGTCATCCGCTAAGGGACCCGTTCTAAGTGCGTGCCGTCAGGCCTGGACGGGGACCTCGTAGACCTCCTCGGTCGGGTGCCCCGCCCGCTGGTGGATCTTCTTCACCGCGTCGGCGCTTGGCGCCTCGGACAGACAGAACACCATGCCGCTGTCGGGATCGCCCCAGGCATGCTTGAAATTGACTTTCTCGTCATCCTGGATGGCCAGGTCGGCGTTGTGCGCTTCCAAGAGCTGCTCAGGTGTGATGCCCTTCATCCCTCGATGCACGTCCATGTATTCAGCCATCGAAGCCTTCCTTTCCCTCGTCGTGGAAGACAACATTCTGGTGAGGAACGCACCCATGGGTCAACTGGACCCTCAATGGCCTTCCCGCGAAGGCACGTGTTCTTCTGGTACGCTCAATGCACGGATGGCACCTTTGCCGTCCTGTGAGGTTTCGTTCCGGTTCCTCCTTCTGGCGGTCTTCGGTCCTGAACCCTCCCGAGGATCGCGACTCGTGAACCCGAGCCGCAGAAGGAGTCGAACATGCA
This sequence comes from Actinomycetota bacterium, assembly GCA_044870295.1. Classification (GTDB taxonomy): domain Bacteria; phylum Actinomycetota; class UBA4738; order UBA4738; family UBA4738; genus AC-52. Next base: position 6,147 of record JBIOYQ010000169.1, read on the forward strand.
GCAACAGTCTTTCCCCGAGCTTGGCGTGTCACGTCGCGTAACGGACGCGCTGGCCAAGCGGGGTATCACCGAGCCGTTCCCGATCCAGGGCCTGGTCCTGGCCGACGCCATGGCCGGCCATGATGTGCTGGGCAAGTCGCGCACCGGCTCGGGGAAGACCCTGGCCTTCGCCCTGGCCATCGTGGAGCGCGTGCCAGCGGACGGACCGACGCCCGCAGCCGTCGTCCTGGTCCCGACCAGAGAGCTCGCCGTGCAGGTCGCTGAGGAGTTCAGGGACATCGCGCGGGCCAAGGGCCTGCGGGTGGCCACGGCGTACGGCGGTGTCGGTCTCACCGACCAGGCCAGGCGCGCCGCCCGCGCGCACGTCCTCGTGGCGACCCCAGGTCGCCTCGAAGATCTTGCGAATCGCAGGCTCGTGAAGCTGGACGGCACTCAGATCCTCGTCCTCGACGAGGCGGACCGGATGCTCGACATGGGCTTCCAGCCGCAGGTCGACCGCATCGTCCGACGCCTTCCGGCGAAGCGGCAGACCCTCCTGTTTTCCGCCACCCTCGACGACCGCGTCGCCGGGCTGGCCCGCGCCTACACGCGGGAGGCCAGGCGGCATGAGGTGACGGCGCCGCGTCTCACCGTCGACGAGGCCGAGCATCGGTTCGTATCCGTGACGGAGCACTCCAAGCTTCAGGCGCTCGTCGATCTCCTGACGAAGGAGCCGTCGACGGCGCTCGTGTTCGTGCGAACGAAGCGGGGTGTGGACCGACTGGTCACGAAGCTCCGCGCACTCGGAGTGGACGCCGCCGGCATGCACGGCGACATGCGCCAGAGTGCCCGGCAGCACGCGTTGATGCGATTCGAGTCCGGGAAAGTCGGGACGCTGGTGGCCACCGATGTTGCCGCGCGCGGCCTCGACCTCAACGGGATCTCGCACGTCATCAACTTCGACCCGCCCCGAGACCACACGGAGTACGTGCACCGAGTTGGACGCACCGCACGGGCCGGACGCACCGGAACCGGCGTGACGCTCGTGCTGCCGGACCAACAGAGTGACATGAGCCGCGTTGCCGCGCAGCTCGATCTTCACAGCGAGTTCACCGCGGACGGCATGACCATCGCGCCGCCACGACTCGTCTACGCCTCCCGCAGAGGCCGGCGGTCGCAGCTCGCAGGACGTTCCGGACGGAGGTTCTGATCGAGTGAGGGCTGGGACCACCACGGCCCCAGCCCTCTGATATCCGGTTCTCGTGCTCTCCGAAGCTACTTGCGATAGTAGGGCTCGTAGTATCCACCGAGCTTGTCTCGGTACACCGTGCCCTGATACATCTCCTGGTCGAACTCCGGAGCGTCCTTGATCTCATCCTTGGTCCGGTCGACGTACACCTTCTTCTCGTCCCAGTCGATCGTCTGGATGGTGCCGGCCGGCAACATGACCTTCTTCCCGAAGATCCACGGGCCGGTGTCCACGACGACGTAGGAGGACCCTGTGTCGTAGGTGGCCTCGTCGACCTTTCCGATGCTTCCGTCCACGGCCTCCACCTTGAATCCGATGAGGTCCCTCCCGGTGAAGGGTTGTCGATAGGTCCACAGCTCCATCTCCATCATGCGTACCACCTCCTGTATCCGTGTCATACCCGGGCCCCCTTCCAAAGCCGACCAAGCCGGAGTGCATTGTTGGGGGCGTAACTGACATTGGGCGAATTGTTGGGGGGGCTGCTGACATTCGGCGGCGTCCGTTCGCCGCGCCTCGCCTACGGGAGGCCGAAGACCTCGATCGCGGCTGTCCCCGCGACAATCAGCTTGCCGTTCGAGACGAACACCCGAGTCGCGACGCCGACCTCGGGGGCTTGCAGCAGGGCCAGCGGCTCGCACACTTCCGTGTCGCAACTCGTGGTGAAGGCGGCGATCGCGGCCGCGTCAACGCCGGCGTAGACCACGTCGGCAGCGACCGTCGGTGCCGGGTACGGGTGCAAGCCGGAGGCCTCGCCGACCCAGTCGGGCTCGCACATGAGCGGGCCACCGCAACCCCTCGCGCGGAAGGCGTCCAGGCGCCCATACTCGCTGACGAACACCGTCCCCTGGGCCACGGCCAGGCTCGCCCCGGCGCTCACGACTCCGACGTCCGCCCCCCACGTCGCCTTACACGTGATGTGGGCGCACCCGTTCGCGTGATACGCGCTCAACGAACGATCGTTCGGGTCGACGGCCGCAGACAGCAGGTAGACGAAGCCGTCGGCAACGGAGGGGGTGGTGTCCGCGTGCCCAACTCTGCCCGTCAGTCCCATCCACGACCCGCTGCAGAGTTCCTCGCCGCACCCGGCGAGGTCGAACACGTACATGTTGTGGTCGCCGCCGACGTAGACCGATCCCCGCGCAACTGCCACGGAACCTAACTCGTGCGCCCCGACCTTGCCGGTCCAGCTGGGCTCGCAGGGATCCATGGTGCAGGTCGACAGGTCGAACACGAACACGCCTGGCTCGGGCCAAGAGTAGGTCTGCGTCGTCACGACGACGACGTCGCCCGCGCCTGTGATCGTCCACACGAAATTGCCGATGGGACCCAACTGCATCACCGGTTCGCACACCGGCTGGCCGCAGCCCAACGCCGGATAGGCGTTCACGAATGAGCCTCCTCCGGTGAACACCAGGTCACCGATGACCACCGGCCCCCGTTGTCCGTTCTCGTCCGTCTCCCACAGGGGTTCGCACACGACGCCCCCGGTCCCGCAGTCGAGCGGAAAGACCGACATGCCGAAGTCGCTGCCGTAGTAGACGAAGCCGTTGGCCACCACGGCTCCCGCTCCGTAGTCGAATCGGGAAACGGGCGCTCTCCACTCCGGGACGAGCTGCGCCACGTTCGTGCTCGTGATGGTGGTCTCCTCCCGGTTGAACCCCGTCTTCCTCGGGTTGCGGCCCTGCTGCGGCCAGTCGCCCGAAGCCAGCGGGATCCTCGACCGTTTGGTGTCGGCGACGCCCACGTCTGGGGCGGTGGCTCCTGCGAGGGTGATGGTGATGGTGATCAGCGAAACGACCAGTGCGGCCCGGTGGGCACCCTGCATGTTCGCGCCTCCCCGACGAACCGGCGGTTGAAGCCGCTGACTCTAACCCGCCAGCCGTCGATCGTCTACAGCAGCGGAGCTCGCCCCACTAGACTCCCGCCATGAAGGTTGGTGTGATCCTGCCGGCGGCGGAGGTGGACGGTGAAGGCATCACGCCCCCCTGGGAGACTGTCCGTGCCTTCGCCCAGGCGGCCGAGCAGCGCGGCCTGGACTCCGTTTGGATGTTCGACCACTTCTTCCATCGATGGGAGACCGGCGTGGTCGAGGCCATGCACGAGGCCTGGACGATCGTCACCGCGGTCGCCGCGGTCACGGAGCGGGTGGAGATCGGCACGCTCGTCCTCTGCACGTCGTTCCGCAACCCCGGGCTGATCGCCAAGATGGCCGCCACCGCGGACGACGTCAGCGGGGGACGGCTGATCCTGGGTCTGGGGGCCGGCTGGCACGACCCCGAGTACGACGCCTTCGGCTTCCCCAAGGACCATCGCGTCGCGCGGTTCGAGGAGTCGCTCCAGATCATCGCGCCGCTCGTGCGCGGAGAGACCGTCACGTTCGACGGCCGATACCATCAAGCGCGCGAGGCGGTCCTGGCGCCTCAGCCCGGCCGCCCCATTCCGATCCTGATCGCCGCCTCCGGGCCCCGGATGCTCCGCCTGACGGCTCGCTTCGCGGACGCGTGGAACTCCGCGTGGTACGGGGCGCCGGACGACCGCCTTCGCCAACGGCTGGCCGAGCTCGACCAGGCACTCACCGCCGAGGGTCGCGACCCCGCCGGCCTGGTCAGGACGATCGGGATGACGGTCCGCGATCCGGATCAGTCAACCGAGGCCGACGAGCACGACTTCACCGGCACCGTCGAGGAGCTGGCTGCGGCGGTGGAGGCCTACGTGGCCCTGGGCATCGACCACCTGGTCGTGCTGCTCCAACCCATGAACATCCGGTCCCTGGACCGGCTGGCTACGGCCCTTCAGGCGCGATAGCGGCTCGTCCGATCACGGGATGGCCGGTGTGTAGCGACCTCCCGTGTTGGTGAACGTGGAGCTGTCGTCGGTGAAGCCGCCCCACACGATCAGCTCGGTGCCGGTCCAGACGCCCTTCGTCTTGCCCCTGGCGTTGGGAGCTCCGGTCAACTCCGTGGCGACCCACGAGTTGGTCGACGGATCGTACTGGCCCCCGGTGAACGTACTGTCGCCACAGGTCGGGTCGTCCGTGCAGCCGCCCCACACGATGAGCGTCCGCCCCGTCCAGTCGTAGGCGAAGAACTCACGGGGCGAGGGAGCTCCCGACGTGGACGTGGGCGTCCAGCTGTTCGTCGCTGGGTCGTAGAGAGCTCCCGTGTTGTGAACCTGGTACGACCCGTCGTAGGTGCTGCCGCCCCAGATCAGGACCCGACTCCCGGTCCAGACGCCGGCGGCCGCGTTCCGGGCGGCGGGAGCGCCCGCCGTCGAGGTGGGCGTCCAGGCGTTGGCCACGGGATCGTACAGGCCACCGGTGTTCGTGTCGAAGGTCGCCGTGGCCCCGCCCCAGACCATCATCCGCGAGCCCGTCCAGACCGCGGTGTGCAGACTG
>JBIOYQ010000170.1:0-14640 GCA_044870295.1 Actinomycetota bacterium
TCACCCGGGACGGCGCCCAACCGCAGTTCTCGAGGTAGGTGGAGAACCCGATCCCGATCTGCTTCGAATCCTCCTGCTCCCGGCGAACCTGCTGCTCCTTCCGCCACTGCTCGTAGCCAAGGATCTCGAGGGAGCGGTCCAGCGTGGCCGGATAGTTGCCCGAGTCGATGTCGAGCCCGCCGATGGACGGGGTCGGCTCTGTGAACGGCGGCACGAAGTTCAACCGGCGGATCTCGACCGGATCCTTGCCCACCCGCTGGGCCAGCGCGTCCATGGCGTGCTCGATGGCGTAGGCGGACTCCGGGCGGCCCGCTCCCCGATACGCGTCGACGGGCGTGGTGTTCGTGAACACGCCGGTGATCTCGACGCGGTAGGCCTCGCCGCCGTAACACCCGCAGAACAGGAACCCACCGAGCACGGGAGTCCCGGGGGAGATGATCCGCAAGTAGGCCCCCATGTTCGCCAGGAGGCGGACCCGGTAGCCGCGGATCTTTCCGTCCTCGTCCGCGGCCAGCTCCACGTCCTGGACCTGGTCGCGCCCGTGATGCGTGGCCAGGTAGCCCTCGGACCTGGTCTCGGTCCACTTCACCGGCCGACCCAGCCGCCGGGCCAGCTCCAGGGCGAGAGCCTCCTCCGGATAGACCTGGAGCTTGGACCCGAAGCCGCCCCCGACCTTGGGCGCGATGATGCGGAGCTTCGACTCCGGGATCCCCGTCGCGATCGCCATGGCCACGCGCAGGATGTGAGGGATCTGGGTGGCCGACCACATGGTGAACTGACCCATCGACGGGTTGGGTTCCACCAGGATCGAACGGGGTTCGATGGCATTTGGAATGAGGCGGCGGATCACGTTGCGTTGTTTCACCACGACCGGGGCCTCGGCGAACACCTTGTCAACCTCGCCGTTGTCGTTGACCCAGGTGTAGGAGCGATTCGTCCCGATGTCGTCGTGGACCAACGCCGTGCCTTCGGCCAGCGCCGCTTCCATGTCGACGACCGCCGGCAACGGCTCGTAGTCCACGTCCACCGTCTCCGCAGCGTCCATGGCCAAGGCCCTGGACGTGGCCACCACGACGGCCACGCCGTCACCCTGGTACCGGGCCTTGTCCTTGGCCAGTGGCCAATGGGGCGGGTTCTTGATGTCCTCCGTCACCGGCCATGCCATCAGGAGCGGCCCGGCCCAGTCGAAGTCGTTGCCCGAGAACGCCGCCACGACCCCGTCCATGGCCTTCGCCTTCGACAGGTCCACGCCGTTGATCCTGGCGTGGGCGAAGGGGCTGCGAACGACCTGCATCCACAGCATGCCGGGCAGGGAGAGGTCGTCCGTGTACTTGGCCTGCCCCCTGAGCAGCTCGGGGTCTTCCTTCCGAGGGACGTCGGTCCCGACGAGGCGATCTGCGACCTGCGCCATCTCTCCCACCCCTCAGCGACTGGAGGCCGGGGCGCGAAGCTCCTCGGCGGCGGCCAGGATGGCCTTGACGATGTTCTGGTAGCCCGTGCAGCGGCAGAGGTTGCCCTCCAGGCCCAGCCGCACGGACTCGTCGGTGAGGTCGGGGTCCTCCTCGATCAGGCTGGCCGCGGCCATGATCATCCCTGGTGTGCAGTAGCCGCACTGCAGGCCGTGATGCTCGTGGAAGGCCTGTTGGATGGGGTGCAACTCACCGTTCGTAGCCATGCCTTCGATCGTGGTGACGTCTCGACCGTCGGCCTGGACCGCCAGCATGGTGCAGGACTTCACGGATTGACCGTCGACCAGGACCGTGCACGAGCCGCACGTGGACGTGTCGCACCCGACGTTGGTACCGGTGAGGCCGATGGTCTCCCGGATGAAATAGACCAGCAGCTGACGGGGCTCCACGTCCGCTTCGTGCCGGGTGCCGTTGACGGTGACGGAGATGTGTCGGGACACGACGACCCCCTCCCCCCAGGCGGATTGAGGGCCGCAGTGTACCCCGGTGCGTTACCGAGGGTGAATCCGGCTCGTGGGCTCAGACGCCGGCCAGGGCAGCGGCGGTCTTCTCGACCGCCTCCGTGAGTTCGGCGTCGGTGATGACGAAGGGCGGGCCGAACATGATCAGGTCGCCGTTCACGCCGTCCGCGCACCCAGTCGAGGAGTAGAGGAGCAGGCCAGCATCGCGGGCGGCGGCCACCACGCGCTCGGTCGACCTCTCCGATCGGTCGAAGGGCGCCTTGGTCGCCCGGTCCGCGACCAGCTCCACGCCGACCATCAGGCCCAGGCCGCGCACGTCCCCGACGTGAGGGTCCTCGGCCAGCGCCGATGTCAGCTCCTTCAGGAGCCGCTCCCCCTTCGCCGCGCTGGCCTCGACCATGTTTTCGTGGCGCAAGACCTTCAGGACGGCCCGGCCGACGGCCGCGCCGACGACCGAATGCGAGTACGTGAACCCGTGCACGAACCCCCCTGTGGCGACGGCCTCGAAGACGTCGCCCGAGCACGCCGTGAGGCCGAGGGGCCAGTAGCCTGACGAACACCCCTTGCCCGCGATGAGGATGTCGGGTCGCAGCCCCCAGTGCTCGCTGCCGAACCACGTCCCCGTTCGCCCGAACCCGGTCATGACCTCGTCGGCGATCACCAGGACGCCGTGCCGTCGGCACACCTCGGCCACGGCCGGCCAGTAGTCGTCGGGCGGGACGGCGGCGCCGAGGGTCGCCCCGGCCACCGGTTCGGCGATGAAGCACGCCACCGTATCGGGGCCGGCGTCCAGGATGGCTCGCTCCAGCTCGCCGGCCAGCCCGGCGCCGCATGCCTGCGGATGCTCCGGCATCCGGCATCGATATTCGTAGGCGGGGGAGACGTGCAGGGAGCGACCCAGCCACGGTTCGTAGGGTCGGCGGAGCGGTTCGCGCCCGGACGCATCCAACGCCCCGAGCGTGTTCCCGTGGTACGAGCCCCATCGCGCGATCACCTTCGACCGGTGCGGCTCGCCCCGTGCCAGATGGTAGGCCCGAGCCAGCTTGAGCGCGGTCTCCGTCGCCTCGCTCCCACCGGACACGGGATAGATGCGCGCGCCTTCCATGGGAAGGAGTGGCGCCAGCTCCTCTGCGTAGGCCTCCAGCGCCTCGCTGGTGAACTGGGTGCCGTGGGCGTAACTGACCTTCGCGGCCTGGTCGGCCATGGCCCGGACGACCTCGGCCCTGCCGTGCCCGATGCCGACGACGATGGCGCCGCCGGCCGCGTCCAGATAGCGCTTCCCGGTGGTGTCCCACAGCGACGCCCCCTCCGCGCGAGCGACCGTGGGCAGGTCGCGACCGAACACGCGCGGGAACACGTGGCTCATCGCACCACAGCGTACAGGGGAGTCTGGCCTGCTCAGGCCTTCCGTCCGGGGGGCCGACCGGCCCCCGTGACCCTCATCAAGCGACGCCTTCGTCGACCGTGAAGTCGGGTATGGGCGGAGGCGGCAGGGGCTCGGGGATCCGAACGGCCGCTCGGTCCACGCCGTCGGCGACCAGCGTGGGGGTCGCGCCCGTGGCGATCGGTGCGATCCACATCTTCAGGGGTCCGCTGCAACCGCCCTCCGCGACCAGGACCGTCGACGCGTCGAGCCATCCCACGACGGACGTTGGCCCCGTCGCCGCGGGCAGCAACGAGGACCCGGCCGTCGAATCGAGGTGGGAGAGGGTCGCCACGCGATCGGCGCAGCCCGTGCCGGTGTCCAGCGCCATGGCCGCGCCGTCGGGGCCGGGGACCATCCGCAGCACGTCCTGCTTCCCGAGCCACAGTCCGGTGGTGACGTGGGTCTGCCCGAGCTCTTCGCGCGAGATCATCGTCGTTCCGTTGGCGAGGTGAGCGCCGTAGTACAGCCCGGACCCGTCGGGGGCGAACGCGATCGGGCCGAACACCGTCCCCTCTTCGCTCCAGATGAGCCTGGTCGGAGTCTGGCCGGTGTTCGTGGACACCCACACCGCCGAGCCCTCGAAATCGGTCATCACGAACCCGAACGCCCCTCCCGACGGGTGATACACGACCTCCTGGAACGCGATGTCTGCGTGCGATGGGAAATGCCCCTCTTCCTCCGCCGGCGTGACGTCCTGGAATGTGGTGCTCCCTACCCGGGCCTTCTCCAGGCGCTTGCCGTCCGGGTCGATGAAGACCAGCGCCAGGCCTTCGGGCCGGCCCCACGAGACCTCGGGCGGATCGACCGACCCGGCGGGTCGTGACACGTCGACCCCCACGCCGCGCACCTCGAGGCCGCCCACCACGACGCGGTCGGCTCGCGGCCCCCATGCGAACGGCCCCGGGTCCGCCACCTTGAAGAGACAGGTGAGCTCTGCACCGTTCGGCGCCACCGCCCACGCCCGACCCTCGGCGACGAAGGCGATGGTGGCCCCGGCCGACGGCGTCGCTTCGTCACACCCGACTGGAAGCGAAGCGACCAACGCTGCTTGTGCCGTCACCGAAGGAGAGGGCGACGTCGAAGCGGTCGGGATCGGTGAGGACGTGGACGAGCTCGTCGGGGTTGCCTGGTTGCCCCCGCCGCCGCACGCGCCCGCCACCACCGCCAGCGCGAGTACGAAGGCGGAGGTCAGACGTCGGCGCGAGCGACGGGGACGCCGCACCCCTCCAAGCGGTGGGGCGCTCATGGGCCGATGGTACGCCCGCCCGGAGCCGGGGGGAAGCCCGTCGGTGTCGGCGTTTATCATGCGGTCACATGGCATCCGCAGTCGCTCCGGCCGCGCCCCAGCGCCTGTCTCCGGACTTCTGGAAGTTCTGGACCGGGCAGACCATCTCGCAGCTGGGCAGCTCCTTCACCCAGTTCGCCACCCCATTGCTGATCTTCAAGCTGACCCGTTCAGCGGTGAACCTGGGCATCGCCACCGCGGCCACGTTCATCCCCTACCTGCTATTCGGCCTGATCATCGGGGCGTGGGTCGACCGGCTCAACCGCAAGCGGCTCATGATCGCCGTGGACCTGTTGCGGGCCGGGGTGATCGCGCTCATCCCGCTGCTGTCGGTGCTGAACGTGCTGGAGGTCTGGCACATCTACCTCATCGGGTTTGCCAGCTCCACGCTCACGATCTTCTTCGAGGCGAGCGAGTTCGCCGCCATCCCCAGCCTGGTCGGCCAGGACGACCTGGTCACCGCCAACGGGCGGATCCAGGCCAGCTACTCCGGCGCGGCCGTGGCAGGTCCCTTGCTGGCCGGCCTCTTGCTGGCCGTGGTGAAGATCGAAACGGTGTTCCTGGTGGACGCGCTGTCGTTCGTCGCCTCCGCGTACTCGCTCGGTCTGGTGAGCTCCAGCTTCAACAAGGAGCAGGGCGAGGAACGGAAGTCATCCACCATCCGCAGCGACGTGGCCGAAGGGCTGCGCTACGTCCTGCGCCACCCGGCGCTCCGGAACATCTCGGCCATGATGGCGCTGTTCAACTTCATCACCATCACGACGTTCACGCAGCTGGTGCTGTTCGCGAAGGAGCGGCTGGACGCGACGGACGCCATGGTGGGAATCCTGTTCTCGGCCGGGAGCCTCGGCGTGGTGGTGCTGGGGCTGCTGGCCGGCCGAATCCGGAAGCACCTGAAGTTCGGGCCTGCGGCGCTGGGATCGCTGTTCATCATCGGGCTGTTGACCGTGGCGTTCGCCGTCAACCGGATGTACTGGCTCGCGCTGGTGCTGTGGGGGCTCGGCCAAGGGCTCGGCATCTTCTTCAATATCAACACCGGCTCGCTCCGACAGGCCATCGTCCCGAACCATTTGCTGGGCCGGATCATCAGCATCGCGGGCGTATTGGCGTGGTCGGCCATCCCGTTGGGCAGCCTGCTCGGGGGGTTCGCCGTGCACTGGACCGGCAGCGTGGCGCTGGTCTATGGCGTGATCGGCGTGATCTCCTCGGCCATCGCGGTGTGGTTCTTCTTCTTCTCCCCCCTGGGTCATGCCGAGCGGTATCTGCCGGGCGGGGACCTCGCCGCTCCGCCGGAGGAAGCGACAGGCGTGCCGTTGACCGAGGTGCCGGTCGAACCCGCCCCGACGTTCGGCGAGGCCAGCGAATCACCTGCACCGACCCACCCGGCATCCTGAGGAACGGAACCACCTTCGTGGGATAGGCGGTCTCTCGGGCGCGGCTGTGCCGGCTCTCAGGTTCCTCTTTGGTGGCGTCCCGAGAATGGCGCGCGTTCCAGACGCCCGCGGAAGGGAGCGCAGTCCATGCCGAGGTGTCCAGCCTGTTCGTCGGTCCGCATCGTCGTGCTCGTCGACGTCACGCGCCGAGCGTTCTGCACCCGGTGCGGCACGCGGTGGATCCAGGAGGGCTCGGTCCAGCGAGGAGTCCAGCGGATGCGCCTGGTGCCACGACCTAGACCCACGACGACCTAGCGGGTGTAGGCGCCCTCGGGGTCCAGCTCCTCGCGGATCAGGCGAAGCTCTTCGTTGGAAGGCGGTGGCGTCTCCGGAACGTCGTCCTCCGCCTTGATCACCCAGCCGGTGTTCTCTCTGATCTGGTCGATCCCGATGCCGGGATGGCGGCTGGCCAGATGCATCCGCCCGTCGTCGCCGAACTGGTACACGCCCAGGTTCGTCACCACGATGCTCGGACCGCCACCCCAGCCGACGGGGCGGGTGCCCTGGAGATGCCCGGGGCTGGTCACGAAGTCGACCTTCTCGACGAACGAACGTGTCGACTGCGGCATGATCACGAATACCTGCTTGGCGTTGATGGCGATCTCGCACGCCCCGCCCGAGCCGGGCAGCCGCACCTTCGGGCCGTCGTAGCCGCCGATGACTGTGGTGTTGATGTTTCCGTATCGATCGATCTGCGAGGCGCCCAGGAAACCGACGTCGATCAGGCCGCCCTGGAGGTAGTACGAGAACAGCTCGAACTGGCTGGTGACCAGCGTCGAGCGGCTGACCAGGGTGGGGTCGCCGATGGAGAGGGGCAGCCTGGCCGGGGCCGAACCGAACACGCCGGCCTCGTAGACCAGCTCCAGATCCGGGGCGACCGTCCGCTTCGCCAGGTTGCAGGCGATGTTGGGCGGGCCGACGCCGACGAAGCACACCCGCTGCCCCGCGAGCTGTCGGGCCGACGCCACGATCATCATCTCGTTCGGCGTGTACGCAGGTTCGCTCACGTGTAGCTCCCGTAGTTGACGGGGTCGGACCAGACTTCGCCGGGAGCCAGCTGAGCCCACCGGTCGGCGCCCAGCTTCTCGACGTACTGATCGTGGGCGTCCAGGTCATACACCCATTCCTTCAGCCAGGCGTCCAGGGTGTCCGCATCCCTGGCGACGGCGTCCCAGTCGCGGTAGAAGCGGTTGTCACGGTCGTAGTAGCCCTGCGCATACGAGGGGTGACAGGCCTTGGGCTGCACCACCACCGCGTCCACGATGAGGCCGGGGACGACGGTCCGGTTGGGATCGCGCCGGATGGTGGCTTCGTCCACCAGCTCCTCGACCACCACGATCACGCGATCCGCGGCGAAGGCCGCCTCTTTCTGGCATCCGAGCAGGCCCCAGATCTGCGTGTCTCCCTGCTGATCGGCACGCTGCGCATGGATGATGGTGACGTCCGGGTTGAGGGGCGGGACCGCGTACACGCGATCGTCACCGTACGGCGAGTCGATCGGCACGATGCGAGGGTTGGCCTTCGGCAGGTCGCTCCCTTCGTAGCTGCGGAGCGGGAAGAACGGTAGCTTCGACGCTCCGGCCACGTACCGCGAGACCATCCCGAAGTGGCTGTACTCCTCGATCTCGAGCCGGTCGGTCCCGTTCCCTTCGACACGCCGACGGATGGCATGGAGCGACCCGACGCCCGGGTTGCCCAGCCAGGAGAAGACGAGCTTCTTCGCCACCCCCGCGGCGATCATCTGGTCGTAGATCACATCCGGGGTCAGGCGGCACAAGGTCAGGTCGCGCTTGCGCTGCCGGATGATCTCGTGACCAGCGGCGAAGCAGATGAGGTGGGTGAAGCCCTCGATGGCGACCGTGTCGCCGTCGCGTACCAGGTCCGCGACGGCGTCTCGCATCGACGTGACCTTGCCGCTGTCGGCCATGGGTCGACGGCTGCTCAGGTGCCCTCGGGCGTCTCGGGCCCGGCTTCGTGCGGCCCGACGTGCGAGCGGAACGCGCCCGGACCCTCGCGAGCGACCGCCGTGACTGACTGTTCGAAGATCGACAGACCTGAGGCGACCTGGGCCTCGTTGATGACGAGCGGTGGCGCGATCCGCACGACGGCATCGCCGGCTCGCAGGACCAGTGCCCCTCGCTCGAAAGCGGCGACCTCCACGGCGTCGGCGGTGGTCGCGTCCTCGAACTCCACGCCGATCATCAAGCCGAGCCCGCGGGCCTCGCGGATCGTGCTTTCGCGGTCGGCCAGCGCCCGTAGTCCGTCCAGCAGGAGCTTCCCCATCTTCTCGGCGTTCGCCATCAGCTCGTCCTGGATCAGGTCGATGGTGGCGAGGGCTGCGGCGCACGAGACCGGATTTCCACCGTAGGTCGAGCCGTGCGCTCCCATGCTCCACGTCATGAGGTCGGCCCGGGCGACCATGGCGCCAAGCGGCATGCCGCTGGCGATCCCCTTGCCGGTCAGCAGGATGTCGGGTTCGATTCCGAAGTGCTCGACAGCCCACAACCTACCGGTGCGACCCATCCCGCTCTGCACCTCGTCCGCGATCAACAGGATGCCGTGGCGATCGCACAGCTCCCGCAGCCGCGGCAAGAAGGTCGGCGACGGGACGACGTAGCCGCCCTCGCCCTGGATCGGCTCGACCACGACGGCGGCCACTTCAGACGGTGGGACCGTTCGGTGGAACAGCACCTCTTCGATGTGGTCGAGGCCTTCGTCGCTGAAGGAGGCGTGCACGATGCCGGGGAGGAGTGGACCGAAGCCTTCGTGGTACTTCGCCTTCGAGGCGGTGAGCGAGACGCTGCCGTAGGAGCGGCCGTGGAATCCCCCGAAGAAGGAGATCAGGTACTGCCGGCCGGTGTGGTGCCGGGCCAGCTTGATCGCCGCCTCGACCGCCTCCGTACCGGAGTTGGTGAGGAAGGACTTGGTTGGTCCCGACATCGGTGCGATGTCATCCAGCCGCGCGCACGCCTCCGCGTAGATGGGGAGGAAGAAGTCGCTGGCCGAGTAGTGGAGGAGCTGCTCCGCCTGCTCGGCGATGGCCTTCACCACGGCCGGATGGGCGTGCCCGGTCGAACAGACCGCGATCCCCGCGTTGAGGTCGAGGAACACGTTGCCGTCGACGTCCTCGATCATGGCGCCGGAGCCCCGGGCCGGCACGAAGGCATAGGCACGAGGAAGCGACGGGCTGGTGACCTTGGCGTCGGCGTCGATCAACTGGCGCGCCTTGGGACCGGGGATGTCCGTGAGCAGGCGCGGCTCGATCATGTCACCGAGCTCGGCGGGTGTGTCGGAAGCACGTCGCACAGCCATGGCTGAGGCCAGCTTATCTGGTCGCCTTGCCGTCCCCAACGGAGCGACGCCGCGAGCCGCTCGCCTCCCCTAGCTGTCGATGACCGTCTGGCTCTGCTCTCGCAGGTACTGCTGGACGTAGTGCAGACCGCCGCCGGCCTTGCCGGTGGTCCCCGACCCCTTCCAGCCACCGAACGGCTGCATGCCCGGCCACGCGCCCGTCGTCGCGCCCGCCTTACGGTTGACGTACACCACGCCGGCCTCGATGCGGTTGAGGAACCGGTCGACCTCGGCCTTGTCCTCGGAGTAGAAGCCGGCCGTCAGTCCGTACTCGGTGTCGTTGGCGCGCTCGAGCGCCTCGTCCAACGACTCCACCGGCGCCACCGCCACGAACGGGACGAACAGCTCCTCCTTCCACACCCGGTTGTCCAGCGGGGCCGCGACCACCGTCGGCTTCACGAACAACCCGCGACCGAGGTCGCCCTCGGAGATGCGCTCGCCGCCGAGCAGGACCTTGCCGCCGCCGGACTTCACGTCCGCCACGGCCTTCTCGAAGGTCTCCACGGCCTTCTCGTTGATCACCGGACCGGTGTACGTGTCGCGGTCGATGGGGTTGCCCACCTTCAACGCGGACGCCTTCTCGACCAGCTTCGACACGAACTCGTCGAAGACAGGCCGCTCCACGTACACCCGCGAGCACGCAGAGCACTTCTGCCCGGAGAACCCGAACGCCGAACGCATGACGCCCTCGGCGGCCTTATCGAGATCGGCGTTGCGGGACACGATGGCCGGGTTCTTGCCCCCCATCTCGCAGATGGCCGGCTTCGGATAGTCCTTCGCGAAGTTGCGGTAGATCTGCATGCCCACGGCATACGAGCCCGTGAACGTCAGCCCGGACACGTCGGGGTTCTTGTAGATCTCGTCGCCGACCGTGCTGCCCGGCCCGGTCAGGATGTGGATGGCCCCCGCCGGCACGCCGCCGTCGCGCAGCGCCTCGTACAGCTTGAGGCCGGTGAAGTAGCCCTGATGGGACGGCTTCAGCACCACGGTGTTGCCCGCCACCAGCGCGCCGCCCGCCGGACCGCCGGCCAGGGCCATGGGGAAGTTGAACGGGCTGATGACGCCCCACACCCCGAAGGGCTTCAGGACGCTGCGGTTGTGCTCCCGCTCCGACAGGGACTGCATGGGGAAGGCGAACCCGTCGTTGTCCTCGACCTGCTTGCAGTAGTAACGGATGAGGTCCGCGGTCTCTTCGACGTCGCCCAGGGCCTCCAGCCGGCTCTTCCCGACCTCGAGCGCCATGATGGCGGCCAGCTCGTACACGCGGTCGGAGATGACGTCCGCGGCCTGGCGCATGGTCTTCACCCGGTCCCGCCAGGGCATCCCCGACCACTCGGGGAAGGCGGCCTTGGCGGCCTGGATGGCGTCCTTCGCGTCCTGGCGGGTGGCCCGGGCGAAGTAGCCGATCACTAGCTCGCGGTCGATGGGGGAGCGCTCCTCGTCGTAGCCCTCGCCTTCCCGGGTCTCGCCGTTCACGTAGAACTGGTGCTTCTGCCCGAGCCAGGACTTCGCCGTCTCGACGCCCTTCTCGTAGTCGGCGTGCAGCTGCTCGTTGTCCGCCGACATGGTGGCGTAGGTGATCCGGACTCTCTCTGCCATCGCCCATCCCCTCCGCGCGAAGGTGGTTCGTTGGACTGGTGAAACGCCTGTTCCGATCAATCCTAGCTGCGGCGCCCCGGAGTGGCACGGTCGGAACCAGAGGCGCTTCTCGAGCGTCCAGTTACCGTACTCGGACCACCCTCAGACTGGACGGTTTCCCCCTCAGCGACCGGCTTGGACGAGGACTCGGAGCCGAGGACGAGACCGTCGCCTGGCGGGCGCTCTGGCAGACGGTCGAAGGTCGTTCGCCGCCGGCGCCGCATCGGTAGCCGTCCCTCGCTGAACCGGCGCCGGCGGGACGACCATCCCCGCTGGTCCGGGCGGGGGTACGCTCCCATGGAGATGCGAGCCGCGACCCCGCCGTCCGAGCGAACCCTCCACGCCCGCCGTCTGTTCGCCCATCTCCCCGGCCGCTACGACCTCATGGGCCGCCTGTGGTCCTTCGGCCAGGACCCTCGGTGGCGCCGGTTCCTGGTCTCACGAGTGTCCGTTCCGCCTGGTGGCCGCGTGCTGGACGTGGCGACCGGGACCGCCGCCGTGGCCATCGAGATGCTAGGGCAGACCGAGGCGACCGTGGTCGGCCTGGACCAGAGTGAGCCCATGCTTCGCGAGGGGGTGGAGCGCGTCTCCACGGCGGGGCTCTCCGACCGGATGACCTTCGTCCTGGGGCAGGCAGAGCGGCTGCCGTTCCCCGACGCCTCGTTCGACGCGCTCACCTTCACCTATCTGCTGAGGTATGTCGACGACCCTGCCGCCACGCTGGTCGAGCTGGCCCGGGTGGTGAAGCCGGGCGGCACCATGGCCGCTTTGGAGTTCGAGATCCCATACAAGGGAGTTCGACCGTTCTGGTGGGCGTACACGCGATGGGCGATGCCCGCAGTCGGAAGGGTCGTTTCGCGGCCGTGGTACGAGGTCGGCCGCTTTCTCGGCCCCAGCATCTCCTCGTTCTATGACCACCACCCCATGACCGAGCAGATCCTGATGTGGAGGGCAGCGGGGATCGAGGTCGTGCAGTACCACCCGCTGACCCTCAAGAGCGCCGTCGTGATCTGGGGGACGAAGGGGAACAGCCATGGCCGGTGAGGAGCGTCCCGCGTTCTATGCGCTGCCGCCCGGCGGCTGGCGCGACTACGTGACGCTGCTGCACGTCCCGTACACCCTGTGGCATCTGTCTTACGTCGCGATCGGCGCCGCCGCCTCCCCGGTGATCGACGGTGGCAGGTTGAGCGCCACGCTGCTGGCCTTCTTCCTCGGAGTGGGGTTGGCAGCGCACGCCCTGGACGAGCTCCGTGGCCGGCCGCTGGGGACGCAGATCTCGGACCGCGCCCTGCAGGTGATCGCGGGTGCGGGCCTCATCGGCGCCGTCTTCCTTGGACTGGTGGGGTCGGTCCTGGCAACGGTCTGGCTGCTCCCGTTCGTGGCCTTCGGCGCGTTCATCGTCCTGGCCTACAACCTGGAGCTCTTCGACGGGTGGTTCCACAGCGACGCGTGGTTCGCCATCGCCTGGGGCGCCTTCCCCGCGCTGACCAGCTACGTGGCGCAGGCCGAGACGATCCGGTGGCAGGCCGTACTGATCGCCCTGGCGTGCTTGCTCCTGTCCGCCGCACAGCGCCGGTTGTCGACGCCCGTTCGGAACCTCCGTCGCCGCGTCACCTCCGTGGAGGGACGCCTGCGTCTGGCCGACGGGCGAGAGGTGGCGGTGGACGAGGCGATGCTGCGCGAAGCTCCCGAGGCCGCCCTGCGGATCCTGGCGGTCGCGCTCACGTTGTTGGGATTCGGGCTGGTGGCGGCGAGACTGTGGTGAAGTCCGACGCGGACCTCGTCCTCACCGGCGCCGCGATCTACGGACGCGCGCCCGCCGACGCGGTGGCCATCCACGACGGTCGGATCGCCGCGGTCGGGACGGCTGATGAGATCGCCGACCTGATCGGATCCCGAACGGAAATCATCCGGCTGGACGGCGGGATGGTCGTGCCCGGGTTCCAGGATTCCCACATCCATCCGGACGGCGGCGGCATCGACATGCGGCGGTGCGCCCTGTACGACCTGCCTGGCCGGGATGCCTATGTCGAAGCCGTCCGTTCCTATGCCGTCAGCCATCCTGACGTCCCGTGGATCCTGGGCGGCGGCTGGTCGCTCGATCACTTCCCCGGCGGCCTGGCCCACCGGTCCCTCCTGGACGCGGTGGTCCCGGACCGTCCCGCCTTCCTGGAGAACCGCGACGGTCACGGAGCGTGGGTCAACAGCAAGGCCCTGGAGGTCGCGGGGATCACCCGTGACACGCGGGATCCAGTCGACGGCCGGATCGAGCGCGACGAGGACGGCGCCCCCTTCGGTGTCCTGCACGAGGGCGCCATGTCACTTGTCTATCGTCACATCCCAGTCCCCACCCAGGCCGACATCGAGCAGGGTCTGCTCGATGCGCAGGCCTATCTCCACTCCCTCGGCATCACGGCGTGGCAGGACGCTCACGTCAGTCCGGAGACGCTGGCCGCCTATCGAGCGCTGGATGGCCGGGGCGAACTCAGCGCACGTGTGGTCGGAGCACTCTGGTGGGTACGCGATCGAGACGATTCGCAGATCGACGACTTGATCGAACAGCGCGGCTCACCGAACGGTGGCCGGTTCCGACCGACCTCGGTGAAGATCATGCAGGACGGGATCATCGAGAACTTCACCGCCGGCATGATCGAGCCGTACCTCGGTCTTGACGACCGCCGCGGGCTGTCGTTCGTCGATCCCGAGGTCCTGCGCCGGGGAGTTGTGCGCCTCGACGCCGAAGGGTTCCAGGTCCACATCCACGCCATCGGCGATCGGGCTGTGCGCGAGGCGCTGGACGCCATCGAGGCCGCACGCGAGGCGAACGGTCACAATGATCACCGCCATCACATCGCCCACCTTCAGGTGGTCAATCCGGCCGACGTCCCGCGGTTCGCCGCGCTGGGCGCGACGCCCAACTGCCAGCCCTACTGGGCGTGCATGGAGGGCCAGATGGCCAACCTGTGCGTGCCCTACCTGGGCGAGGAGCGCACCGGCCATCAGTACCCGTTCGCCAGCATGCGGCGAGCCGGCGCGCGACTGGCCTTCGGCAGCGACTGGCCCGTGAGCACCCCCAACCCGCTGAAGATCATGCAGGTGGCGATCACCCGAATCCCCGACGGCGAGCCCGACGTCGAACCCTTCATGCCGGACGAGCGGCTCTCACTCACGGAAGCCCTGGGCGCGGCCACGATCGGCACCGCGTACGTGAATCACCTGGACGACGTGACCGGCACCGTTGAGGAAGGAAAGCTCGCCGACCTCGCCATCCTCGACCGCAATCCCTTCGAGGTCGATCAGCTAGAACTGGGGGCCGTGCAACCTCGGCTCACCTTGATCGATGGACAGATTGTGTATCGAGCTGAGACCTAGCAAGCGGCTATCGGAAGCGCTGGTCGCGCCAGGCGAGGGCGGCCTTCAGCCCTTGTTCCTCACGTATGCGGTTGAACTCCTTGCGCTCGGGTGTCTCGGCGGCCTCGATGATGGCGTCTAGGTCGACGTTCGCGGTGAGTGCTTCGCGGAAGCCCGCGATCTCCATGGATCGATTGATCGAGCGTTTCGTCAATGAAAGCGCGAT
>JBIOYQ010000171.1:0-14257 GCA_044870295.1 Actinomycetota bacterium
CCGCTGGGCATCGTCGAGATCACCCCCGAGCGCGAGTACATGATCGTCATGGAGTTCTTCGCCGGCGCGGAGGAGATCGGCGAGGCTCCCGTCGACGAGGGGGTCATCGACGAGGGCCTCATGCTGATCCGGAAGCTGTGGGACAGCGGACTGGCCCATCGCGACATCAAGCCGGCCAACCTGATGGTGCGGGACGGCCGGGTCCTGCTGATCGACGTGTTCTTCGCGCAGGTCCGGCCCTCACCGTGGCGACAGGCCGTCGACCTGGGGAACATGATGCTGGTGCTGGCGGTTCGCTCGGATCCCGACCTCGTGTACCAGCGAGCCCTGAGGCTTTTCAAGCCCGAGGAGATCGCCGAGGCCTTCGCCGCCACCCGCGGGGTGGCCAGTCCCACGCAGGTCCGAGCGTTCCTCAAGCGCGACCCGCGGGACCTCCTCGGCACGTTTCGGTCGCTCGCGCCGCCGAGGAGACGCATCCCGATCCAACGATGGACCCCCCGGAGGATCTTCCTCAGCCTCGGAATGCTCCTTGCCTCGCTGGTGGCCATCTCGGGGATCACGGGTTTCCTCCCGGAGAAAAATCTCGGCGTGCAGAAACCGCCCGAGTGCGTGCCGAATCACGCCACCATCCTGGCCGCCCAGGCCGTGCCGTCGGCGGCCGCCATCCCCTGCCTGGCATCACTGCCATCCGGATGGACGTACAGCGGGGGTGACTTCCATCTCGGAGAAGCCAGGTTCTGGCTCGACTCCGACCGGGCGGGACTCCGAGCCGTCACGGTAACGCTGGCGGCCGGCTGTGACGTCTCCAACGCGCAGGAGGTGCCGTCGGACGAGGCAGGGACGCAGCGGTTCGAGGAGCCGGTGAGCCTCAGCCCTCGCCTCGTGGACGTGCGCACCTATGTCTTCCCCGGCGGGTGCGTCACCTACCGGTTCGCGTTCGCCGCCGGAGCTTCGGCCACGCTCGTGTTCGACGTGGACGAGGCGGTCTCCTTCGTGCCGCGCGCCGACCTGGTCGAGTTGATCCGGGACCAGGAGGGGCTCACGCTGTGCGGCCGGGGCGCACCGTGCCCCGGCGGGACGGGATGACCTCGGCCGGTCCCGGAACGACTGGCCGCGCGTCCGCGACAGGAGAGCACCCGCTCCTCGGCATGCCAGGCCGCGACGTCGTCGTCACGGCGCTGCTGGCGGCCGCCACCGCGGTCCTGTTCGTCCTCATCGCGTTCCACGGAAGCCGCGAGCCCGTCCAGCGGATCGACGACACGTTCGCCCGCTGGATGCTGGCCATCCGCGCGGGATGGCTGACGTGGGTGGCGAAGGTCCTTAACGTCCTTGGGATGGCGTGGATCACGCTCCCCGTCCGGGTGGCCATCACCGCCTTCCTCGCGATCCGTCGACGGTGGTGGCACCTGGTCGCGTTCGTGTCGGCGATGATCCTGTCGGAGATCCTCATCGGAACGCTCAAGACGGTGTACGAGCGTCCCCGCCCGCCGGGCGCGCTGGTGCACACGAGCGGGGGTTCCTTCCCGTCGGGCCACGCCATCGCTGCATCGGTGACGGTCGTGGCCGCCGTGATCGCTCTGTTCCCCGAGGGGCCAGCCCGCTACGCGTGGGGAGCCGTCGCGGTCGCCTTCTCGCTGGTGATGGCCCTGTCGCGCGCCTACCTGTTCGCCCACTGGATGTCCGACGCCGTGGCGGGCGTGTTGCTGGGAACGACCGTCGCCCTGGTTTGCGCCTTGGTGGTGCACATGGCGCGAGAGGTCCGGGAAGGACGCCCGGCGCTCAGCCGGCCGGGTTGACCGTGGCTACCGCCGGCTCGTCAGCTTCGTGCGGGACCGGCTTCCGCCAGGACTTCCTTCGCTGCCACACCACATAGGTGAAGGCGCCGATCGGGATCTGCAGGACGAAGGTAAGCGTCCTGAACACCAGTACGGCCGCCGTGACCTGCGCCTTGAACACGTCCAAGGGAACGTCCGTGTGCGATTTCCCCGCCGCGTACAAGGCCCCGATGTAGCCCAGCTCCACCAGGCCCACGCCTCCGGGCGTGATCGGGAACAGAGAGATCAGTCGGACGAAGGCGAACACACCGAGCACCTGGGCCCAGGTGATCTCCTGTTCGGCTACGCCGACGTGCCGGAGCGCCAGGAGCAGGACCAGGAAGAGCGCGAAGTGACTCACCAGCGCCGAGATCGTCAGCGCTGGCCACCGCTTGGCCACCAGGTCGATGGTCTGGTGGCGGAAGCGCGCCGCCGCGTCACCCCAGTGGACCGGCGGCTTGCGGAACGGCTTCCGGAAGAACGATGCCACCTTGCCCAAGCCCCCGCCGATCGCTCGGGCCATCGACTTCTTCCACAACATTCCGGCGAAGAGGCCGATCGCCACGAACAGGACGGCGATGCCGATCAGCGTCGGGAAGATCAAGGAGGCGTTGGTCCGCCGGGTGATGAACAGCGCGGCGAGGGCGAGGATCGGCATGCCGAGCTTCACGAAGGAGTTCCAGATGCCCGTGATGATCGTGGTGAGGCCGATCTCGGCGTTGGTGAACCCCCAGGATCGGTACATCGAGTAGCTGACGCCAGTCGCGATCCACCCTCCACCGGGAAGCGTGTTGGCGATGGACGTGGATGACTGGTTGTTCACCGCCGCCTGCCCCAGGGTGAGCCGGGGCATCGACGCCACCATGAGCGGCCAATAGGTGACGATGTTGAGGATGCTGACCGCGACGAGGCTCGTGATCTCGAGCCACGTCATCGCCTGGACGGCGTTCCAGACATCGCCGTAGTTGGCGAACTTCGGGATGGCGAAGGCGAAGATGCCGACGACCAGGACCAGTGAGACGACGATCTGAACGATCAGCCAGGCCCGCTTGCGCCCCGACCTCTTCGTTGCCACCACCCATGCAGCCTACGCCCATCCGTGACGCCATCGGAAGTCCCGACTGGGCGAGGCGTCGGTCAGCGACCGAACGGACGCAGCCCCGATAGGTCGGGGCCGATCGTGGTTGGATGAGAGCTTCGAACGCGAAGGGGAAACGATGCCGGAGAGGAACGTCCACCACACCAGTCCGGCCAAGCCGCCCCATCCGCGCGCCGGCGAGAAGCGACAGGGGCCGGCTCCTCCGCCCCCGCCCGGCTGGCGGAACTGGCTGCTCTACCTGGGGATCCTCGCCACGATCCTCCTGCTGTTCCTACCGCTGGGTGGGAGGGGTGCCACGGAGCTCACGTACACGCAGTTCGTGAACGACGTCACGGCGAACAAGGTGAAGACGGCGACGATCGACGCGAACGGCAAGGTCTCGGGTGAGCTGACGGACGGGACGTCCTATACGTCGCAGATCCCGGTGGCCCTGCAGGATACGAGCCTCTCCACCCTGCTCCAGGAGCACAACGTCCAGATCACTGGCGAGGGACAGTCGTCATCGTTGTTCGCGTCGATCATCCTGAGCCTCCTTCCATTCATCCTCCTCTTCGGGGTGTTCTGGTACATGGGACGGCGGGCTCGACGGCAGCTGGGCAGCGGGGGCTTCCTAGGGCTCGGCGGGCTGACCGGCTCGCGGGCCAAGCTGTATGACGAAGAGCGTCCCAAGGCGACCTTCGCCGACGTCGCCGGCTACGAGGGAGCCAAGCAGGAAGTCAACGAGGTGGTGGACTTCCTGAAGAACCCCGAACGCTACCGGCGGATCGGGGCCCGGGGACCTCGGGGCGTGCTCATGGTGGGGCCGCCGGGAACCGGGAAGACGCTGATGGCGAGGGCGGTGGCGGGCGAGGCCAGCGTGCCCTTCTTCTCGGTAACGGGCTCGAGCTTCGTCGAGCTGTTCGTCGGCCTGGGGGCCTCACGGGTCCGGGACCTGTTCGCCGATGCGCGCAAACGAGCGCCCTCGATCGTCTTCATCGACGAGATCGACGCGATCGGGCAGCGGCGGGGAGCTGGCATCATCTCGAACGACGAGCGCGAACAGACCCTCAACCAGCTGCTCGCGGAGATGGACGGGTTCGATCCGGCCATCGGTGTGGTGGTGATCGCGGCCACGAACCGGCCGGAGATCCTGGACCCCGCGCTGCTCCGGCCGGGGCGGTTCGATCGGCAGGTCGAGATCCCGCTCCCGAACCTCCGGGAGCGTGCCGCCATCCTGGCCATCCACGCCAAGGGCAAGAAGCTCGGACCGGACGTCGACCTGGGGGCCGTGGCCCGCGGCACGCCCGGTTTCTCCGGCGCGGACCTGGCGAACCTGGTCAACGAGGCCGCCATCGTGGCCGTCCGGGCCAACCGGGACATGGTGACCGCACAGGACTTCGCGGACGCGCGAGACCGGCTCCTGCTGGGGAGGCGCGAGGCCACGAACGCGCTGCTGCCCGACGAGAAGCATGCCGTTGCGGTGCACGAGTCCGGGCACGCCCTGGTCGCCGTGTACTCGGATCACGCGGATCCGGTGGCGAAGGTCTCCATCCTGCCGGCGGGCCAAGCCCTCGGAGTCACCGAGCAACTGCCGGTCGACGAGCGACACCTGTATCCCGAGAGCTATCTGCGCGATGCCTTGGCCATCCGGATGGGCGGGCGAGCCGCGGAGAGCCTGGTTCTTGGGGAGGTGTCGAGCGGCGCCGCGAACGATCTCGCCAGCGCCACGCAGTTGGCCATCCGCATGGTGCGCGAGTTCGGGATGAGCGCCCGCTTGGGGCCGGTCGGGTTCGGAGGGAGCGGGCCCGCGTACCTTGGGCCACAGTCCTTCCAACCTCGGGACTACGCCGAGGCCACGCAGGCGGCGATCGACGAGGAGGTCTCGAGACTGTTGAAGGAGGCCGACGAGCGGGCCGGCGCGATCCTCAAGGAGCATCGCGACGTCCTGGACCGTGTCACCGAGCGCCTCGTGGAGCGCGAGATGATCGATGGATCGGAGGTCTACGAGATCGCCGGCCGTCCGCAACCGGAGGGCGCGGAGGACGTCATCGCCCCTCGCCGGGCAGCCGCTGCGGCGGAGGGTATGCGGCCGACCGCCTCGCCCCCCGCCTGATCCGACCGCAAGTCAACCTGGGCGACGCTCGGCGCCCGTTCGACCGGTCGGGTTGCTTCCCGGGTCCACTGAGCTAATCTCGGGCCAGAAAGCCGGTGATAGGAGCATGACATTCGAGATGTCGGGGAACACTGGCAGGGCTTTGTTCCCTTGGAATCAGGACTGTGTGATGTTTCGTCCATGAGCTCCTTCTCTCATCAAGCCCTCCTGTACGGGACCGACGACGACTACGTGGACGGCCTCGTGCCATTCATCGAAGCAGGCATCGCCGCCGACGAGGCGGTCTTCGTGGCGGTTCCCGGGCCGCGGATCGATCTCCTGCAGGGTTCACTGAAGGGAAACGCAGGAAAGGTCCAGTTCGCCGACATGGTGGAAATGGGAAGGAACCCAAGCCGGATCATCCCTCGGGTCCGTGAGTTCACCGAAGCCCACCCGGGCAGAACCATCCGATATATCGGTGAGCCCATCTGGAAGGGCCGGTCCCTCCCCGAGCTCCGTGAGGCAACTCGTCACGAGGCGCTGATCAACGCCGCGTTCGCGGACATCTTCGGGACGATCCTCTGTCCCTACGACGTCAGCCGGCTCGACCCCACCGTCATCAGCCAGGCCACCCGCACGCATCCCGAGCTCATCCAGGGACCGGCCCGGTGGCGGAGCCCGAACTACCTCGATCCCCTGGAATTCCTCGAGCGGGACGATGCTCCCTTGAGCGACCCGCCACCCCATGCATGGGTCGTTCCGTTCGAAGGTCCCTACGACCTGGCGACCATCCGGCGTGCCGTACGCCATCACGGCCACAACGAGGGTCTCCCCATTCACAGGACCGAGGATCTCCTCCTCGCCGTGAACGAGGTGGCGACGAATACGTTGCTGCACACGAAGCGGGGCGGCACGGTCACCATCTGGAGCGACGGGCAGGATCTGATCTGCGAGGTCCAGGATGCGGGCCGCATCGCCGACCCCATGGTGGGTCGCCGAGCGCCGTTGCCGGATGCGGCGGGAGGCCGCGGCCTGTGGCTCGTGAACCAGCTGTGCGACCTGGTGGAGCTTCGGGTCCATCCGAACGGAACGCGGATCCGGCTCCGCATGAGCATCCAGATCTAGCTCCGGCCGGAGTGGCCGGCCGGCTACGGCGCGTCGACGATGGGCAGGAAGGCGCGCCAGGGGCCCACCGCGTCCGTGTACTGCTTGGCCATCGCCTTGACGATCTGGCCGGTGTGATTGAGGTCGTGTCCCACCCATGTGGCCAGGAGCTGGTCCAGGGTCACCTCACCGAACGTGGGGTGGACGCCGCGACGATCGAGGTCCTCCACGCCGACCAGCTCGTCCAACGCCTCCAGGTTCGAGCGGCGAACCGACGCGAATCGATCCAACAGCTCCTGGACTGTCCAGCCCTTGAAGCGGATGAATCCCGCCTCGCGATCCACCGGATCGAACGTCCGAGTCGTGCCGTGTTCGAGGATGATCCTGGTTCGGTCGATCCAGTCGCTCTCCTCGATATGCGTGAGATGCCCGAGGACCTGAGAGGGCGACCACGTTCCCGGGCCCTCATTGCCCTCGAGCCAGCCCTCGGACAGGTTCGAGAGCATCGCCCGCAGGGCCTCCGGCGTTGCCCGAAGGACTTCGGTGCCGGTCTCCAGCGAGAAGTCCACGGCCGAAACAGTACCCCCATGACTGTGGAGCGTCAGTCGGACGCGGAGCCGGTGCCGGCCTGGGCGCGCGAGGGAGGCGGGGCCCCCTCGGGCCGCTCGGGGGTCCGATTGATCACGAGCTTCGGCGCCACAGGTGGCTCTCCCGATCGCCGCGGCCCCGACCACGCGGCGGGGACCAGGTCCAGCTTGTAGGCCAGCCGGTAGGCGATCGATTCGTAGTTCACCCGCCATCCCTGGAAATGCGGCCATGCCTCGTCCGGCGTCCGCTGCATGTGGAAGTTGACCGATTGGAGGCGCTGCATGCCCTGATCGAACTCCTCCCGGGTGAGGGCGATGCCGGCGTCGGGCCGAGGGTCCTCCTCGTAGGTCATCCCCAAAGAATCCGCGAGCTGCCGAAGGCACCGGAACCCCATCGACAGGCACAGCCGGGCATGGATCGGCGCCTCGTCCGGGGCGACGGCCGAGAAGAGGGCCGCGGAGTCCATCACCGCGAGCAGCGCGATCAACCAGGAGGCCAGCGGGTCCGTGGAACGGAACCACAGCAGGATGGGGTAGCTCGAGTGGCTCTCCGCCACCTCCGCGGCCCACCGCTCCCATTGGCGGTAGAAGTCCGGCAGGTCCTCCGTGGTGATGGTGAAGCGGCTGCGAGCCAGCAGCTCTGGGCCCCACGCCGGGCGTCCGGCACGCACGGCCATCAGCGTGACCTCGGTCTCGCGCCGGTTGAACGCGGCGTACAGCGTGGGGAGGTACGCGATCTGGAGTGCCACCACGAAGAGCCCCGAGGCCCCGGCAGCGAAGTCGACCATCGTCGGCCCACCTTCGTTCGTGGACGCGAACCCCAGGGTCAGGAGGGACGACCCCGCCTCCCGCAGGGCGTTCCCGAAATCACCCACCTCAGGCCACAGCACCAAGCCGAACCCGACGAGATAGGCCACCAACCACGTCACCAGTAGCATCGCCAGGACCAGCGGGGCGTGGAAGGCGTGGATGCGGTCCCTGCGCCGGTACTCCGGGACCCGGCTCAGCACCACCCAGAACGACCGATCGACGATGCGGCCCACCGCGTGGTAGAGGAGCCCGATCCTGCCGCCCGGCATGACCAACGTCTTGAGGACGCTGATCGACGTGCCGATCAGCAGGGCGATCCCGAGGATGCTCCCGATGATCCGGATGGCCTGCATCGGCACCGCTTCCCGTCCGAGGGATGAGAAGACCCTACCGCGAACGGCCCGATGATCGGCCATGGGGTGGCACCACAGGCGCCGCTCACGTTAGGGTGCGGCCGTCCCCACGGAGAACGAGGTGATGTCCATGGCGTTCCGGGGCTGGCCGGTGGAGGCTCTGGAGTTCTTCGAAGGGCTGGAGGCGGAGAACTCGAAGTCGTACTGGCAACGGAACAAGTCGGTGTACGAGACGAAGGTCCGGGCTCCGATGGAAGCCCTCCTGGCGGAGCTCGAGCCCCGATGGGGGGAGGGGCGGATCTTCCGTCCGTATCGCGACGTCCGCTTCAGCGCCGACAAATCGCCCTACAAGACCAACATCGCCGCCACCATCGGCGAGGGCTACGTCCAGTTGACCGCGCAGGGACTGGGCGCGGGGTGCGGCATGTACGAGATGGCGCCGGATCAGTTGGAGCGCTATCGCGGAGCCGTCGACGCGGACCGTACCGGGAGGGCGCTGGCCGGCCTCGTGGCGAAGTCCCGCGCGGCCGGCCTGGTGGTGACGGGCCACGAGATGCTCAAGACCGCGCCCAAGGGGTATCCGAAGGACCATCCGCGCATCGACCTGCTGCGCGCGAAGGGACTGATCACGTGGAAGGAGTGGCCGGCGGGGGCGTGGCTTGGGACGCGCCGGGCGCTGGACCGGGTGGACCAGTTCCTCGAATCGTCCAAGCCTCTCCGACGATGGCTCGACGCCAACGTGGGCCCTTCGACACTTCCCATGCGAGGCCGCTGAACTCTCTTCGAGCATTCGCCTCGTCGATGCCGAAACCCCCTTCGACGGGGGCTGAAGGGGGTCTCGGCCGATCCACGGTCGAGCGGTGACAGTTAGTCGTCGTCCACCACGGTGACCGTTCCCGCCATCGGCGTGCCGAAGTTGCCGTTCTCGCTCTGGATGCCTCCGTCCGGTCCCGGCGCGATGGGCTGGTTGAAGGCGTCGAGCTGGGCATGGAACCGGCAGTAGTAGACGAACACGCCGGGATGGTCGAAGCTCAGCGCGAACGCCTCGTCGGGCTCGATGACCTGGTCGGTTCCCCGGTGCCCGGCCGTCGTGAACGGATTGATGGCGACCACCGCGTGGGCGTCCTCGTCACCGTTCGTCCACTTCACCGTGTCGCCCACCTTGATGGTGATGGCGAACGGCGCGAAGCGATCGGCTTCCGGGATCTGCACCCGACGGAGGTGGCCGTGCTCGTGGGCGGCGGTGGCGTGCACGACGCCGACGGGTACGAGCACCACGGCCGCAACGAGTGCAGGAAGGAGCCTGCGCATGTGAACCTCCTTGGCCTGGGGGCGTTCGACAGCGCTTCCTTCGGATGGTGGTACGGGCGCCGCCCCCCGGGGGATTCCTCAGGGCCGAACGATCACATGGCTCAGATCCGTGTCAATGAGTGGTCGATGACCCTTGATCGATGGCGGCCCGGAGGGTGCTGATGAGCGTGGAGGGAGGGCAACCTTTGACGAGGTACGCGAACACCCCGGCCTCAGAAGCGCTCTGTTGGAAGGCGTCGTCCCCATACGCCGAGTACACGACGATCGGCGTGGTCGGCGAGATGCTCTTGATCCACCGGGCGACGTCGATCCCGTTCAGGGACGGCATGCGCAGGTCGACCAGGACCACGTCCGCTCCCTGGGTGCGAGCCATCTGCACGAGGTCGGCGCCGTTGCTGGATGCCCCGATGACGCGGAACCCGGCCGTCTCCAACATGGTCACCAGGGCCTCGCGGAGACCGTCGTGGTCCTCTGCCAGCAGGACCGTTGGCTGCGTGGGCTGATCCGTCATCGGCTCCGGCGTCCGTTCGGCCGTCTCACCTTTGAAGGCTACCCTCCATTGCCGGATGAGCCGCTCACGAGACGGTATCGACCACGAGTCGATCGCTCACCAGTTCTCTGGCCAGCTCGACGAGCGTGGGAACGAAGGGGGAGGCATTGGTATCGAACCACGCAAGTCCGTACTCGAGGGCCGTCGACGGCTCGATCGCCCTGAAGACGACACTCTGGATCCCGAGGTCCACGACGGATGGGAACAGCACCACCGTGATCCCCTTTCCCTGAGCCACCGCCAGCAGGCGGCTGATCTCCATGACGTCGGGGATCTCCACTCGACTGGGGTGTCCGAGCGTCCCGAACAGCGACTGGTGGAGATGGTCATAGAGGGGTGGGTTCATGCTTCGGCGCCAGTCGATGAAGGGCTCACTCACCAGCTCCGCCCGAGGGACGGTGGTCAGGGCCGCCAGGCGGTGCCCTTCCGGAAGCGCTGCCAACAGGTCAGCCGCCCCCAGGGTGAGGTACCGCATCGACTCGGGCCGATCGAACGGCGCCAGCAGGATGGCAGCGTCGAGCGTGCGCCAGGTCATCTGTTCGATGCTGTTCGGCGCATAGTCGGGATGGATCTCCAGCTGCACCTCGGGGTACCGGATCTGGAACTCGCGCAACAGCTCGTTGGCGAGCTGGTGGATCCCCGCCGCCGGCGTACCGACCTTCAAGATGCCC
Source organism: Actinomycetota bacterium (assembly GCA_044870295.1). GTDB lineage: Bacteria > Actinomycetota > UBA4738 > UBA4738 > UBA4738 > AC-52. The sequence goes on from JBIOYQ010000171.1 coordinate 10,371, forward strand.
CGCTTCCCGCTCGGTGTCAGGCGCGTGCTCTCCACGGCGCGATCGGCCAGCTCGAGCAGGAGTCGTGCCTGCTCCAGCAGCGTCTCGCCCGATCTGGTGAGTTCGACTCCGCGAGGGTCCCGCAGGAACAACGGGACCCCCAACAGGCGTTCGAGGACCTTGATCTGGTGCGACAGGCCCGGCTGGGCGATCTGGAGTCGCTGGGCGGCTCGCCCGAAGTGCCGCTCCTCGGCCACCGCCAGGAAATAGCGGAGTTGCCGAAGCTCGATCGATGACATCGGTCCCCCGTCGTTTGGGCGAAACACTCCCAGCCTCTCTATGGCCGGATGGAACGGTTGCATTTCACGTGATTGTCCGCTCTTTTTCACCCTCCGGACATGGGGTAGGCTCCCCGGGCATGCCGGAGCCGGGGGACCGTCGTGAGGCGTTTCTGCGGCTCTATCATGCCTACTACCGGCCCATCTCGGCATACGCCAGACGGCGGCTCGATTCCCACGACTCGGACGACGCCGTCGCCGAGATCTTCCTGGTCGCATGGCGGCGGCTGTCCGACGTGCCCGAAGGGGAGCTGGCCCTTCCCTGGCTGTATGGGGTGGCCAGGCGCGTCGTATCCGAGGATCGCCGGAGCGGCCGGCGCCGCGACCGCTTGGTTGCCCGGCTGTCTACCTTGGGACGCGCCTCGGACGATCCTCCCCACGCACCGATGGAACGCGTCGACGATCACCTGGCCGTACAATCGGCTCTCGCGAGACTGCGGCCGAGGGACCGCGAGCTGCTTCGCCTCGCGGAGTGGGAGGAACTGACGCCCGTGGAACTGGCCCGGGTGTTCGACTGCTCGACCAACGCCATCGCCGTCCGACTGCATCGCGCGCATCGTCGGTTTGGTCAGGCCCTCCGATCCGTCGAGGCAGAGGGTGAGATGGAGCGGGAGGAGGCGTCGAGATGAACGGCTCTCGGGACGCTCGCGACCGGTTGCGCGCCGCCAACCCGCTCCGCGTCGAGGATGCGCCGGATCCCGACTCGCCCCAGGCCCACGCGCTGTTCGAGCGTATCGTCGCCACCGACCCTTCCGCGCCGGAAGCCACCAGGACCCGCCGCCTCGGGCGCTTCCGGTGGCGGGTGTTGTGGGTCCTGGTCCCTGCCGCCATCCTGGCCAGCGCGGCTGGCTATGGGATCTTCCATCGGGTCGTGCTGCCTTCGAGCGTGGTGTGTTACGCGCAAGCCGATCTGGAGGCGGACCGAGCCCTCGTTCCCATGGGGCAGGGCGGCCCCCTGGCCACGTGCGGCCGGGTGTGGGAGCCCGGTGGAACGTTCCACCGAACCGACGGGTCGGAACCCGCGCTCACGGCGTGCGTCCTGGACACCGGAGTGGTGGCGGTGTTCCCCGGTCGGAAAGGCGTGGACACCTGTGGCAACTTGGGGGTCGCGCCCTTCGACGACTCGGCCGAGGCTTCGGAGGAAAACCAGAAGGCCGATGCAGTGGAGGAGGCCCTGATCCAGGCCTTTCTCAGCCGGTGCGTCGGCCAACTGGAGGCCGTGGCCATCGCCAAACAGCAGTTGACCGAGCACGAGCTGGCCGAGTGGCAGGTGTTCGCGAACGACTTCTCCGAAGAGCGCCCGTGCGCGAGTCCCTCTGTGGACCGTTCGATCAAGATCGTCTACATCGTGCCGGTGCGGAATACGCATTAAATCTGACATTGATCTGAAATCTCCACCCCTTGCCCGGCCATACAGCGAGTGGCCGGCCAGTCCAATCGGTCTCGATCGGCTGGGGGTGAACTTCAATGAGGCGAGCTGTCGCCCTCGTTCTGGCTGGCATGTCGTTGGTGGGAGGTTCGTCAGGTATGGCGTGGAGCGCAGAGTCGGGCGGTCATCGGAACGGTGTGCCGTATGCGGCCTGCTCCACTCCACTCACGCTCTACAAGGGGGCGAATCGCACTGGCGCGAGCGTCCCGATCACGACTCGCGGTGTGTGGATCAACCTGAGCACGGTGTCGTTCGACAACAAGACGTCGTCGTACAAGGTGGGGGCGTGTGCCGTGGAGCTGGCTCCGCAGAACAACGGGCAGGGAAACCCCTACCCGGAATGCCTGAACCCTGGATGCGTGGAGAACACGATGCTGCCGGGTTGGGACAACACGATCTCGTCGGTGTTTGTGAGCTGACCGGGAGGGAAGCCCGTGGTTCACGGCGGTCTACTCGGGCGCGATGTAGGCCGCCGTGATCCCTCCGGCCACGACGAAGATCTGTGTACTGTACCCGCGTGGCCGAGCCGGTCCTGACCCTTCGCGAGTTGAACCGGGCCACGCTCGCGCGACAGCTCTTGCTGAAGCGCAAGCGGCTGTCGCCGGCGGCGATGATCGAGCACGTGGTCGGGATGCAGGCGCAGTGGCCGCAGGCGCCGTACGTCGGCATCTGGACGCGCGCCACGAGCTTTCGACAGAAGGCGCTGGAAGGGGAGCTTGCCAGCGGTGCCGTGGTCAAGGCGACCATGATGCGGCAGACGCTGCACCTGGTCACCCGGCGCGACTACGCGCTCATTCGAGCGGCATTCAGTGAGACCAACCACTACGACAAGATGGCGATCGCGGGGCGTCTGGCGCCGGCCGTTCGCGCGCTGGCAGCCGACGGTCCGGTGACCATGGCCGAGGCTCTCGCGTACCTCAAGAAGGAGCACGGGCTCACCGGCGTGCACGCGCGCCGGGCCTGGCGCGGCGCTCGCGTCCGAGCTCACGTTGTGCACCACCATGAGTCGTCGCTGTGGCACCCGCGATCCGAGATGCGATTCGTCGCCATCGACGAGCCCGAGTCGCTCGACCCCACGGAAGCGAGGGTCGAGATGTTCCGGCGTTACCTCGCGGCGTTCGGGCCCTCCTCCCGGCGCGACATCATGAGGTGGGCGATGATGCCGTCCCCGGAGACCGACCGCGCCCTCCAGCGGCTCGGGCCGATGGTTCGGTACCGGGACGAGCAGGGCCGCGAGCTCCTCGACGTGCCGCGCGCGCCGTTGCCGGACCCTGAAACGCCGGCGCCCGTTCGCTTCCTGCCGAAGTGGGACAACGTGTTGCTCGCCTGGGTGGATCGCACCCGAATCCTTCCCGAGCAGTACAGGAGGGCGGTCATCGGCGTGAACGGCGACGTGGCGCAGACCTTCCTGGTCGATGGGTTCGTGGCGGGGACGTGGCGGGTCGAGGGCGGCCGCGTTGTCCCCGAGCCGTTCTCGACGCTGCCTCGCTCGGCGCGGGCCGAGCTGAAGGACGAGGCCGAACGCCTGGAAGCGTTCCTCGCGGACTGATCCGCATCGAAACTTCTGGAGAAGGTGTCGCGAAAGCAAGGCGATCGTCTCACCGGTCACCCCGTCTTCGTCGCCCGGGGTGTATGAAGGAGGGGTGACACCTTCGCGTGGATGGCTCCTTCGTGCGGGCTCGGCCGCGGTCGTGGTGGCGATCTCGGTCGGCGCGCTGGTGGCCATCCGGGCCCAAGCCTCGACCGACCCTGCCCTTCCGGCCGTCGCGCCCGACCGGCTGGTGGCCTCGGTGCTGCAGGCGCTGGCGGAGCGCGGGCCGATCTCCGGGAAGGTCGATGCCTTCGTCGACCTCGGACTGCCGTCGTTGCCGGATTCCGGCCCGGCCTCCGAGATCCGCTCGGCCGCGGGCCTGCTGTCGGAGATCAGCGGCTCGCACCATCTCCGGATCTGGCGGTCGGCGGCCGGCCTGCGGGTGGCAGAGATCCTGCCGCGATCGGAGCGAGCGCTGTTCGTGACGCCGACCCAGGCGTGGGCATGGGACTTCGCGACGTTCACCGCGTACCGCTTGCCGGTCGACGAACGCGACGATCGGCCGGACACCAGCGCGCCGGCCCGGATGCTCGATCCGCTCGAGCTGGCC
>JBIOYQ010000172.1:0-5552 GCA_044870295.1 Actinomycetota bacterium
CACAACAGCACAGCTGGCACGAAGACAGCGGTGGTCAAGCTCACCGCCATGCGCACAGCGATGTCTCGCAGCCCAACCGGTGCCACCGGTGCCAACGGCGCGGTTCCGCGCACCAGGTCTGACACCGCTATCGGCATGATCCGACCTCATTCCACCGAAAACGACGGAACAGAGACCATGCACTGCCTGAATTCTCGGTACCACGACTGTACGCTCCATGGGCCAAGAGCCCGCTTCCCCGACCGAACCGGGCTCGCGAGGCGTTGAGCTGCGTCCCACCCCGCCTGGTGTTCAATGTGGGTCACTCCGGGAAGTGTCAGGCTCCCTGGACAGGATCCGAGTAATCGAGCTCCCCGAAACCAGCGGCGATCCGGCGTACGGTGGGGGTAGTTGCGGCGCGGTCCATGGACTGAGGTTGTGGCGAGGGTTGTTGGCTCAAGAAGTCGGTCCGGCGAACCGAGGAGCGGCTCCACCTGAGACGGCGGGGCCGTTTTCTGCGGCGGTGCCGTTCGGATCAGGAGCGAGTGTCGTGTCGACGGTTGGACTCGTCGACGATGCCGGCGGCGATGTCACGAACCTTGATGTTGTCGGCTTGTGAGGCGCGGACCAGGAAGTGGAAGGCGTTGTCCTCGGGGATGCCGTAGCGCTCTATCAGGATGCCGATGGCCTGGCCGATGACCTTGCGGGTCTGCATGGCGGAACTGAGCTGGCCGATCTTGATCACGCTGCCCATCGCGATCGCGGCATGGACCGCGAACAGTTCCGCGATCGGCTCCGCTTCGGGGTCGATGTCATCGCTGGTCGTGGAGTACAGGTTGATCCCGCCCAGCGTCCCGGTGTCGTCGACGCTGATCTTGACCGCGAGTTGTGAGCGAAGTCCCAGGCCGAGCACGCGTGGCACGTAGTTCGGCCACCTCTGTTCGTGCCGGAGCTGCGGGACCGAGACCACGTGAGCCGCGCCCAGCGCATCCAGGCAGGGTCCTTCGCCGAGGCTGTATTGCAGCTTGTCGAACTCCAGCACGCGCGGATCGGTGACCGCGCGGGTTTCGACGTTGCCCTTGTGGTCGACGGTCGAGATGCCGGCCAGATCGAAGCCGGGGACCGAATCCCGTGCCGCGAACGCGATGGTCTCCAACGTCGCCTCGAGCGACGGGGCGGGGTCGTTGAGCGTTGCTGCGGCCGCCGCAATGGCAGCGGTCACCTTGTCGAGGGCCATGCGATGCTCCGGTGACGTCGGCGTGGGAAGGCGCGTGGAGACGCCCGCGGACGTTCCGCCGGACATCGCGAACCTGGGGCTCGCGCTCACCTTGGCTGTGCTGCTTTGCAGTCTACGCATTCCGCGGCAGTTCATCCTGCGGGCACTCGCATGCCGCGAGAGGTCCGCCGGCTTAGAGGCGCCCGCCGTCCCGCGGAGCGGCCGTGGATCGGCGTGCCGTCATCTGTCGTTCGGCTGCCGATCCAATTCTGAGCCGATCAGTTCCAGGCGGGTGGATGTCGTCGCTGAACACCACACAAAGCCCTCAGCAATTGGATGTCGAGCTTCATCTGAGCCGGAGTCGGCCAGCCCTGCTCATGCAAGGCGGCGCTGTAGTTCTCCAATGCCTCGAGAGCGGCCCGTCGCACGGGAATCAGCGTTCGGTGCGTGGCGCCGCGCTCCCCCTGCCCGTGGAGGTGTGCCGCTCGCGTGCGGTGGACCTCCAGCAGGAGTGCTCGCAGGGACGACGCGCCCCCCGGCCCGCGCCCGGACGACTGTCCCCATGGACCCTGCTCCCGATCCGCCCACGGCGACCGCCTCTCCGGCACCTCGCGAGACGTCTGAAGGTGCCGGTCGACTACCGGGGTGCCCACTTCTCGGCTTCGGATCGGCCACGTCGAGAATCGCGGCCCGGCGATCATCCCCTCGCGGAGCACAAGACGACTCCGACGGACTTTCCGGCCGGCCCGTGGAAGGTTCAGCGCCCTTTGCCGGGGGGCAAGATCTCCGTCTTGTTCTTGGCCGCCGCCTTCAGGTGCTTCTCGGCGCGCTTCTGCTTGAGAGTCTTGCCCGCCTTCTTCGACATGTGTTGGCGAGGTGACTTGTCGGCCATGAGCTCTCCTTGTGAGGACACTCGGCTGGCCCCCGGTTCCCACCGTACGCCTGGCGATGGCGCATCCGTCGGCTCGCACCGCCCGACGGTGCGCGTAGTGTCGAGCTCCTGACCCAGGAACGGCCGCAAGGGGACAAGATGTCAGATCCGGACAAGCGCGCATCGCCCGCCCCGATCCCGACGTGGGCCTTGGAACGAGCGCGTGAAGAGCTCTACGACGTGCCGGACCCCGCGGTGATCGACGACCGTGCGAGACAGATCGCGCGCGAGCACCAAGAACGTGAGGACGAACGCCACGACGAGTACGATGACCCCGACGAAGGTGGGGAAGCCTGACCAGCCGACCCGATAGGTCACTCGACGTACACATCGGTCGGCCGGGGCCTGAATCAGCACGGGCTTCAGGTCAGAGCACAGCTCCGCGAGGCGCCACCTCGATGCTTGCGATTCCGCGCGAGAAGAGCACGATCAGGCGGCCGCCGTGCTGGCATCGAAGGAGTCCTGCGTCGTCGGACAGCACGGCGATCACGTCGTCCACGACCGTCTCAGTCGTGTCTGCGTCCGGGTCTGCATAGACGACGTCAGTTCGGTCACCACACGTGAATCGAACGCGGATCACGACCTCGGGCATGGCATCACCCCTGATGTGAGGCTTCCGGCCAGAGCCGCGGCCAGCCGGAGAGCTGTCGGTGGATGGCGAGTTCGTCTCGGAACCGGTACGGCATCGGTCTGCCTGCCGAGGCAAGCCCGGTGGCGTAGTCCTCCAAGTCGCTCAGAAGCGCCCCGCGTGCCGGCGTCCACGCCGAGAAGTGACGGTTCCCGCGCCGTTCCCGGCACACCGACTCGCGGGCGTCGTCGACCTGCGTTAGCAGCCGGTCCAGCAGCTGTACCCGCAACCGCCAACGATCGTCGTCGGACACGACACCACCCACCCTGGGATTGACGTTAGGGTCATGACCCCGGAGCCGATGGTCCGGCCCCCGAGTCTTGGACGGCGCACCCCGCAGCTCCGTGAGCACGCGGTGCGCCTGGTGAGGGGGAACCGCTAGGGGTGATCGGAAGGATCCATCTCATCCGCCCATCCGCCTCGCTGCCTTGGCGGTATCCAGGGCGCCAGGAGCGGCGTCCCAACCCGACAGTCGCAGTCCTGATTCGAAATTAGCACGCGGTGAACTGCCTCTGGCGGGCGCCAGGCGCGCGACGACCAGTCCGCCCGGCGACGTCCCGCTGAGTGGTGCGCCATGTCGGCACTTCACGAGCCGAAAGTTCAGCGTCACCTGTCCACAGATGCGGGCCCCGTGGTGTTGGCGTTCAGGAGCACTTTGGAGGCCGTGGCGGCCGGTCCACAGTGCATGCGGGGAACCGTCGGCCCTGCCCACGATGGAACGTTCTCGCAGGTACGTCGCCGGATGCGGTGTAGGTTCGGAGTAACCAATCTGTCGCGCCAGCTCGTCGAGCTGCAGGACAGAAACGAAGGGTGGACGTCATGACGACGTCACCGAGTACCACCGCCCACACCCCTGCCAGCCGAGTGCCGCTGCGCATGCAACTGGCGGAGCCTCCTACCTCCGGCCCTATCCGTGGCGTCTGGTGGCCACAGTCGCGCAACCTCCAGGTCGAGGCCGCCGACCTGATTGACCACTTCCCGGACCAGGTCGGCCACATCAACCGGTTGCTGTTCTCTCGGCCCGACTGGGACAACCCGGTGGTCGACGGCCGCGGAGTGCGCCGGATCCAGGCTCGGCGAGGCCCCGTGAAGGTCGGCTCGTTCCCCAAAGACGACACCCAGCTCATGATTCTTCTCCTCTCCTCGGGACGCCGGGTGAACCTCAGGGTGATCGCCAGTGCCATCGACCCGGCCGAGGCGGACCGGCAGCTCCGGGCCAACGATGAGGGCGATTCCTCCAGAGCAACGGATGGCGCTGCCCCCACAGCATCGAAGGCCGAGGAACGGGGCAGCTGGATGTGATGGAGAGCCCCGGTCATGGCCTACCTGTTGCTGTACGGACCCGGATGGACCCAGCGATGGCAGATCGCCGATGACCAGCTGGACCTGGTGAACACTGCGATCACCCGGGTGGGTCATCACGAGACCGGGCACGTCCCGATCCTCGACCCCGGGTCGGGAGAACCCACGACGCTGGTAGTCGCCTGGCAGCACGTGGCAGCCGCCGTCCTGCTCGGCACAGATCACACCGAGCACGCCGACCGCCCAACCGCCGGATCAACTGGCCAGTACCCCTAGCCCTAGCCACACCGATGCCCGCCATTGCCGCCATCCTCGTCGCCCCATGCGAGAGGCGCATCGCGGCTCGCTCCACGACTGCCGCGGGTAATCCGGCCCCGGGTCAACGCTACGAGTAGCCCACGAGCGGATGTGGCTCCTCGGACGCTGAGCGAGCGTCAGGGAATCACAGTTCTGGCTCGAGGCGGGGTAGGTTGGCAAGCAGTGGCTTCCAACTCGATCGGGGGGACGAGTCGGAGGGCCATCCGGCCCGAGCGGTCCGGGTGGGGCCGTCCCGCTGGCTCTGGCCAGTTGGGCGGTTTACTCCGACCGAAAAGTCGCGCCTGCCACCACGGCGAGGCGCTGTTCCGTCGTTCTTGCTGTGCCCCATGAGATCCGGGCCTGTGACCGGGGACGAGCACAACACAGCGAGAGTTCAGGGCATCACCGAATTGTTCCACTCCGTGTCCGCGAGCCGCTGCTGTCCTCACGCGGAGCTGCGCATTCCGCGGCCGACGCCGACGCTACGTCGACCTTGGAACGGACGCCGCCGCAGGATCCTGAAGCCTCGCTGGGCTCACTCGGGTGCCTCTGAGAGGCCTGCCGCCTGGCCGACTGGCCCCTCGTCGGCGCTGATTCGGCCGGCCGGAAGTCGGGACCTTTGTCCTACTGCTCGGTCGGGGGACAATGGTTGCCGACCAGAGATGCGCGGGCGGTACCGGCGAGGACGGGTCTCGTGCGCGGATGGGGAGACGCGATGCCCACGACCACCGGCAAATGCGCCCCCGTGCGGCGTGATCGGAGTCGGTGGCGGCAGGCATCGGCGCGGTCACTTACGCTCCGGCTCGATGAGTGCCGCCGATTCACTGCACCGCGCGGATCGCGCTGACCCCGAAGGCTTTGCCAACCACCGCTCGACCGCTCGGAGGGAGCACTCGCATGAAACGCCGAACACTTCTGGCCGCGGCCGCGGCCCTGGTCGCTGCCGCGTGGCCTGCCGCCACGGTGCACGCGTCCGAGGCAGACACCCGCCCGACGCCCACGCTGGCGGGACGGGCCGTCCTGCCTGCGGATACCCTCGCGCCGGGGCCGTCCTCCGGCAACTTCGTCACCCCGCAGGGTGTCATCAACGGCATCCTGATTCCACGGCCGTCCCAGCCAGTTGAAGGATTCTCCTCTATCGTCGCCGGGCGCAGTCCCGGGGAGTACCTGGCCATGCCCGACAACGGGTGGGGCGGTAA
>JBIOYQ010000173.1:0-11008 GCA_044870295.1 Actinomycetota bacterium
CGGGCCAGGACAACCATCTGACGATCGAGGCGCCCAATCCGGGCACGTACCTCGGCCAGTGCACGGAGTACTGCGGGTTGTCGCACGCGAACATGCGGATGCGGGTGGTGGCGCAGGCACCCCAGGACTTCCAGGCGTGGCTCCAGGAACAGCTCCGACCGGCCGCGGCGCAGCCGCCTCCGGACGTCCTGGCCACCATGCAGCGGCTCGGGTGCGGCGGCTGCCACACCATCGACGGCGTCGAGAACTTCGTCGGCACCATCGGTCCGAACCTCACGCATTTCGCCAGCCGTGACGCCTTCGCCGGCGACACGTTCGAGAGGAACGACGAGAACCTGGCGGCGTGGCTCCGGGACGCTCCCGGCCAGAAGCCGGGGGCCGACATGCCGAACTTCGAAGGCCAGCTGTCGGATGGCGACGTTTCGGCGCTGGTAGCGTATCTGGACAGCCTGTCGTGAAGGGGGTGACATCGCCGACATGGCCACGGTGACTGCCGATCAGCAGTCCACCCACCGGCGCGGCATCTTCGCCCGCCCCCAGGCCACCACCGGCTGGTGGAGCTGGGCGACCACCGTCGATCACAAGCGGATCGGCATCATGTACGGCGTCACCGCCATCGTCTTCTTCCTGGTCGGCGGAGTGGAGGCGTTGCTGATCCGCCTCCAGCTGGCCCAACCCAACGGCCAGGTGATCACGGCCGAGGCCTACAACCAGATCTTCACCATGCACGGCCTGACCATGATCTTCCTGGTGGTCATGCCGCTGGGGGCGGCCTTCTTCAACTACCTGCTCCCGTTGATGATCGGGGCGCGGGACGTGGCGTTCCCTCGGCTCAACGCCTTCAGCTACTGGGTGTTCCTGTTCGGCGGACTGTTCCTGTACTCGAGCTTCCTGCTGGGCGGGGCGCCGGCCGGCGGCTGGTTCGGATACGCGCCGCTCTCCGAGCAGCCCGCCAGCCACATGCAGTTCTACGCGCTCGGGCTGCTGATCCTGGGGATCTCCTCCACCGTCTCGGCGATCAACTTCGCCGTGACCATCATCAACATGCGGGCTCCCGGGATGAGCCTGATGCGGATGCCGGTGTTCGTCTGGATGACGTTCGTGGTCGCCTTCCTGTTGATCTTCGCCCTGCCCGTCCTGACCGTCGGGCTGTTCGAGCTGTTCTTCGACCTCCGCTTCGGGACGAACTTCTTCAACGTCGGCAAGGGGGCCGACCCGGTCTTATGGCAGCACCTGTTCTGGTTGTTCGGCCACCCCGAGGTCTACATCCTGATCCTGCCGGCCATGGGGATCGTGTCGGAGGTCCTCCCGGTGTTCTCGCGCAAGCCCCTGTTCGGCTACCCGGTGGTGGTGTTCTCCGGGATCGCCATCGGCTTCATGGGGTGGGGCGTGTGGGCCCACCACATGTTCGCGGTGGGCCTCGGTCCGGTGGCGAACTCGGCGTTCGCCCTGTCCACCATGTTCATCGCGGTCCCCACGGGGGTGAAGATCTTCAACTGGATGGGAACGCTGCACGGCGGGGACCTCCGGTTCACCACGCCGATGCTGTTCTCCCTGGGCTTCATCGCCATGTTCACGATCGGCGGGCTCTCGGGGGTGACCCACGCCGTCGTCCCGGCCGACTATCAGCAGACCGACACGTACTACATCGTGGCCCACTTCCACTACGTCCTCTTCGGGGGAGCCATCTTCGGGCTGTTCGCCGGCATCTACTACTGGTGGCCAAAGATCACGGGGAAGCTGCTGTCGGAATCCGTCGGGAAGATCCACTTCTGGCTGATGCTCATCGGCTTCAACGTGACGTTCGCTCCGTTCCACATCCTGGGCCTGCAGGGGATGGCCCGCCGGATCTACACGTACCCCGAGGATCGGGGGTGGGACGTGTGGAACATGTTGTCCACCGTCGGCGCGTTCGTCATCGCGTTGTCCGTGCTGGTCTTCCTGTACAACGTGGTGCGAACCCGGCGGAAGGGACAGACGGCGGGGGCCGATCCGTGGGACGCCCGCACCCTCGAGTGGTCCATCCCCTCACCGCCGCCCGCCCACAACTTCGACGAGATCCCCGTGGTCCACTCTGTCGACGCGTACTGGCACACCAAGTACGCCGAAGGCCCCGACGGCAGGCTGGCCCCGGTCATGGCCGGCGGATCGAATGGTCACACCGAGGACGACCACGAGGGCCATGAAGAGGATCACGGCCACGGGATCCACATGCCGTCGCCGTCCTACTTCCCGCTGATCGCCGCCCTTGGCCTGCCGATCCTGTGCTACGGCCTGTTGTACTCGGTGATCCTGGCCGTCGACGGCGCGCTGACCGTGCTGGTCGGCCTGTACGGGTGGGCCGGCGAGCCCTCCGCGGAGTAGGACGATGGCGACGAAGGTCCAGGCGGTCGAGCACGGGGCTCCCACCAGCACCGGGCTGTCCAACGCGAAGCTCGGGATGTGGGCCTTCCTCGGCTCCGAGTGCCTGCTGTTCGGCGCCCTGATCTCCACGTTCCTGCTCTATCGAGGACGAGGGACCGGGATCCAGCCGCAGTGCGTCTACGACATCCCGTTCACGTCGGTGAGCTCCTTCGTGCTGCTGATGAGCAGCCTCACCATGGTGCTGGCGCTGGCGGCCATCCAGCGGGGCGACCATCCCAGGCTTCGCGTCTGGCTGGTGGCGACGGCGCTCCTCGGCATGACGTTCATCTGCGGACAGGTCTACGAGTTCACCCGGTTCGTGCAGGAGGGCCTGACGGTCAAGACGAACCTGTTCGGCACGAGCTTCTTCATCTTGACCGGCTTCCACGGGGCGCACGTCACGGTCGGCATCGTCATGCTGCTGTCCCTGTTCGGGATGTCGCTGGACCACCGACTCCCCACGTCGAAGGCCGAGGCGGTCGAGCTGGTCGGGCTGTACTGGCACTTCGTCGACATCGTGTGGATCGTGATCTTCACCGTGGTGTACCTCATCCCGACCGCCGGGCTGTCGTGCCCGACGCCGGTGGGAGGCTGACGTGGCCATCAGCGGGACACCCGGCGTCGAGGAGACCGCCCGCCAGACCGCGGAGGCCGCGCTGGAGGACGAGCCGGAGCTCGCCGGCCACCCGGGTCCCAAGCAGTACGTGATGATCGCCATCTGGCTGGCCATCGCCACGGCGATCGAGGTGGCGTGGTACTACCTGGACGTCCCCCACGCGCTGTTCGTCTCGCTGTTGCTGGTGCTGGCCTTCATCAAGTTCAGCCTGGTGGTCCTGTGGTTCATGCACCTTCGCTTCGACAATCGCATCTTCCGCCGGCTGTTCGTCACCGGGCTGCTGTTGGCCATCACGGTCTACGTGATCGTCCTGGTCATCTTCGGGGCACTGAACGCGCCGTGGCTGGCCGTGATCGTCGCGCTGATCGCTGCAGCTGTGATCGGAGGGTTCGTCCGATCGGGCCGGGCTCCGCTTGGCCGAGGAACGGCCGGCTCCCGTTCGGGCGGCGGTCACTGAGGTCGTGATGAACCTGCCTCCCTTCCACGTTCATCTGGACACCCTCGTGGTGGTGGCCACCCTCGAAGGCACCTACCTCTGGGCGATCCGGAGGCTGGGCCCCCGGGGGGATGGCTCGGTCGAGTCCGGAGCGAGCCGGCGACAGGTGCTGTGGTTCACCGGCGGGGTGCTGACCATCCTGGTCGCGGCCTCGTGGCCCATCCACGACCTGGGCGAGCGGTACCTGCTGTCGGTCCACATGGTCCAACACACGCTGATCGCCTTGATCGCACCGCCCATGCTCCTGCTGGGGATGCCGGCCTGGTTGCTTCGCCGCCTGCTCTCCCCACGACCGCTGCGCGCCGTGGTCGGCCAGCTGACCCGCCCGCTCATCGCCTTCGTCCTGTTCAACGCCACGATCGTGGTCACGCACTGGCCGCTGGTGATGGACGAGATGCTGGTCCATCACCCATGGCACTTCGTGGGGCACGTCGCGCTGTTCACCACGGCCACGCTCATGTGGTGGCCGGTGGTCAGCCCGCTGCCCGAGTTCCCCACACTGTCCTATCCCGGGCGGATGCTGTACCTGTTCCTGCAATCCATCGTGCCCACGGTGCCCGCGTCGTTCCTGACGTTCGGGAGCCAGCCCCTGTACTCGTTCTACGTCGCCGCTCCTCGTATCTGGGGCGTGTCCGTCCTCACCGACCAGACCCTCTCCGGACTGATCATGAAGATCGTCGGCGGGGCCATCCTGTGGACGGTCATCGCCGTGCTCTTCTTCAAGTGGTACCGGGTGGAGCAGCACGGTGACTGGGACGAGCTCCGGTGGAGGGACGTCGAGCGACAGATTCAATCCGAGATGATCAAGCGGAAGGCCGGTTAGCCGATGAGCCAGCGGCCCGAGTCAGACGAGTCAGAGGACTCGGAGTACACCAAGAACCCGCGCCTGCCAAGTGTGGCCTACCCCCTGATCGCCGTGGTGATCGGGGGGATCCTGGTGTGGAGCTTCTCCCGAATCCTCCTGGCCGTGGACAAGGACCAGGCCGTGGCGGTGGCCACCCTCATGGCCCTGAACATCCTGGTGGGGTCGGCGCTGGTGGCCTACGGCCGGCGCATCAAGGGTCGCCCTCTGGCGTTCCCCTTCCTGATCATCGCGGCGGTTGCCTTGATCGCGCTGGGGGGCGTGGTCTCGGTGGTGTGGGGCGACCGCGCTCCGGAGAAGGCCGAGGCCGCGGGCGGCCCGAAGGAGCAGGCCGTGGCGCTGACGGCCGAGGGCCTGAAGTTCCTCGAGACCAAGCTGAGCTTCACCGCGGGGGCGAAGATCGCGCTGAAGTTCGACAACAAGGACGCCGGCACCCCGCACAACGTCGTGCTGTTCGACGGGCCCGACGCCAACGCTCCGCAGCTCTTCCGGGGCGAGGTGGTCACGGGTCCCACGGTGGTCACCTACACGTTCACCGCTCCGGCGAAGCCCGGCGACTTCTTCTTCCACTGCGAGATCCACCCCACCATGACGGGCACCGCGACGGTGACACCTCCGGGAGGACAGGCCGGCGGCCCGCCCCCTCCGGGTGGTGGCGGCGGACCCGGGGGGCCGATCGAGCTGCACGCGAAGGACATCGCGTTCTCACCGACGAAGCTGATTGCGTCGTCGGCCGACGTCACGATCCACTTCGTGAACGACGACGCGAACACACCGCACAACGTCGCGGTGTTCGACGGATCGGACGCGAACGCGCCCGCCATCGTGCATGGCGATCTGGTGACCGGTCCCGCCAGCGAGGACATCGCGCTCACGCTGCCGGGCCCCGGCTCGTACTACTTCCATTGCGACGTCCATCCCCAGATGACCGGGACGATCACCCTGGCCGGCTGACCGGCCGCGGCGCTTCACGAACCCACGCACGCCCCGTGAACGACAGCTCGGCTCGCTGGACGATCGCCGCGAGCACCCACTCGTTGCCCAGCAGGTCCGACGGCATGAGGGACCGCCGGCCGCCGTCCGTCGTGGCCACGCGCCAACCGCCCATGGGCAGCCGGGGTGGCCGCAGCTCCCGGCAGTCGTGCCACGACACTGCCCACGCTCGGCGTGCCGCGTACCGCACGACGAGGGCGCCCTGGCGAACCTCGAAGCCCCGCACCCTCCCCGCCACCCCGGCCACCGCCACGAAGAGCCCCACGACCGCGAGCGCGACCGACGGCCACCGAGCCGCCCGAGGCGGCGTGAGGGCGATCACCAACAAGGTGAGTCCGGCGCCTGCGGCGAGAAAGGTGGTCGCGGAGGCGCGAGCGGTCGTCGGGACCTGCGGAGGTCCGCGTGACGTCGAGGAAGAGGAGTGGTCCTCATCGGCCCTGGGCCGCAGCCAGCGCGTTCCCGTCCAGAACGCGATGTCCACCATCAGAAGGGCCAGGACATCCACGACGAGGAGCGCGATAGCCCAACCGTGCAGGAGGCGCGGGATCGACGACATGAAGTAAGCCAGGACGGTAGCCCGGCCCACCGACAGTCCCAACGGTTGCATACTGGTCCGGCCGTGGACATGGGGGAGGCCCGCAGAACCTTCCGGGACGTTCGGGTGGCGCACGTGGGCTCGGTGGCGACCGACGGTGGCCCGCATGTCGTTCCCCTGTGGTTCGTGTGGCTCGACGACGGCATCTATCTGACGTGCCGGCGGGGCAGCGCCGTCGCCAGGAACCTCGATCGCGATCCTCGCGTGGCCCTGGCCTTGGACCGGGGGCAACTGTGGACCGAGCAGGCCGGCTGCCTCATCCGGGGCGAAGGAGAGGCCCTCGGGCCGGACCATCCAGGGGTCAAGCGCGCCCTGTCTGCATGGTTCGAGAAGTATCGAAGCGAGCTGTCCGGTTTCGGGTTCGCCGCCTATACCCGCCAGGTGGTCGAGCCCATCGTGGTTCGGGTTCGGCCCGACACCCTTGCCACCTGGCTCCACGCCTACCAGCCGCGCGGGTGAGCCGGGGTCCGAACCGCTCCTGGATGCACGTTTGCGGCCTCACCGCGTCGCGCCCTACGATCTACCTTGTGAATCGCTTCACAAAGTCGATCGGAGCGTAGTCCGCAACGGGGAGCGGGAAGAAGGCAACCACGACGCTGGAAGCGGACGTCCTGGTCGTCGGGGCGGGCCCGGGGGGCTCGTCTGCGGCGTATCACCTGGCCAGGCACGGGATCGACGTGCTGATGGTCGACAAGTCGACCTTCCCTCGGGAGAAGGTCTGCGGCGACGGGCTCACCCCCTACGGCGTGCGCGCCCTCCAACGCATGGGTGTGGATCCGACCGATGCCGGATTCACGCGGGTCGACGGGCTCCGAACCTACGGGGTGGACGGCGTGGTCATCGACCTGCCCTGGCCGAAGCTGCGACGGTTCCCCGCCCTCGGCGTGGTGCGGACCCGATATGACCTGGACGACCTCCTGGCGAAACGGGCCCAGGACGCCGGGGCCCGCTTCCTCCAGGGGACCGAGGCGGCCCGCCCGGTGATGGACGGCAGGTGGGTGTCGGGGGCCGTGGTGACCCAGGACGGGCGCGAGCAGGAGGTCCGGGCTCGGTTCGTGGTGGCCGCCGACGGGGCGTCCAGCCGGTTCGGCGTGCAGGCCGGGGTCCGACGCGACGAGTCGCGGCCCATGGGCATCGCCGCCCGGCGCTACTACCGCATCCCGCGACGTATGGAGCCGGTCCTCGAGGCCTACGTCAACCTGCCCGACGAACCCACCGGCGGTGTGATGGCCGGCTACGGCTGGATCTTCCCGCTCGGTGACGGCGTGGTGAATGTGGGGGCCGGCCTGCTCAACACCTTCACGCGGTTCAAGGAGATCTCGGCGCGGAAGCTGATGGACACGTTCGTCGGCATGCTGCCGGCCGAATGGGGCGTCACGGAAGAGAACGCCATCAGTCCCATCCTGTCGGGCCCCATTCCCATGGGGATGAACCGCCAGCCCCTGGCCGTGCCCGGCATGCTGCTGGTGGGCGACGCGGGCGGCCTCACCAACCCGTTCAACGGCGAGGGGATCGCCTACGCCATCGAGACGGGAGAGCTGGCCGCCGAGCTGATCTCGGACTCGCTGGAACGAGACCGGCCGGCCATCGCCCACCTGTACCCGGTGCTCCTGCGGGAGCGCTATGGCCGCTACTACTTCCTGGGCCGGCAGTGGGTGCGCATGATCGGCCATCCCAGGTTCATGCGGTTCGCGGTCCAGCACGGCTTTCCTCGAGCCAGCCTGATGCGGTTCGCGCTGACGTTCATGGCGAACCTGACTGACGGGAAGGACGGCGGGACGAAGGACAAGGTGATGCGGGCGATGCTGGCGCTGGCTCCGGAGCGGTAGGGGGCGGCGGGATGGACACCGGGTTCGTCCCCATCCTCATCCTCGGGGCGCTGGCCGGCCTGTTCGCCATCCTGTCGCTCCTGGCCTCCGCGTTCGTCCGGCCCCGCCGCTACGTCCCGGCGAAGCTCACGCCCTACGAGAGCGGCATCGATCCCATCAGACTGCCGAAGGCCGAACGCTTTCCGGTGAAGTTCTACGTGGTGGCCATGCTCTTCATCGTTTTCGACATCGAGGCGATCTTCCTCTACCCGTGGGCGGTGGCGTTCCGATCGCTCGGCATGTTCGGCCTGGTCGAGATGATCGTGTTCATCGGGCTGGTGTTCGCCGCCTACCTCTACATCCGAGCGAAGGGCGGCCTCGAGTGGGAAGGGCCCGTGGTCCGTGGTGGGCGGGCGGCCGGGCACGTCGACCTGCCCCCGACCGTTGAGCGGACTCCCGGAGACGAGCCGGGGCACGTCCTCGCCCCGCCGGAGAGGGTCTGATCGATGCCGGTGCAGCGGCTCCCCGGTGTCCACACGGGCCGTTCCGAGCTGGACGTCGAGGAGGAAGCTCGTCGCGGGCTCCTGCTCACCACTCTGGGGAAGGCCGTGGCGTGGGCGCGCAAGAACTCGATGTGGCCGGCGACGTTCGGTCTGGCCTGCTGTGCCATCGAGATGATGGCCACGGGGGCCGCGGAGTACGACCTGGCCCGCTGGGGCATGGAGATCTTCCGGGCCTCTCCGCGGCAAGCCGACCTGATGATCGTGGCCGGCCGCGTCTCGCAGAAGATGGGCCCGGTGCTGCGGCGCGTGTACGACCAGATGCCCGAGCCCAAGTGGGTCATCTCGATGGGCGTGTGCGCGTCCACCGGCGGCATGTTCAACAACTACGGGCTGATCCAGGGCGTGGACACGATCGTCCCGGTCGACATCTATGTGCCGGGATGTCCGCCGCGGCCGGAGATGCTCATGTACGGGATCCTGCGGCTGCACGCCAAGGTCCAGAACGAGGCCAGGTCGCTGCGATGACGCCGTCCAAGCTGGCCCAGCGGCTCCGCGAGCGCTTCCCCGAGGTGCTCGAAGCTCGCGGCGAGGTCACCGTGACGGTCGCGCCCGAGGAGCTCCTGGGGACGCTGGCCTACCTACGAGATCAGGACGACCTCCAGCTCGGGTTCCTCTGCGACGTCACCTGCACCGACTGGCCGAGCCTCGACCCTCGGTTCTGGCTCGCGTATCACCTCCTGTCGATGAGCCGACGGCACCGAGTGCGGGTGAAGGTGGGCCTGCCCCCGTCCCCCCGACCCCCCTCACGTCCCCAGCGTCACACCCGCCTTCCCCACCGCGAACTGGCTCGAGCGCGAGGTGTTCGATTTCTTCGGCGTCGTGTTCGACGACCACCCCGACCTGCGGCGCATCGAGATGCCCGAGGACTGGGTGGGCCATCCACTGCGCAAGGACCACCCGCTGGCCGGCGTCAACACCCAGTACAAGGGCGGCGCGTTCATCCCGCCGCCCGACCAGAGGGGAGCGTGACGGTGGGGGACGTGAGCCTGCGTCAGGAGACCATGGTCATCAACATGGGGCCGCAGCACCCCTCCACGCACGGCGTGCTGCGCATGGTCCTGGCCCTGGACGGTGAGTACGTCGTCGGCTGCCGCCCCGTCCTCGGCTACCTGCACACCGGGATCGAGAAGAACACCGAGTACCGGACGTGGCAGCAGGGCGTCACGTTCGTCACCCGGGCCGACTATCTGTCACCGCTCTTCAACGAAACGGCCTACTGCCTGGCGGTCGAGCGGCTGCTGGGGATCGAGGCGCCGCCCCGCGCGCAGGTCATCCGGGTCATGGTGATGGAGCTGAACCGGATCGCCTCGCACCTGGTGTGGCTGGCCACCACCGGGCTGGAGCTGGGGGCGATCTCGATGATGCTGTACGGCCTGCGCGAACGCGAGGAGATCCTCCGGATCTTCGAGATGGTCACCGGCCTGCGCCTGAACCACGCGTACGTACGGGTGGGGGGCTTGGTCATGGATCTCCCGGACGGTGCCGTCGAGCGCATCCGGGCGTTCCTGGATCTCATGCCCGGACGGATCCACGAGTACGAGGAGCTGCTGTCGGGCAACCCCATCTGGCGCCAGCGGACGGTCGGGATCGGTCCCGTCCCGCCGGAGGAGATGCTCTCCCTCGGGGTCACGGGACCCATGCTCCGAGCCGCCGGAGTGTCGTGGGATCTCCGCAAGGACATGCCGTACTGCGGCTACGAGACCTACGACTTCGACGTTCCGCTGCGTGAGGCCGGGGACTGCTACGCCCGATACGAGGTGCGGGTGGAGGAGATGCGCCAGTCCCTGCGCATCGTCCGGCAGTGCTTGGATCGGTTGGAGCCCGGGCCGGTCATGGTCGAGGACCCCAAGGTGCGATGGCCGGCCGAGCTGGCGGTGGGACCGGACGGCATCGGCAACTCCATGGAGTACGTGCACCACATCATGGAGGAGTCGATGGAGGCGCTCATCAACCACTTCAAGATCGTGACGCAGGGGTTCAAGGTGCCCGCCGGCGAGGTGTACCAGGCCGTGGAATCCCCGCGCGGCGAGTTGGGCCTCTACGTGGTGTCGTCCGGCGCGAACCGTCCGTACCGGGTCCACATCCGCGGGCCCTCGTTCGTGAACCTCCAGCTGGTCCCGACCATGGTCGAAGGCAACCTGGTCGCCGACGTGATCGCGTGCGTCGCCAGCGTGGACCCCGTCATGGGAGACGCCGACCGATGACCGTCGTCGGGGACGTCGAGGGGCCGGTGCTGTCGGATGACGCCCGCCATGCTGCCGAACAGATCATCGGGAAGTACCCGACACGACGATCGGCGTTGGTCCCGCTGCTCTACCTCGTGCAGTCCGAGGTGGGCTGGGTCCCACGCCAGGGCATGCGCGAGGTCGCGGAGCTCCTGAGCCTCACCACGGCGGAGGTCGAAGCCGTCGCCACCTTCTACACGATGCTGAAGCTCCATCCCTGCGGGCGGTACGTGCTCTCCATCTGCACGAACCCGTCCTGCTCGCTGCTCGGCGGACGGGCCCTCTACGAGCGGGCCCGGGAGCTGCTGGGTGAGGGGGCCGAGCAGATGACGGATGACGGCGCGTTCACGCTGGAGGAGGAGGAGTGCCTCGCCGCGTGCGACGGGGCGCCGGTCGTGGCAGTGAACTACATCTACTACGACCGGGTCACCGACGAAGGGCTCGACG
>JBIOYQ010000174.1:0-5790 GCA_044870295.1 Actinomycetota bacterium
CTGATCTGGCCGCCGGGCAAGAGCCTGCCGATCTGGTTGCCGTACCACTCCGTGAACCAGATCGAGCGATCGGGAGCCACTGTCACCCGCAATGGATCGCTGTACTCGGTGGGCGTGTCGAAGGTCCTGATCGTTGCGGCCTGTGCCGGCGGTACCAGGACGACCAGGGTCACCGCGGCGAGCGCCACGACGCGAACAGAGCGAGCAACGGACATCTCGAAGCCTTCCTGGGCGAGGGCGCCGACAGTACTACGGGCGAGGCGCCGGGGGGTTCGCCGCCGTCATCCGTTGAGTCGCTTCAGGAACTCCTGCTCGTCGATGGTCTCCACGCCGAGCTGCTGGGCCTTGTCGTACTTCGAACCCGGGTTCTCCCCCACCACCACGAAGTCCGTCTTCTTGGACACGCTGGAGGCCACCTTCGCCCCCGCCTCGGCCGCGGTCTTCTCGGCCTCCGAACGCGGCATCGACGAGAGCCCGCCGGTGATCACGATGGTCGTGCCCGACAACGGCCCCTCGGGCCTCGCCTCGGGCTCGGGATCCTCCATGCGAACGCCGGCCTTCTTCAGGCGCTTCAGGAGGTCGCGGTTGCCCTCGTCGTGGAACCAGTCGTGCACGCTCTGGGCGATCTCCGGCCCGATCCCCTCCACGGCGCTCAGCTCCTCCACGGAGGCCTTCATGAGCCGGTCGACCGACAGGAAGGACTGGGCCAGCACGTACGCCACATGGCCCCCGACATGGCGGATGTTGAGCGCCGACAGCAACCGGGCGATGGGCCGGTCCTTGGACGCCTCGATCGCCGTCATGAGGTTCTCGATCTTCTTTTCTTTGAAGCCGGGCAGCTGGGCCAGCTGCTCCCGGGTGATGGAATACACGTCGGCGGGGTCTCTCACCCTTCCCATGTCGATCAGCAGGAACCCGGTCTTGTAGCCCAGGGTCTCGATGTCCATCCCGCCGCGCGAGGCGAACGCGGCCAGCCACTCAATGTTCTGCGAGGGGCAGCCGCCCTTGTTGGGGCAGCGCCAGTACGCGCCCTCCCGCACCAGCGCGGTCCCGCACGACTCGCATTTCGTGGGGAACTTCCACTTGCGGGCACCCTTCCGCCGCTTCGCCAGGACGGGCCCGACCACCTCGGGGATCACGTCGCCGGCTCGGCGGACCACCACGGTATCGCCGGGGCGGACGTCCTTGCGCGCCAGCTCGTCCTCGTTGTGGAGGGTGGCCGTGGTGACGGTCACCCCGCTGATGAAGACGGGCTCCAGCACCGCGAACGGCGTGACGATCCCGGTCCGTCCCGTGTGGACGTCGATGTCCTTCAGCAGGGTGGTCCGCTCCTCCGGCGGGAACTTGTAGGCGATGGCCCACCGCGGGGCGTGGCTGGTGGCTCCCAGCTCTTCCTGCAGCGCGATCTGATCCACCTTCACCACGACGCCGTCGATCTCGTAGTCGATGGAGTGGCGGTCCTTCTGCCATCGTTCGCAGAACGCGAACACGGCCTCCAGCGAATCCACCTTCTCGGTCTGCGGCGCGACGGGCAGCCCGGCCTCCCTGAGGAAGTCCAGGATCTCCGAGTGTCGCTGGAACCGCCGGCCCTCCACCGCGCCGAGCCCATGCGACCACAGGCGCAAGGGGCGGGACGCGGTCACCGACGGATCCTTCTGCCGAAGCGACCCAGCGGCCGCGTTGCGGGGGTTGGCGAAGGACCGCTCTCCGCGTTCGCGTAGCTGGTCGTTCAGCTCCTCGAACGCCTTGACCGGCAGGTAGACCTCGCCTCGAACCTCCAGGACCTTCGGCGGCTTCGTTTCCCGGAGCCGCACCGGGACCCCTCGGATGGTCCGGATGTTGGTGGTGATGTCGTCCCCCACGTACCCGTCACCTCGGGTGGCGCCTTGGACGTAGCGGCCGTCCTCGTAGGTAAGCCGCACGGCCAGGCCGTCGATCTTCAGCTCGCACACGAAGTCGGCCTGCCGGCCCACCACGCGCTCCACCCGCTTGCCCCAGGCGTTCAGCTCCTCCCACGAGAACGCGTTGTCCAGGGAGAGCATGGGCGAGCGGTGCGGGGCCGGTGCGAACAGCTCCGTCGGCGCGCCGCCCACTCGCTGGGTGGGACTGTCGGGCGTGACGAACTCGGGGAAGGCCTCCTCCAAGCCGCGCAGCTCCCCCATGAGCTCGTCGTACTCGGCGTCGGAGACCTCCGGATCGTCCAGCGCGTAGTAGCGGTAGTCGTGGTGGTGGATGAGATCGCGAAGCTCCTCCACGCGAAGCTTCGCCTTCGACCGATCGCGTTCCTCGCCCCGATGCCGCTCGTCCGTGGCGGGGGCGGCGGCCCCGCGCGTGCGACCCATCGTCAGGCGGCCAGCTCCAGCGCGCCGGTCACCCCGATGTTCCGTCCCTGGATCAGCACCGCCCCGTGTACGCCGGGGAGATCCTTCACGTAGCCCAACGCGATCTTCAAGCCGTCGAACTTCCGCATGATGGCACCGGCGGCTGCCGCCGCGGCGTCCGCCAGGATGGCCGATCGGGCCATGACCACCACGATCTCGGCCGGCACCCCCCGCTTGCCCTGGGCGAGCTTCATGTGCACGCCGTGCGGCTCGTTGCCGGGCGGGATCAGGACCCCGAGGTCCTCGTACGGCGGGTCGGCATTGAGACCCAGGCGCGACCGATGGCGGGTGAGCACGAAGTGGCTCTGCTCGCAGGAGACCGTGATCTCGGGGACCTGCTCGGAGATCCGGCGCCCCACGAACTCGACCATGGCGCCGGGGAAGGTGAACATAGGCCCGACGCCGGCCACGGCGGACTGCTCGGCCATCTCCCGAACGATGGGCGGCGCGGTGTCGTCGGCCTGGAGGGGCCGCTTGCTGGCCTGGAACCCTGGGTGGCGGACCGCGTAGGACTGGAGCTGCTCCCAGAAGAGCATGCCGGCCGCCCTGGCCTCCTCGTACAGCTCGTCCGAGCCCACGATCCGCAGCAGCATGTCCTGGACGGGGACGTCGAAGTGGACCGGGTGCCTCTTGAGCAGCGGCATCTCGCTCAGAAGGCTACAACCTGGTGGGGACGCCTGGTGTTAGCGGAAGGCGTCAGTGATCCGGGCGCCGCCCAGGACCTCCTCGCCCTGGTAGAACACCACGCTCTGGCCCGGGGCTACGGCCCGCTGAGGGGTCCGGAACTCCACCCGGACCTCCGAGCCGCCTCGGAGCGGCTCGACCACGGCGGGGACGTCCTCGCCCCGGTACCGGATCCTGACCTCGGCTTCGAACGGCCCGTCGCCCGGCGGCTCGTCGGCCACCCAGTGCGCCCGGTCGGCCACCAGCCCGCCCCGCGCCAGCAGCTCCCCCGGCCCGACCACGACTCGGTTGGCCTCTCGGTCCAGGTCGACCACGTAGACGGGTTCGCCCATCGAGACCCCGGTGCCGCGGCGCTGGCCCACCGTGAACCGGAACGGTCCCTCGTGGCTCGCCAGCACCCGGCCGGACGGATCGACCACCTCGCCGGTCCGCACCAGGTCCGGTGCATGCTCGGCCAGAAAGGCGGCGTGGTCGGCCCCGGGGACGAAGCAGACCTCCTGGGAGTCCGGCTTGCCGGCCACCGGGAGCCCCAGTCGCACCGCGTGGGCTCGCGTCTCGGCCTTCGTCTGCTCCCCCACCGGGAACAGTGACCGTCCCAGCTGCTCCTGCCCCAGCATGTGCAGCAGGTACGACTGGTCCTTGCCTCCGTCCACTCCACGGCCCAGGTGCCAGCGGCCGACCCTGTCACGCCACGTCTGGACGTAATGGCCCGTTGCCACGAAGACGAACCCGAGCCGATCGGCCCGGTCCATGAACGCCCCGAACTTGATGTGCTCGTTGCACCGGGCGCACGGGTTGGGGGTCCGGCCGGCCCGGTGCTCGTCGTAGAAGTCGGTCAGCACGGTCCGCTCGAAGGCCGCGGACATGTCCACGATCTCGAAATCAAAGCCGGCGATCCGGGCGACCTCGGCCGCGTCGGCCTCCGCCTGTGGCCCACAGCACCCGTGGTCCACGCCGTCCAGGTGGACCAGCTTCATGTGCGAGCCCAGCACCCGGTAACCGCGTTCGTGCAACAGCGCCGCGGCGACCGAGGAGTCCACCCCGCCGCTCATGGCCACCAGCACCGACGGCTTCGCCCTCATGCGAGCGAGGCTACCAGCCGGGCTTCCGGAATCGTTGGTGGGGCGAGTATTGTTCGGACCGCTTCACCGCCCGCGGCATCCGCAAGCGAGGAGGGGTCATGGCGTCGGTGATCGATCGTGTCCGGACGCAAGGCGAGAAGGAGCGTCAGCCCTTCATCGTCGACATCTTCGTGGAGGCCTACCGCCAGCTCATGCAGGCGGACCCCGACGCCTGGCGCGGCAAGTTCCGCAAGATGGCGGCCACCCCCTTCGCCTTCTACCGGGGCAGCGCGGCGGTCTTCTACGCCGACATGGCAGAGGAGGACGACCCCTTCGCCGACGGCAAGACCGGACGGGTCTGGATCCAGGGCGACCTCCACGCGGCGAATTTCGGCACGTACATGAACAGCGCCGGCGTCCTGGTCTTCGACGTCAACGACTTCGACGAGTCGTATGTGGGCCCCTTCACATGGGACCTCAAGCGGCTGGCCGCCAGCCTGACCCTCCTCGGCTACGAGAAGGCCCTGTCCGACGACGAGATCGCGCTGATGATCGAGACGGTGGTGCGCAGCTACCTCGAGCAGGTCGGCAGGTTCGCGCGGTCCGAGACCGACCATGGGTTCGCCCTGACCCTCTCCAACACCGAAGGCAAGCTGCTGGACTTCATCCGGGCCGCCAGGCTGCGGACCCGCGTAGACCTGCTCGATCAGAACACCACGATCGAGAACTACGAGCGGCGATTCACCCTGGACCGCTCCACCACGGCGGTGGACGCCCCCACCAGGGACCGGGTGGAGGCCGCCTTCCACGAGTACCTGACGACCATTCCCGAGCGGAAGCGGTTCGCGCCCGTCAGCTACCACATCAAGGACGTCGTCATGCGGCGCGGCATGGGTATCGGCAGCGCCGGCCTGCCGTCCTACAACGTCCTAGTGGAGGGGCCCACGCAGGCCCTGGAGAACGACATCGTCATCTACATGAAGCAGGCCGCGCCCGCCGCGCCCAGCCGGACGAACACCGACCCGGAGATCGCCGGCTACTTCGAGCACGACGGCCACCGCACCGTCATCTCCCAGCGCGCGCTCCAGGCCTACGCGGACCCCTGGCTCGGCTACACGGCGCTGGATGGGATCGGCCAGCTCGTGGCGGAAGCCTCCCCCTACGCGGCCGACCTGGACTGGGACGACCTCAACGACCCCGACGACGTCCTGATCCTGCTGGGCTACCTGGGCCAGGCCG
Source organism: Actinomycetota bacterium (assembly GCA_044870295.1). GTDB lineage: Bacteria > Actinomycetota > UBA4738 > UBA4738 > UBA4738 > AC-52. The sequence continues at coordinate 5,366 of JBIOYQ010000174.1, forward strand.
TGGCGAAGATCCACTGCGTCTCGGACGAGGACAGCGACCGCACGCTGGTGCCCTTCTCCACCGACCAGGCCATCAGTGAGGCGGTGGCCGGCCGGGAGGACGAGTTCGTGAGCGACCTCCGCGCGTTCGGTCAGGAGTACGGCGCGGTGGTCCGTGAGGACTACCAGCTGTTCGTGGACGCGTTCCGCAACCGGATGTTCCCGGGCCTGTGACCACGGCCGGCACCACCCCTGGCCGCCACAAGGAGCGGCATACGTGGGGTCGGTACGTGGTCGTCGACAACATCCGCAAGGTCCAGCGGATCCTGGGCCCGGCCGTGTCGGCCGCGTTCATCGTGCTGGGCGTCCTGTACGCCAGCACGGTGCTGCTCGTGTATTTCGGCGAGCACGGCACCAACCCGAAGTTCGCGAACTTCGGGTCCGCCC
>JBIOYQ010000175.1:0-17603 GCA_044870295.1 Actinomycetota bacterium
AAGAATCCGGGAAATCCCCCGTTGCCCGGAACCGCTGGGTCACGGGACACTCGGTTCTCGATCGCGAGTTCGACCTCGCACGGACGGACTGGCTCCGGACGTGTCCGGTCGATGAGGAGGTGCTGTAGGTGCGTCGTTTCACCATCGCGGTGGCGCTGGTCACTGCCACAGTTGGAGTGTCCGGCTCCGCACAGCTGGCTATGGCAAGCACGTCCCACAAGACGCGAATCAGTTCCCCGGCGTCCACTGGCCCCTCGGCGGGAGCCGCCGTCGGGACAGCGCAGCCGTCCCATCTGGAGCACCTCGGCGACTTCAACGGTGACGGCTGGATGGACCTGGCCGCAGGGTCCCCGGAGGACGACGTCAACGGGAAATCGGACTCCGGAACTCTGAACGTCCTGTATGGCTCGCCCACCGGCATCCGGCTGAAGGGCAACCAGCAGTGGACCGAGAGTACGACGGGGCTCACCGACGACGGCAAGGGTGACTTCTTCGGGCGCTCGGCGGCCACCGGTGACTTCAACAACGACGGCTTCGACGATCTCGCCATCGCCGCCATCCGCCGCCGGGTGGGGACAGCCAACCACGCCGGGGCGATCTACGTCCTGTATGGAAAGGCCCTGGGGCTGCGGCGAACCGCGGCGCAGTACTTCGACGGCAACAGCGCAGGGATGCCGGGCAACGGCGCGGGGCCCGGGGACCTGTTCGGCGGGTCGCTGCACGGCGCGGACTGGAACAACGACGGCTACACCGACCTCGCCGTCGGAACGTGGTGCGACACCATCAACGGCATCATCTGCACGGGAAGCCTCGTAGTTCTTCCTGGAGGCGCGGCGGGCCTGACCACGACCGGCTCCCAGTACTTCGATTCCGCGACGCCCGGGATGGCGGGGACGGGGCTCGGAGAGAACAACCAGTTCGCCCGGCAGACCTGCGACGCTGACTTCAACGGAGACGGCTTCCTGGACATCGCCATCGGCGACCGGCAGCAGACCGTCAACGGACACGACGGCGCCGGCGCGCTCAACGTCCTCTACGGCTCGGCGGCCGGCCTGACCCTGACGGGCAACCAGTTCTTCACCGAGGACTCTCCGGGCATGGCCGGGAACGGCGCCAGCCAGGACGACTGGTTCGGGCGGCCGGTCACCCAGGCGAACTTCAACAACGACGCCTACGACGACCTGCTCATCGGAGCCCGCCAGGAGACCGTGAACGGGCTGGCCGGGGCGGGCGCCGCCTTCATCATGTACGGGTCGGCGGCAGGCCTGAGCACGTCCGGTAGCCAGGCGTTCGACCAGGGCTCTGCCGGGATGCCCGGTCCCGGCCTCACGGCCGAGAACAACTGGGGACACCAAGCCGGCGCCGGCGACTACAACGGTGACGGCTACGACGACGTCGGGGTCAACGCCATCGACGAGTTCGTCAACGGGTTCAAGCAGGCCGGGACCATGACCGTGATGTACGGTGGCCCATCGGGTCTCTCGACCGCCGGCGCCACCTACTGGACCCAGGCCACGACGGGCATCCCGGGCGACGTCGTCGACTACGGATGGTTCGGGTTCTACATCTGGTCGAAGGACTTCAATGGAGACGGGTTCGACGACATGGCCGTCTCGGCCCCCGGGGATACCGTCCAGGGGCTGACGACGGCTGGGATCGTGATGATCCTGAACGGCAGCGCCAACGGGATCGTGACGAACCAGGCGAAGAGCTTCGATCAGAGCCAGCTCAAGGGGAACGGCGCCGGCCTCCACGACCTCTTCGGAGGTATCGAGGCGTAGCCGCCGGCCCCATCGTCGACCGACAGACGCCCGGCCGGGTCCCGCCCCGGCCGGGCGTCCGGTTGTGAGGGAGCCATGGCATCTCGCGCCCGATGCGTTTGGGATCGGGCGGGCGCGGCTATCGTGATCCTGGTCCCCCGCGCGGGGCCCTTGCGGAGAGGGGAGACGATGACGCTGGTACGTCGGGGTGTCGGTTCGGCTGTCCTGGTGGTCATCCTGGTGCTGGCCGTGGCCGGCGTGGGCCTGTATCTCGGCCTCCGAAGCGGCGGTGGTGGCGGCGGTATCAACGTCGCCCCTGGTGGGAAGCCCCCGAAGAGTCCCTTCGGCGTGATGTTCGACCCCCGGTCCTTCGACCTCGAGACCCGCATCCGGCTGGCTCAGGAGCTGGGGGCGCACTATTTTCGTTCGTACCCGCTCCTGGTCCCCATGTGGAACGGCCGGTGCGACGAGTGCGACCCGGTGCACGCCGCAGGCCTGCAGTTCGTGCTGACCATCCGCAACACTCCCGACATCATGGGGGCGGCCGGCCCGCTCACCGACACGAGCGGCTACAAGGAGACCGTGGGCCAGGTGATCGACGCATACCGGCCCGCCCTGGTCGTGGCAGAGAACGAGGAGAACACCTCACATTACTTCTCGGGCACGCCGCAGCAGTACCTGGACGAGCTGAAGGTGCTGTGCCAGGTGGCGCACGCCAAGGGCGTGAAATGCGCCAACGGCGGGATCCTGGGCGAGTCGTCGTCGTGGGTCGTGTACTTCCACTACCTGGACTCCGGCGACACCGCGAAGGCACAGGCCTACGCGCAGCGGGCCTTCGCCCCGTTCCAGCTGGCCAAGCTGCAACAGGGAGGCGAGGCGGACGGCCGGCATGTCGCCGACCTCACGCTGCAGTTCCTGAACGGCTACAAGGCGGCGGGAGCCGACTACGTGAACTTCCACTGGTACGTCTCGAACGGCGATGGCCTGATGGAGACGGCAGCCTACCTGGAGCGGCTCACGGGCCTGCCGGCTGTCACCAACGAGCTGGGCCAGCGGGACCTCGAGACCAGCTCCACCGAGAGCCTGCTCAACGGCGTGGTCGGAGCCAAGCTGCCCATTGCGGTGTGGTTCACCTCGGACAGCCGCCTCAGCAAGGCCTTCGTGAACCCTGACGGGTCGCTCCGGCCGACCGGCGAGGCGTTCCGCACCTTCATCGACCAGGAGTACCGGGCCTGACTTCCGTGTGATCTGAGACATCCGATCAAAAGTCCCTTGTCAGGATCCTGTCTCGGGTCGTAGGCTGCGGGGCCCGTCCCCCGACCGAATGTCCGCAATCTGGAGGAGCGTGACCGTGGTGCTGCATCGGCGAGTTGCGAGCCCCTGGTGGCGCGCGGCGCTCGTTGCAGTGAGCGTCGTCGCGATGAGTGCCGGGCTGGCCGGATCGCCCGGCGCGGCGCCGGCCGTGGCCCCGCACCCGCTCCACAGGGCGGTCCGGCCGGCGACCGCAACACCGCCCATGGACTTCAACGGTGACGGCTATTCGGATGTCGCCATTGCCGGCTACAGCGAGGGCGTCAATGGGGTGAACCGGGCAGGGTCCGTCAACGTGATCTACGGCTCGGCGACGGGGCTGCAAGCCACGGGGGTGGGCGGCCCCGACGACCAGTTCTGGACTCAGGACTCAGCGGATCTGAGTGGGGTCGGGGCCCAATCGGCCGCCCTGTTCGGCCACACCCTTGCCGGGAACGACTACAACGGGGACGGCTTCACCGACCTTGCCGTCGGGGCCTACGACGAGGACGTGGGGGCCGCCGTCGATGCGGGCTCGGTCAACGTGATCTATGGCTCGTCCGCCGGGCTCCAGGCAACGGGAGTCGGCGGGCCGGACGACCAATACTGGACCCAGGACTCCGAGGGAATGAACTCCGACGGCGCGGAGGCGGGCGACCAGTTCAGCCTCTACCTGGCGGCCGCGGACTTCAACGGCGACGGCTTCGCCGATCTGGCCATCGGGGCCGCGGGCGAGGACGTCGGGACGATCGCCGATGCCGGTGCGATCGACATCCTGTACGGCTCGGAGACGGGGCTGCAGGCCGATGGGGTGAGCGGCCCGGACGACCAGTTCTGGACCCAGGACAGTCCGGGTGTCCTGGACCAGTCGGAGAAGAACGACGCCTTCGGTCAGTCCGTCGGCGCCGGCGACTTCAACGGCGACGGGTTCGACGATCTGGTGGTGTCGGTCTTCCTGGAGGGGGTCTCCGGGTTCTATCACGCAGGGGCCGCAAACGTGATCTATGGTTCCGCCTGCGGCCTCGTCGCGGACCCAACCTGCGGTAATCCGGACGACCAGTTCTTTGTCCAGGGCAGCGACGGCGTGAAGGACACTGCCGAAGCGAACGATTGGTTCGGTCGCTCCCCCGCCGCCGGAGACTTCAACGGGGACGGCTTCCAAGACCTCGCGCTCGGAGCGGAGAAAGAGGATGTCGGCGATGTCGTGGACGCTGGCTCCGTCAACGTCATCTATGGATCGGCGTGCGGCCTGCAAGCGGATCCTGTCTGCGGTATCGCGGACGATCAGTTCTTCACGCAGGGCAACGAGGGAGTCCAGAGCTCGGCCGAGACGGGCGATTTCATGGGCCGAAGCGTTCGGGCAGGCGATTTCAACGGTGATGGTTTCGTGGACCTCGCGGTCAGTGCGTTCAGCGAGAATCTCGGTCCCGTGCAGGACGTGGGTGCGGTGAACGTCCTGTACGGCTCCGCGTGCGGCATCCAGCCCAATCCGACGTGCGGCAACCCGGACGACCAGTTCTGGACCCAGGACAGTCCTGGTGTCCAGGACGTGGCCGAAGCGGGCGACGAGCTTGGGAAGAACATGGCTCCGAGTGGCGACTTCAACGGCGACGGGTTCGCCGATCTCGCCATCGGCGTGCACATGGAGGATGTCGGCACCATCCCGAATGCCGGGATGGCCACCGTTCTCTATGGCGGCGCGCTCAAGGGGCTTCAGGCGAACTCACCGGACGACCAGAAGATCGTCCAGGGCCGGGTCGGAGTCCTCGACAAGGCTGAGGCTTGGGACCGCTTCGGATGGTTCGGCTAGGCGCGTTCCACCCCATCCGAATCGGCGAGCGGAAGCGTCCCCCGACCCGACGTCCTGTATCTCGAGGAGCGTGAGCGTGGCACTGCATTGGCAGGCTGCGAGCTCATGGCGGCGCGCGGCGCTCGTTGCAGTGAGTGCCGTCGCCATGAGTTCCGGGCTGGCCGGATCGCCCGGCGGGGCGACGGCCGCGGCCCCGCATCCCCTCCGCCAGGCTGTCCGGCCGACGACGGCACTACCCCCCATGGATTTCAATGGTGACGGCTATGCGGATGTGGCCATCGGCGTGTACAGCGAAGACGTCAACGGGATCAATCGAGCCGGCGCTGTCAACGTGATCTACGGGTCCGCCACCGGCCTGCAAGCCACCGGGGTGGGCGGGCCCGACGACCAGTTCTGGACCCAGGACTCAGCGGATCTGAGTGGGGTCGGGGCCCAGGCGGTCGCCCTGTTCGGCCACACGCTCGCCGGGGGCGACTACAACGGCGACGGCTACACCGACCTCGCTGTGGGGGCGTACTTCGAGGACGTGGGTGCGGCAGTCGATGCAGGCTCGGTCAACGCCATCTACGGCTCGGCCACGGGCCTGCAGGCAACGGGGGTGGGCGGTCCCGACGATCAGTACTGGACCCAGGACTCGCCGGACATGAACGCCGACGGCGCGGAAGCGGGCGATGAGTTCAGTCACTATCTGGCGGCCGCGGACTTCAACGGCGACGGCTACGCCGACCTGGTCGTCGGGGTCGCAGGCGAGGACGTCGGGACCATCTCCAACGCCGGCGCGGTCGACATCCTGTATGGCTCGGCCAACGGCCTGCAGGTCACCGGGTCCGTGGGCAGTCTGGACGACCAGTTCTTCACTCAGGACACAGCCGGCGTCCGGGACCAGTCCGAGAAGAACGACGAATTCGGGGAGTCGGTCGGCGCGGGGGACTTCAACGGCGACGGGTACGACGACCTCGTGGTGTCGGTGTTCCTCGAGGGCCTTCCGGCGGCGTTCCAAGCCGGAGCGGCGAACATCATCTACGGCTCCTCCTGCGGGCTGCAGCCCGACGCCACCTGCGGCAACCTTGACGACCTGTTCCTCAGGCAGGGGAGCGACGGGGTCCAGGACACCGCCGAGGCGAACGACTGGTTCACTCGGTCTCCGGCAGCGGGGGACTTCAACGGCGACGGGTATCAGGACCTCGCGCTGGGCGCGGAGAAGGAGGACGTGGGCACGGTGGAGAACGCCGGCTCCGTGAGCGTCATCTACGGGTCGTCGTGCGGGCTGGAGCCCGACCCGACGTGCGGCAACCCCGACGACCAGTTCTTCACCCAAGGGAGCGGGGGCGTGCAGGACGAGCCCGAGTGGCACGACTTCCTGGGCCGGAGCACCCGGACCGGGGACTTCAACGGCGACGGCTACCTGGATCTGGCGGTCAGTGCGTTCCAGGAATCGATCGGCGACCTGACGGAAGCGGGTGCCGTCGAAGTCATCTACGGATCGGCGTGCGGCCTCCAGCCCGACGCAACGTGCGGGAACCCGGACGACCAGTTCTGGAGCCAGGACAGCCCCGATGTGCGGGACGAGTCCGAGACGAAAGACGAGTTCGGCAAGAACATGGCCCCGACCGGCGACTACAACGGGGACGGCTTCGCCGACCTCACCATCGGCGTGCACCAGGAGGACATCGGCGCCATCATCAACGCCGGGATGGCCAACGTGCTGTACGGCGCGGCCACGGTGGGGCTGCAGGCGTCGTCGCCCGACGACCAGAAGTTCGCGCAGGGCAAGGCGGGTGTGACGGACCAGGCCGAGAAGTACGACCGCTACGGTTGGTTCGGATAGGCCGAGCAGCCCATCCGAATCTTCCAGCGCTAGCCGCCGCCCTCCACCCAGGACGAGAACCGATCGCTCGGCTGGGCGCCGTCGCCGGCGATGTCCGGGCTGTTCTGCGTCCAGAGCTGATCGTCGGGCGAGACGGCCTGCACGCCATCGGCGGATCCGTAGAGGACGCCCAGCGCCCCGGCGTTCTGGGCGCCGGGGATGTCCTCGAAGCGCACCCCGATGGCCAGGTCGACGAACCCGTCGCCGTTGAAGTCCCCCGACCCCATCCGATCACCGAGCTGGTCGTTGTCCTCCGCGTGGTCCTGCACGTCCGGGCTGTCCTGGGTCCAGAACTGGTCGTCGAGGCCACCCACCCCCGTGGCTTGCAGCCCGGTGGCCGAGCCGTACAGGACGTTGACCGCGCCGGCCCCGGCCACGGTCCCCACGGCATCGCGCGACGCGCTGATCGCCAGATCCGCATACCCGTCGTCGTTGAAGTCGACCGCCACCAGCGACTTTCCGAACTGGTCGCCCGCTTCGGCCCCGTCGCCGGCGATGTCCGGGCTGTCCTGGGTCCAGACCTGGTCGTCGGGAGCCGTGTCCTGCAGGCCGGCCGCGGAGCCGTACAGGACGATCATCGCCCCAGCGTCGGCGAGGGTTCCCAGGTCTTCGTAGCGAGCCCCCACGGCCAGGTCGTCGAATCCATCCGTGTTGAAATCGGCCGAGACCACGGAGATCCCGAAGTGGTCGTCGGTCTCGTTGCCGTCCCCGTTCAACCCGGGACTGCTCTGGTGCCAGAACTGGTCGTCCGGTCCGCCCGTCCCGGTGGCTTGCAGCCCGGTCGCCGAACCGTACAGGACGTTCACCGCTCCCGTGTTCGCGGCGCCCCCGAGGTTCTCCAGCGGAACCCCCACCGCCAGGTCGTCGAACCCGTCGTCATTGAAGTCGCCGACCCCCGTCGCCGCGCTGAAACCGTCCAACTCGGCCTTGTCCTTCACGCTGGCACTGTTCTGCGTCCAGAACTGATCGTCGGGGGAGGTCGCCTGCAGACCCACCGCGGAGCCGAAGATCACGTTGACGGCGCCGGCCCCCATGGCGTTGGGCAAGGATTCGTTCGGAACGCTGACCGCGAGGTCGGCGTAGCCGTCGCCGTTGAAGTCACCCGACGTCATGGGGATCCCGAATTGGTCGTAGTCGTCCCCCTGGTCCTTCACGCCGGGACTGTCCTGCGTCCAGAACTGGTCGTCGGGGTTGCCGCAGGTTGGGTCGGCCTGGAGGCCGCAGCTGGAACCGTAGATCACGTTCACCGCCCCGGCGTTCGTGACGATCCCGAAGTCCTCCGTCCGCACACCGATGGCCAGGTCCGCGAACCCGTCGCTGTTGAAGTCGGCCGCAGCCAGGGCGGCCCCGAACTCGTCCCCGGTCTCGACTTGGTCCTGCACGCCGGTGCTGTCCTGCGTCCAGGACTGGTCGTCCGGCGCGGTCGCCTGGACGCCCGCCGGCGAGCCGTACAGGACGTTGACCGCACCCCCGTCGACGATGTCGCCGACGTCCTCGGCCGACACCCCGACGGCCAGGTCGGCGTACCCGTCGCCGTTGAAGTCGGAATGGACCGAGGCCCGGCCCGCATCCCCAGCCCGAGGCCCGGGCGTGGAGGCGGCCGTCCGAGCCGCCGGCGCCGCCACCAGCAGGGCCATCGCCATCACCGCGATCCGCTTCATCGTCCATCCTCCTCGCGCGTCACGTCACGTCCTTCACGAGATCCCCAGCGGGCCGTAGAAGACGAACGCACCGCCTTCGTCCTTGTCCGGGTCGTCGAACTGGGGGGCGCCGGTGATCACGTCGTCGTAGCCGTCGGCGTTGACGTCGCCGGCCGAGGCCACCGACCGGGCGAACCAGGCGTGGTCCTGGCTCATGCCGGTCGTCCAGTTCGGGGAGAGGCTGGGGCCGGCCGGTGAGCCGAGGTAGACGAAGGCCTTCCCGCCGTCCGGCTTCCCGGTGTCGTAGTTCGGCGCCCCGATGATCACGTCGTTGTACCCATCGGCGTTCAGGTTCCCAGCGCCGGCCACGGCCCGGCCGAACCACGCGTCGGCCTGGTCGGCCTGCGCCGTCCAGTTCGCGGTGAGACTCGGCCCGGTGGGGGACCCGAAGTACAGGAACGCCTCGCCTTCGTTCGTCTGGCCGTCGTCGTATTGCGGCGCGCCGACGATGATGTCGGCATAGCCGTCGCCGTTCACGTCGCCCGCGGTGTTGACCGAGCGGCCGTACACCGCGCCGGGCTGGTTGCTCTCCTGCTTCCACAGCGGCTTCGTGCGCAGACCCGTGGGAGAGCCCGCGTAGACGAACGCCCGTCCCTCGTTCTTCTCGCCGTGGTCGTACTGGTGGGCCCCCACGATCACGTCGTCGTAGCCGTCGCCGTTCACGTCGCCGACGCCCTTGGCGTCGCGGCCGAAGAGGCACAGCACCTGCGCGCCGATCGCGGTCCAGTTGGCGGTGGGGCTCAGGCCGGCGGGGGAGCCGTAGTAGGCCACCGCCTTGCCCACGTCCACCCGGTCGGAGTCGTAGTGGGGAACGCCCACGATGACGTCGGCGAAGCCGTCGCCGTTCACGTCGCCGGCGCGCTGGACACGGCGGCCGAACCAGTCGACCAGCTGGTCGCCCTGGGCGGTCCAGTTCGCCACCGGGCTCAGACCTGTGGCGGAGCCGTAGTAGGCGTAGGCCAGTCCGATGGTGGTTCCGTGGTCGGGGTTCGGCGCGCCCACGATGACATCGTCGAAACCGTCGCCGTTCACGTCGCCGGCGCCGGACACCGAGTGGCCGTACCACGATCCAACCAGATCACTCTCCGCGCTCCAGTCCGGCGTGAGGCTGGGTCCGTCGGCGGAGCCGTAGTAGACGAAGGCGGCGCCCTCGTTGTCCTGCCCGTCGTCGTACCGATAGGCCCCGACGATGACGTCGTCGTATCCGTCGCCGTTCACGTCGCCGGCGGTGTTGACCGAGTAGCCGTACCAGGAGCTGGCCTGGTTCGACTCGGCGGTCCAGTCGGCGGAGAGCGCCAGTGGGTCGAGCGCCAGTGGGTCGATCGTGACCGGGTAGCTCGCGCCCTCCGTGCGGACCGTGATGCGGATCCCGGCGGTACCCGTCAGTGACATGTCCGACCGGAGGTGCCGCCCGGCGGCGTCGATGGCCGTGAGCTGGGTGTACCGCAGAACCGGATCGCCCGCGGGCTGCCGGAAGTCGATCGCGCCCTGGGCACGTGATGGCCGGACCGAGCCCCACAGACCAAGGCGGACCTCGAGGGTCCCTCCGTCCACGCCGGGCGGAGGCTGCTCGAAGGTGAACCCCTGCTCCAGCCCGGCGGGCGTGTTCACGTACCACTCGGTCATGCCGTCGCGTTCATACGTCACCCGGTTCCCGGCCACCGCGGGTTCGACTTGGCCCGCCGCCACCAGCGAGCCCGCTGAGCCGTACGCGATGAGATCCGTCCCCCAGGTCCATGCCGGGCCCCCCCCGGTCCGCGGCACCACGCGGATGCCGCTGGGAGTGAAGTAGGTCCGCAGCCCCTGCGCGCGGTTGGGCGCCTGCAACAGCGCCCCGGCGCCCGGGAGCAGGGTCTGGGCCTGCCGGCTGGCCTGGTATTCGGACCGGGAGATGGCCTGTCGGGTGCTCGATGCCCAGTCGGACGGAACGGCCGCCCCGGCGGCCGCCGGAGGGTTCGCGGGTGGCTGCTTGGCGCCCCCCTGACCGAACATCAGGGATGCCGTTGCGGTGTATGTGATCAGCAGCACAGGGATAGGCCAGCGAGGGCGGCGCAACGTAGGTCCTCCTCTTTCCTGGATCGAGATGTGACGAGTCCTGACGGTCGTGTCCGGGGGTTGTGGAGATGGAAGTATCCCTGTGACGCGAAGTCCTGTAAAGAGGCAGTTCGATCCCATCTCATCTGGAACGCAACAAATGGACTATTGCCATTCGGCTCATCCGACGGTAGCTTGTGCGGCTCGCGGCAACCCCCCAGGTGCGCCGCCTTGATTGCCCACGAGGAGGCTTGCATGCGCCGCAGCACGTTCCGGTTGGGATCGAATCGCCGAGTCCCCTCCGCCCTGGTGTTCTCCCTTGTCTTGATCGCGGCGCTCGCTTCGTTGTCGAGCGCAGCGTTTGCCAGCCATCCCTCGTCGGCGGTCCCCAGTCCTCGTGCGCCGTTCGTCGGGGAGCGCCCTGACTTCAACGGCGACGGGTTCGCGGACCTGGCCGTGGGGGTGTTCGGCGAGACCGTCGACGGCGCCAACGGCGCCGGAGCGGTCAACGTGATCTACGGCTCGGCCGCCGGCCTCCAAGCCACTGGGACCGGCGGGCCGGACGACCAGTTCCTCACGGGCAACACGCCGGGGATGGCCGGCGACGGCGCGGAGAGCGGCGACGCGTTCGGCGCCTCGACCGAGCCCGGCGACTTCAACGGCGACGGGTTCGCCGACCTGGCCATCGGCATCCGGGCGGAGGACGTCGGGACGAAGGGCGAGGCGGGGGCCATGGAGGTCGTGTACGGCTCCAGCTGCGGGCTGCAGACCAACTCGGGCTGCGGCGGGCTGGACAGCCAGTTCTGGACCCAGGACAGCGTGGGGGTGAAGGACACGGCCGACTCCGGCGACCACCTCGGTTCCTCGCTCGCCAGCGGTGACTTCAACGGCGACGGCTTCGACGACGTCGCCGATGGAGCCGACTTCGAGGCGTTCGGCACCCTGACGAAGGCAGGGGCGGTCTCCGTCCTGTACGGGTCGCCCGTGGGTCTGCAGGCCGGGGGCCCCAACGGGCCCGACGACCAGTTCTGGACCCAGAATTCCCCGGGCGTCAAGGACATGTCCGAGTCCGGCGACCGGTTCGGCCGCGAGGTCACGTCCTCGGACTTCAACGGCGACGGGTTCGCGGACCTGGGCATCGACGCGGACTTCGAGCAGGTGGGGACGGTCAATCACGCCGGCTCGGTCAACGTCCTGTACGGCTCGGCCAGTGGCCTCCAAGCCACGGGGACCGGTGGTCCGGAGGACCAGTTCTGGACCGAGTCCGCCCGGGGAATGGGGACGGGCGGGGCCCAGGCCGACAACCGGTTCGGCGCGGCGGTGTCCTCAGGCGACCTCAACGCCGACGGTTTCGGAGATCTCACGGTCGGGATCCGGCTCAAGGACGCCAACGGGGTCGTCGACTCGGGCGCCCTCAGCATCATCTACGGGTCGGCGGCCGGCCTCCAGGCCAGGGGCAACGGCGGCCCGGACGACCAGTACTGGATCCAGAACGACTTCAACGTGCCCACCGGCGAGGGCACCGAGGCCGACGACTGGTTCGGATACTCGATGTCGGTGGCCGACCTCAACGGCGATGGCTTCGGCGACGTGCTGGCGGGAGCCAGGTTCGAGGATGTCGGGGCCGTGGTCGACGCGGGATCGGTCATCGCCATCTACGGGTCGGCTTCGGGCCTCACGACGGCCGGCAGCCAGTTCTGGACCCAGGACAGCGCGGGCGTCCAGGACCAGGCCGAGACCAGCGACGAGCTGGCCGTATGGTCCACCGGGGGCGATTTCAACGGCGACGGCTTCGCCGACATGGCGGTCGCGGTGTGGCTCGAGGACATCGGCGGGGCGGTCGACGCCGGGGCGGTCAACGTGATCTACGGATCCTCGTGCGGTCTCCAGGCGGATGCCACGTGCGGCAATCCTGATGACCAGTTCTGGAACCAGGACGTCGCCAACATGGCCGGCGACGGCGCCGAGACGAACGACGAGTTCGGCTGGACGGACGGAGCGACGTAGGAACGCGACAACCGGGGGTTTCCCCGGTTCCTTCGCCGTCCGGTACGGCTAGGGTCGGAGGCGTCGCCGGGGGTGCCGGCCGGTAGCGGGTACCCAACAACGATCACGGGGAAGTGAGGATGAGATGCGGGTCACCAGAGCCTTCCTGGTCACACTGACGCTCCTGGGAATGGTGGGCGTCCAAGGGGCGTCGACCGCCACGGCCGATGCATCGCGGGCTGCCTACCCGCTCAGCCCGACCGGGGTGCAGCTCCCCGAGAAGGGCGCGCTGTTCGGCACGTTCATCCGCCCCGACGACCACACCGGGGAGAACCGCCGCGAGGCCATGACGAACTTCGAAGCCCTCCTGGGGCGGCAGATGGCCACCGAACGCGTCTACAACCTGTGGGACGACGCCTTCCCCAGCGACGACGACCTCTGGTCGCGGGACCTCGGGCGCACGCTGTACGTCAGTTGGAACGCCTCGCCCCGCGACGGCAGCGGGTGCGTGGGGTGGGCGAACATCGCCGCCGGCGTCTACGACGCGAACATCGACGCCAAGGCCGAAGCGTTGAAGTCGTTCGGCGCACCGCTGATCTTCTCCTTCCACCACGAGCCCACCACGAAGCCCGAGTTCGGTGGAGATTGCGGGACCGGTGCCGATTTCATCGCCGCCTGGCGGCACATCCACGACCGGTTCGTGGCCGACGGGGTCACCAACGCCACCTACGCATGGACCATGACCGCGCAGAGCTTCGACAAGAACCGAGGAGACGAGTTCTACCCGGGCAACGACATCATCGACCTGATCGCTGCCGACGGCTACAACTGGTACAGCTGCGAGTTCCACCAGGGACCGTGGCGGGAGATGGATCAGATCTTCCAGTCCTTCCACACCTACGGCGCCAGCAAGGGCAAGCCCATGTTCATCGCGGAGTACGGCAGTGGCGAGGATGACGCCGTCGTCGGACGCAAGGCGCAGTGGTTCGCGAACGGGGCCGACGTGTTGAAGCAGTGGTCCGACATCAAGGGCGTCAGCTACTTCAACGTCGGCACCGGCGGGGCGTGCGACCGGTACGCGGACTCCTCTCCCAGCTCGCTGTCGGCGTTCTCGGCCATGGGCCACGACACCTACTTCAACCCACCGCCCGCGAACCAGGCGGTGTCGGTGGCGGACTTCGCCTTCTCGCCGCAGGGCGTGAACGTCGTGCAGGGCAGCGGCGTCCTGTGGACGTCGGCCGGCCCCAACGACCACACCGTGACCGACATCGACCCGATCGCCTTGTTCGACTCTGGGACGCTGAGCCCCGGATCGAGCTTCCAGTATTGGTTCCCGGGAGCCGGCATCTACGTGTACCGCTGCGAGATCCACACCGCCATGAGGGGCCGGGTCACCGTCCCCATGGCGCTCTCCCCGCCGTCGGGCAACCTGACCACGCCGTTCACCATCACGTGGAGCGCCGAGTGGGCGCCGACCGACTTCGTCTACCACGTGCAGATCAAGCGGCCGGGCGAGACCGTCTACTCCACCTGGTTGGACGACACAACGGCCAATTCGGCCACGTTCGTCCCGGACGGGTCCACGGGGCGCTACTGGTTCCGGGCCCGGCTGGTGCGGGTGGCGGACGGGACCAGCAACCGCTGGTCGAAGGGCAGCTTCATCACCGTCGGGTAGGGCTCAGGCCTGCGGGAGCCCGCTTTCCGATCCGTCGAACTCGAAGACGGCGCCCTCGTCCACTTGGCCGTGGTCGAGTTGCGGCGCTCCGAAGAGGGCGTCTGAATAGCCGTCCCCGTTGACGTCGCCCGCCGATGCCACGGACCGGGCGAACCACGCCTTCGTCTGGGTGATCTCGGCCGTCCAGTCGGCGGTCGTGGCCGGACCGGTCGGCGAGCCGTAGAACACGAACCCCTTCCCGGAATCTGCCTGCCCCGTGTCGAAGTTGGGTGCCCCCACGACGATGTCGGCGTACCCGTCGCCGTTGACGTCGCCGGCAGACCCCACGGCCCGTCCGTACCACGCCTGAGCCTGGTCGCTTTCGGTGGTCCAGCTCGGAGCCCTGAGCAGGCCCGTGGGCGATCCGCGGAACAGATACGCCCGACCCTCGTCGACCTCCGGGTTGTCCAGCTTCGGCGCTCCCACGATGACGTCGTCGTAGCCGTCGCCGTCCACGTCGCCTGCCGACCCCACCGAGCGTCCGAACCACGCTCCTCTCACGTTGCTCTCCACGATCCAGTTCGGGGTGACGCCCAGCCCGGTCGCCGAGCCGTAATAGGCGTAGGCGCGGCCCTCGCCGGACTGTCCGTGGCTGTAGAAGTGGGCACCCACGATGATGTCGGCGAAGCCGTCGGCGTTCACATCGCCGGCGCCCTTCCCGTCCCGCCCGAACAGCTCGCCGTTCTCGTCTCCCACGGCGGTCCACGCCGGTGTCGTGCTGAGGCCCGTCGCCGACCCGTAGTACACGTAGGACTTGCCGGTATCCACCAGGCTGCCTTCGTCGAACTGGGGCGCGCCCACGATCGCGTCGTCGTAGCCGTCGCCGTTGACGTCCCCGGCCGTGTGGACCCGGCGGCCGAACCAGTCGTAGCGCTGCTCGCCGACCACCGTCCAGTTCGCCGTCGTGCTGAGCCCCGCCGCCGATCCGAAGTACGCGAACGCCATCCCGATGTTGTTCCCATGCGTCGGATTCGGCGCGCCCACGATCACGTCGTCGTAGCCGTCCCCGTTGACGTCCCCCGCCGTGGACACGGAGTGTCCGTACCACTCTCCGGACAGCGTCCCGTCCGCGATCCAGTCCGGCGCGACGCTCAGGCCCGCAGCCGAGCCGTAGTAGGCGTAGGCCCGCCCCTCGTTGGGCTTGGCGCCGTCGTACCGGTAGGCCCCGACCACGACGTCGCCATAGCCGTCGCCGTTCACGTCTCCGGCGGTGGAGGCCGAGTAGCCGTACCAGGCGATGGGCTGGTCGGATTCGCCCACCCACGCGGGATCGAAGGCCGTGGCCCTACGGGGGACGGCCGGCGCCTTCGCTGCGACGGCCGCCCCGGGAGCCACCAACGTGACGAGCAGGGCGAGAGCAGCCGTGATCGATCCGCGAGGCACGATGCTTGCTCCTCTTCCGGGCCTGGTGGGAGGGCCGCAGCCTAGTGAGCCGGCGTGGGAATGGCAAGGCTCCATTGGGCGCGTCGACCGGCGTCGTCGACGTGTTTGCGCAGGTCGTCGCGTTGACGGGCCCCTTCGAAGTCGCTACCATTCTCACGTGTGGGCCCGGGTAGGCCGGGCCGTTGGAGTGTGTCTTGCATTGACCCCTAAGGGAGCGACGTTCGAGCGCGCTCCCTGGGCCCGGTCCGGGTGGGCGGGCCTTCGTGTCGGATTCGACTGGGGCGAGACAACGGAACCGAGCGTGCAGACGAGAGAGCTATGCCGACCGTACATCAGCTGGTCAAGAGCGGGCGCGAGCGCCCGCGCACAAAGACGAAGAGCCCGGCGCTCAGGGGCTCTCCGCAGCGTCGTGGCGTCTGCACCCGCGTCTACACGATCACCCCGCGCAAGCCGAACTCGGCGCTCCGCAAGGTAGCCAGGGTCCGCCTGACCTCGGGCGCCGAGGTCACCGCCTACATCCCCGGCATCGGACACAACCTCCAGGAGCACTCCATCGTGCTCGTGCGAGGTGGCACCACCAAGGACCTGCCGGGCGTCCGGTACAAGGTCATCCGGGGCACCATGGACACCGCCGGCGTCCGTGACCGCAAGAAGGCGCGCTCCCGGTACGGCGCCAAGAAGAACGCGTAGGGGGCGGAGCGGATGCCACGGAAAGGACCTGCTTCCAGGCGTGAGATCGAGGCCGATCCGGTCTACCAGAACCAGCTCGTGACCCAGCTGATCAACAAGATCCTGATCGGCGGCAAGAAGGCGCTGGCCGAGCGGATCGTCTACAAGACCCTCGAGATCGTGTCCGACCGCACCGCCGGCGACCCCGTGGTGACCCTGCGGAAGGCCGTCGACAACGCCCGGCCGCTGCTGGAGACCCGGTCGCGGCGGGTCGGAGGGGCGTCCTACCAGGTGCCCGTGGAGGTCCGGGCGAATCGCGGGACCACCCTGGCGCTGCGGTGGCTGGTCAACTATTCGCGCCAGCGACGTGAGCACTCCATGGCCGAGCGCCTCGCCGCGGAGCTGCTGGACGCGTCGACCGGGCAGGGAGCTTCGGTCAAGCGGCGCGAGGACATGCACAAGATGGCGGAAGCGAACAAGGCGTTCGCTCACTACAGGTGGTAGTGGGCGTGGCCGCGGCAGAGAAGGAAGTGAAGGTGGCACAGGCGACACGCGAGACGGTGAAGGGATCCGGAGGGGCCGGCAAGGCCCTGGTCATCCGGGAATACCCGCTCGTCCGCACCCGGAACATCGGGATCATGGCGCACATCGACGCCGGGAAGACCACCACGACCGAGCGCATCCTCTACTACACGGGCAAGTCCTACAAGGTCGGCGAGGTCCACGAGGGCACGGCCCAGATGGACTGGATGGTCCAGGAGCGCGAGCGGGGCATCACCATCACCTCCGCCGCCACCACCACGTACTGGAAGGACCACTGGATCAACATCATCGACACGCCGGGGCACGTGGACTTCACGGTGGAGGTCGAGCGGTCGCTGCGGGTACTGGACGGCGCCGTGGCCATCTTCGACGCCGTGGCCGGGGTCGAGCCCCAGTCCGAGACGGTGTGGCGCCAGGCCGACCGCTACCAGGTGCCGCGCATCAGCTTCGTCAACAAGATGGACCGGGTGGGGGCGGACTTCGAGCGCACGGTCTCCATGATCGAGGACCGTCTGCACGCCGTTCCCCTGGTCGTCCAGCTGCCCTGGGGCGTCGAGTCGTCCTTCGTCGGCGTGATCGACCTCATCGAGATGAAGGCCCTGCGCTGGCAGGAGGGCATGGGCGAGGAGTGGGAGACGGTGGAGATCCCGGCCGAGCTGCGGGCGCAGGCCGACGAATGGCGGCACCGCCTGTTCGAGCAGCTGGCCGACCACGACCCCGAGATCATGGAGAAGTATGTCCACGAGGAGGAGCCCACCCCCGACGAGCTCCACCGGGCGGTCCGGAAGGCCACGCTGGCCGTCCAGGGCACTCCCGTGCTGCTCGGGTCGGCGTTCAAGAACAAGGG
>JBIOYQ010000176.1:0-7380 GCA_044870295.1 Actinomycetota bacterium
TCGACGACGTGATGAAGGACATCACGGCCAAGAATCCCGGCGAGTCGGAGTTCCACCAGGCCGTCCGGGAGGTGGCCGAATCCATCGAGCTGGTGCTGGACCGCCACCCCGAATACCGGAAACACAAGGTGTTCGAGCGGATGGTCGAGCCGGAGCGCGTGGTCATGTTCCGGGTCCCTTGGACCGACCGGAACGGCGACATCCAGATCAACCGGGGCTACCGGATCGAGATGAACAGCGCCATCGGCCCCTACAAGGGCGGTCTTCGGTTCCACCCGACCGTCTACCTGGGCCTGCTGAAGTTCCTGGCCTTCGAGCAGGTGTTCAAGAACGCGCTGACCACCCTGCCCATGGGCGGCGGCAAGGGCGGGTCGGACTTCGACCCCAAGGGCAAGACCGACGCCGAGGTCATGTGGTTCTGCCAGGCCTTCATGACCGAGTTGCAGCGCCACATCGGGCCGAACACCGACGTGCCGGCCGGCGACATCGGGGTGGGCGGTCGTGAGATCGGCTTCCTGTTCGGCCAGTACAAGCGGATCCGCAACGAGTTCACCGGCGTCCTCACGGGCAAGGGCGTGGACTGGGGCGGCTCGCTGATCCGGCCCGAGGCAACCGGCTACGGCGCCGTGTACTTCGCCCAGGACATGCTGTCCACGCGTGACGAGACGCTGGAGGGCAAGACGTGTCTGGTGTCCGGCAGTGGCAACGTCGCCCAGTACACGGTGGAGAAGCTGCTCGACATGGGGGCGAAGGCGGTCACGCTGTCGGACTCGGCCGGCTTCATCCACGACCCCGCGGGGATCGACTACGAGAAGCTGCACTGGGTGATGGACCTGAAGAACGTCCGGCGCGGTCGGATCAGCGAGTACGAAGGCGAGTTCCCCGGCGCCACGTTCACCGCGGCCGACCCGAAGGCCGAGTACAACCCCCTGTGGGCGATCCCGGCCCAGTGCTCGTTCCCCAGCGCTACCGAGAACGAGATCAACGAGAAGGACGCCATCAACCTGCTGGAGGGCGGCGTCTACGTGGTGAGCGAGGGCGCGAACATGCCGACGGTCCCCGAGGGGGTCGAGCGGTTCCTGGCAGCGGGCATCCTGTACGGGCCGGGCAAGGCGGCGAACGCCGGCGGTGTGGCCGTCTCAGGGCTGGAGATGTCGCAGGACTCTCTGCGCGTCTCGTGGCCGCGCGAGGAGGTCGACGCCCGCCTGAAGGACATCATGCGGGCCATCCACAAGCAGTGCCGCGATACGGCCGAGGAGTATGAGACGCCCGGCAATTACGTGAACGGCGCGAACATCGCCGGCTTCGTGAAGGTGGCCGACGCCATGCTGGATCAGGGGTTGGTCTAAGCCAGCCCGAGATCGAGCCTTCCGCCCAAGCAACGAGAGTGGGAGCCGAAAGGCTCCCCCTCTCCGTCCCGATCATAGTTCGACCGCCACGCAACTATGTACGGGAGTGTCCTGTGGGAGAGGACGGTCGGCGTTTGAGGCTGGGCTCGTCGCTACGGAGCGTCCTCGGCGTGCCGGTAGTACTCGAACGCCGACATGGGCCGGTCGTAGTCGACCTGCCACGGCAGGGCCTCGTCCTCCAGCGGCACCTTCCCCAAGGTCCTCGCCATCTCGCGGATGTCGGAGGCGATCGTCCCGCAGCATCCACCGATGAGGTTCACGCCCGCGTCGCGAGCTTCGGCGGCGAACGCCGCCATCTCTTGGCGCGACAGCTGGAGCGGGTCGAGGCCGAAGGGGAACTCGGGCAGGGCTGTGAAGTCCGGCTGATCGGGCGGGGTTCGGTACGCGACCGGCTGGCAGGCCACGAACCCTGATACCGCTTCACGGACGTCCCGGATGAGCGGCAGGGTGGTGGAGGGGTTCCGGAGGCAGTTGATTCCGACCACGTCGGCACCCTCGTCGGCCAGCCGTCTGGCGGCGTCGGCCGGCGAGTGGCCCTCGTACGTGTGGGGGTCCTTCTCGTAGGACATGGTGACGACGACGGGCAGCCCCGTGGCCCGGGCGCACTGGAGGGCGATCAGGGCCTCGCCGAGCCACGTATAGGTCTCGGCGATCACGAGGTCGATGCCCTCCTCCATCTGGACCTCGAGCTGCCGGTCGAACAGCGCGCGCACGTGGTCCGCGGAGGCCGGATCCTTGGGGTCGTAGGCCCACGTCAGGCTGAGGTTACCGGCGACCAGGGCGTCGGCTCCCTCGGCAGCCTGGCGGGCCACGCGGACCGCCGCGCGGTTGATGTCATCGACCTTCCCGCCCAGCCCGACCGTGGCCAGCTTGTCCTCACTCGCATAGAACGTGAGCGCCTGCAGGATCTCGGCGCCGGCTCGGACGAACTCGCGATGCAGCTGCAGGAGCGCCTCGGGATGGGTCAGGCTCACCTCCGGCGTGAACGGACCACCCCGGACGTATCCACGCTTCTCCAGCTCGAGGAGGTACCCGCCGTCGCCCAGGACCGGTCCCGCGGCCAGTCGTTCCAACAGACCTGTGGGCACGATGTCCGTTCCCTCCTTCAGATCAGCCAGTGGATCGGGGCATCGTCCATGGTGAGCGCCGGCCGGTCGATGCGGAAGGGCTCGAGGTCCAGTTCCGTGCTGCCGTCGATGGCCAGATCGGCCAAGGCCCGCCCGATCAACGACGCGAACTTGAAGGCATGCGCGGCCCCCAGCGCCACCAGGACCTCCGGATGGCCGGGGACCGCGTCGATGACGAAGTCGCGGTCGGGCGACAGAGTGTACAGGCACGTCTTCGTGACCGGAGGACCCAGCGCGTCGGGGAGGTGGGCCTCGACGAACCCCCGGACGCGATCGAAGGTCTCCTGGTCCGGCTCGAACGTTCGCGTGTCGGTCGTCACTTCCCGGCCCCCGCAGTCCTGCGCCGCCTTCACGCCCGCGCCGTCGAAGGCGGGGAAGCCGTAGAAGCTCGGGTCGTCCATCCAGATCCAGATGGGGAACCGGTCGGGCGAGAACGAGGCGAGGTCGAAGGGCGCGAAGTACGTGACCTGTTCCTGGGTCACGGTCAGCGGCAGGCGCGTACCGAGCGGTTCGAGCAGCTCGTTGGTCCATGCGTCCGTGGCGACGATCACCTTCCCGCACGTGAACGCCCGGCCGTCGTCCGTGCGGACGGTGGCCTCCCGGCCGGCCGGGTCGATGGCCACCACCCGCGTCCGGTCGGCCAGCGTGGCGCCGTGCTCCCGGGCCAGGCGGCGGTGGGCATCGTTGCACCGCATGGCCGCGAGGAGGCCCGCATCCGGCTGGAACAGCAGGCGGACGTCCTCGGTCAGCCGCCACTGTGGCCATCGCCGCATGGTCTCTGCCGCGTCCAGCTCCTCGAACTCAACCCCTTCGGCGGCCATGCTGTCCACGTAGTCCTTCATGGGGATGGCGGCGTCGTGTGGCCAAAGGTCCAGGCCGCCCGTCGTGACGACGAGCTCCTGACCCGCCTCCCCCTCCACCTCGCGCCACGCTCGGTAGGCTTCGTCCGCCAGCCGGACGTAGCCGGGCGTGTGGTAGGAGCGCCGGATGATCCGCGAGTGGTCCTGCGACGCCCCTCGGTCGTGTCCCACCTCGAACTGTTCGAGGCCCAGCACGCCGGCGCCGAGCCGCTTCGACAGCTGATACGCGGCCGCGCTGCCCAGGGCACCCAGGCCGACCACGACGACGTCGAACGCTCTGCCTCGCATCGCATCGGATCGTATCGGTACGATCCCGGGCATGCCCGAGACCGACGCCTGGATCCCTCTGTCGGACGGGGTTCGCCTTGCCGCGACGCTGTTCCTGCCGGACTGGGTGAAGGGGCCGTGGCCGGTGATCCTGGAGGCCCTGCCGTACCGGAAGGACGACCAGACCCAGTCGTACTGGGCCGAGTACCGCCGGCTGCGCGACGAGGGCGGCTACGCCGTGGCCCGGGTGGACCTTCGTGGCACGGGCTCGTCGGACGGCCTTGCCGTGGATGAGTACCCGGAGCAGGAGCAGCGCGACCTGGCCGAGGTCGTCGCGTGGCTTGCCGGGCAGGACTGGTGCACCGGGTCGGTGGGCATGTACGGGGCGAGCTACTCCGGCTTTAACAGTTTGCAGGTGGCCATGGAGCGGCCGCCGGCGTTGAAGGCGATCATCGCCGTCTACGCTACCGACGACCGCTATCACGACGACGTGCACTACTGGGGCGGAGCGCGGCGGGCTCTGGACTTCGTGGACTACCCCTCGTACATGGTCGCGATGAACGCGCTGCCGCCGGTCCCGTCGATCGCCGGCGAGGGATGGCGGGAGACCTGGCGCGAGCGGGTCGAACGGCTGGAGCCGTGGCTGGCGCGGTGGGTCGAGGAACAGGTCGACGGCCCGTACTGGCGGCACGGATCGCTGCGGCCGGAGTACGAACGGATCGCGTGCCCGGTGATGTTGATCGGCGGGTGGGCGGACGGCTACCGCAACGCCACCCTGCGGGTGATGGAGGCCCTGACGGTGCCGCGCAAGCTGTTGATGGGGCCGTGGAGCCATCGAGCCGCGGAGGCATCGCTGCCGGGTCCGCGCATCGACTGGGTCCCCGACATGCTGCGGTGGTGGGACCGCTGGCTGAAGGGCGAGGACAACGGGGTGGCTCGCGAGCCGTCCATCTCGATGTTCGTCCGGCGATCGACCAAGCCGGCCCCTGACCTGGACACGATGAATGGGGCGTGGCGGTATGAGGACGGGTGGCCGCTGGATCGGATGGCCGACCACGCGTTGGCGCTCTCGTCGGCGACGGGCCCCGCGTCGGATGAGTTGGACGTCCGCGGCGATGTCGGGACGGCCGGTTCGATCAGTTGCGCGGGGCACCTGCCGTTCGGACAGCCGATGGACCAGCGCCCGGACGAGGCGTGGTCCCTGGTCTACGACTGGGAACCGTTGGCCGAGGACGTCGAGGTCCTCGGATATCCCCGGCTGGAGGTGGGCGTGCGGTCGTCGTCGCCAGCGGCCTTCCTGGCGGTGAAGCTGTGCGACGTGTTCCCCGACGGAACGTCGGCCCTGGTCTCGCGCGGATTCCTCAACCTGACGCACCGGGACTCCCACACGGATCCAGCGCCATTGGCGCCAGGGAAGGCGTATCAGGTCGTGGTCGAGCTGGACGCCACCTCGTGGGTGTTTGAGGCCGGCCACCGGATCCGGCTCGACGTAGCGGGAGCGGACTGGCCCAATGTGTGGCCACCGCCTGGGGCGGTGAGGCTCACCGTGGATCGGGAGGCGTCCCGGCTGATCCTGCCGATCGTTGCCGCTGGCCAGGGGTCAGGTTCGGAGAAGTCTCAAAATGAGACTCATTTTGAGACTTCTCCCGAACCCACCTTCGCCCCTCCTCGCGAAGAGGCCGGTGAGACGGGGCCGGCCGACCCCGTCGCCCTGGAGACACGCGCAGGGGTCCGAGGATCCGGCGGGACCGCCCCCGACCCCACCTGGAAGGTCGAGCACGACCTGCTCGGGCGGCAGACCCGCGTCCGCATCGAGCACGGCTCGGACACGATCCTGGAGAACGGCTCGATCTCGGTGGAGCGCTACGAGGGCGAGACCACCGTCTCCACCGAGAACCCGGCCCTGGCCTCCGCGCGCGGTCGGGCCGTCTTCACCTTGAGCTGGCCGGAAGCCACGGTCACCAGTGAGGTCCGCACCGAGCTCGTCAGCGACGAGCAGACGTGGCAGCTCACGATCGATCTCGACGTCGCCGAGAACGGCCAGCCGAGATGGACCCGCCACTGGGAACGGCGGTTCGCCCGGCATCTCGCCTAGGCTTGGGCACGGAGGGCGGCGTATGAATCCCGCGGTCGACCTGCTGGTCAAGCAATCGAACGAGGCCTACGCCATGCTCCGTGAGGGCCTCGACGGCCTCACCGAGCACGAGTACTTCTGGGAGCCCGCGCCCGACATGTGGACCCTGCGGCGTCTGGAGGATGGGCGGTGGGACGCCGACTACGCGTTCCCCGATCCCGTTCCGGCGCCGTTCACCACCATCGCCTGGCGCATCAACCACATCGCCAGCTGCAAGGTCATGTACCACGAGTACGCGTTCGGTCCGAGGAAGCTGACCTTCCCCGACCTGGCTATCCCCACCACGCCGACCCAGGCCCTGGAGATGCTCGACGAGGGACAGCACCTCCTGCTCCAGGACCTCAGCACCCTCCAGGACGCCGAACTGGAGCAGGCCGCGCTGACGAACTGGGGTGAGGAGTGGCCGACGTGGCAGATCTTCTGGACCATGATCCACCACGACCTCTGGCACGGCGGCGAGATCGGCGCGCTCCGCGACCTCTACCGAGTCTCCAACAGCCAGCAGGCCGCGCCGTGACCCGCTGACCCGGCCGGCAGCAGGGCCACCGGATCGTCGATCGGACATCGCTCGAACACCGCCGGACACCTCGGATGGAACCGGCACCCCGACGGGACCGACACCGGGTTGGGTGTCTCTCCCTTCAAGATCTGCGGCCGCGTGCGGTCGCGTGGATCCCGTCGCGGGACCACCGTGATGAGCGCGCGCGTGTAGGGATGCTGCGGGTTCCCCACCACCTCCCGAGCCGGCCCCTGCTCCACGATCCGTCCCAGATACATGACGGCGATGCGATCTGCGAACCTGGCCGCGGTCGACAGATCGTGGGTGATCATCAGGATGCCGAGGCCGCTTCGGCGCAGCTGATCTAGCAATCCCAAGATGCCCGCCCGGACCGACACGTCGAGCATCGACACCGGCTCGTCGGCCACCAGCAGCTCCGGTTCGAGCACCAGCGCCGCGGCGATGGCCACCCGCTGCCGCTGCCCGCCGGACAGCTCGTGCGGGAAGCGGTCCAGGAACAGGTCGGCCGGAAACAGTCCCGCCCGCTCCACCGCGGCGGCGATCCGTTCGTGCCGCTCGGCCTTCGAGCCTCCGATGCCGTGCACCAGCAGCGGTTCGTCGACCGCCTGTCGCACCCGGAACCGCGGGTTCAGCGATTCGTAGGGATCCTGGTAGATCATCTGCATCCGCCGCCGGAGTGGGCGCAGGTCGCGATGCCCCAGGGACGTGATGTCCCGGCCGCTGAACCGCACGCGCCCACCCACCGGATCGACCAGCCGCATGACCGTCTGCGCCGTGCTCGTCTTGCCGCATCCGGACTCGCCGACCAGCGCCAGCATCTCCCCACGATCCACCGAGAACGACACGCCCTCGACCGCGTGCACCATGCGCTTGGGAGTGCGCCGGAGGGCGCCCCAGATGCCGCGGGGGAGTGGATAGCGCGTCACCAGGTCCTGCACGTCCAGCAGCGGTTCGGTGACGCCCTTCGCCCCGCCGCCGGACTCCTGGTCCTCGGTGGCAACGCTCGGCTCTCTCACGACACGGCTCGCATGGTTGGATCGTTCAGGTGGCAGGCAGCCACCCG
>JBIOYQ010000177.1:0-6495 GCA_044870295.1 Actinomycetota bacterium
GTAACTCCAGGAATAAGAGTAATCTGAACCTCGTTCATCCCGTGTGCAGCCCGGTGTGAAGGGAGATGAAGACGATGAGCCAGCAGGTGGACACGCGATTGAGGGACGCCGAGGTGGTGGAGGATGCGGCGCTGATCAGGATGATGGGGATGCCGGTACTGGAGGCCCTGCCCTCTCGGCGGATCCCCTACGAGCGGTTGGACCCGTTCATCCTGGTCCACGAAGCCAGGTTCCGCCTGTCCGAGATGGCGGGGAAGGACACCAAGCACCCCCACCGAGGGTTCGACAACGTCTGGTACGTGCTCAAGGGGTCGGCCAGCACCGGCCACACGACGGGTCCGGGTGGCTCCACCGAGCGAGCCCGACTGACGGATGGGTCGCTGCTGGCACTCCGGACCGGCCGCGGCGCGTGGCATGCGGAGGCAATCGGGGCGGACGAGCGCCGGGAGGGGCTCGGTGACACGGAGTTCCGCAGCGTACTGTTCTGGGTCAACCTGGCCCGGAAGGACAAGAACGCCGAGCCCACCGCTCTGGTCCTTCACAAGGACCAGATCCCGACGCACCAGCAGGATGACGCCATCGTCCGCGTCTTGGTGGGCGCCGGCTCTCCGATCCAACTGGGTACGCCGGCCATGATCTTGGACGTCGAACTGCCACGAGGCGGAGGGCTCTCGATGCCGGTGCCGCCCGAGTTCCAGGGCTTCGCCTACCTCCTGGAGGGGCGTGGCTCGTTCGGGGCAAATCTCCAAACGGCCAGGCCTCCCCAGTTGGTCCTGCTGGGACCGGGGGAAGTGTTCTCGGTGGCAGGTGCAGAGCCTGGGACGCGCTACCTGCTGATGGCGGGGAAGCCGTATGGGGAGGCGCCCGTCTTCAACGGCCCCTTCGTCGACTAGCGGCTCGTCGATGTTCCACCGCGGAGACTCCTCGGGAGAGCCGGGGCCGCCCATCCGCCGCTTTCGATCCGGCGGGCAATCCGATAAGTATGGGACGTGAGCGAGCAGGCGCTCAATCCTGCCCTTCCGGAGGGTGTTGACAACCAGGGCTACACGCGGATCCGCCGTCTCATGCGACTCTGCGTCCTACGGGTCTGGGGGAGCGATCGCGTGATCGCAGGGATGGATCCCTGGGTCGTGGTGGATGAGGCCTGGGCCTCCATGGCCGAGAGCGGCTTCCGCTCCGAGGGGCCATTTCTTCCGTTCGCGCTGCGGGTGGCGCGCAACAAGGGTCTCGATGCGATGAACCGGGCTGAATCACGGCGGCGAGACCTGTCGCTCGACGAGCCGATCGCCATGGTCGGCGGGGACTCCGAGCCCCTAGTCGTGGCCGACGTGACGGCGGGATCCCCGGGAGCTGACGTCGACTACTTCTCGAGGGTCGATCACGTGGAGATGATCGAACGGCTGGCGCTGGCCGAGGAGGCGATCTACCGGCTGCTGTCCGATACGGAGCGCGCCGTCTTCATGGCGGTCCGCGTGGCCGGCAAGAGCCGTGCGGCGGTCGGGCGCGAGCTCGACCCACCGATCACCGGGCAGCGGGTGGGCCAGATCGTCGCCGCGGCAACGATCAAGATCAAGTCGTATGTCGACGAGCATGGGGATGTGAGGGAATGAGCGGATCCGAAGATCGCGTACAGGAGGCGCTGGCGGCGTATATCGAGCATCTGGAGCTTGGGGGACCGGAGCCAGACGTCTCCCATCTGACCGCCGACGAACACGAGAAGTTGCGGGGCCTGATCGGCCTCCTCGACCAGACGGAGGGCGTTGCGTTCGGTCGCGGGCTGAACGAGCGGCGGCCCGACGCTCTTGCGTCGACGGACGCCGGCCGGCACCTTCTTGGCGCGCTCTCCGACAGCTTGCCGCCGGCCGCGCGGATCACCGGCGACCCAGCCGTCGCGACCATGGACGTTCCTAGCATGCGTGCGGTCGAGGGGTGGGTGGTCGGGACGTTCGGGGGCCGCATCCGCGTCTGGCTGCTCGCGGAAGAGGGTGCGCTCGCTGCGAGTGACGAGTGGCTCGAGCATCTGGCTCGAGTGTTCCGCCTGCTTCCCGACACCACCGCGATCGCGCTCGTCGAACCGCAGCTGGCCTGCCTGATCGTCCAGCCGGAGGATTGCGCGCCGACGATCGAGGTGCCGCGCGGGTCGCTGGTCGGGCGGCGCTACCGGCGGCCGGTCCAACCGGTGGGGGAGGCGCTTTCGACCTTCCTTCGGGAGCTGATTCCTTATTGGGAGCCGATGGAGCGCATCACCGGGCGAGCCATCCCGACCGTCGAGGTGGCGCCGGACGTGCACGACCGCGCTGCACGAGCCGTCCAGGATCAGGTGGCCGCCGGGGGCCGTGCCCGCAAGACGAATCCCAAGCGCAAGGCGTTGACGGAGTTGAGCGAGAAGCACGCAGGCGGGATCGCCGACCTCGTGCTCGAGGTTCATGAGGGCCGGGTGCGGCCGGATGCCGTGGAGGATGCGTTGAGGAGGTTGGCGAGAAGCCGATGATCCAGCGTCTGGAGCTTCAGAACTGGCGAGCCTACGACCATCTCGATCTCGAGCTCGGGCCAGGCGCGACGTTCCTCGTCGCCTCCAACGGCATCGGGAAGACGTCGCTGATCATGGGCGCCGCGTGGGGAATCTTCGGCGACATCGCCGGCGTGAGAGGCGTGGACGAGATCCGTGGCCAGGCCGAGACAGCGACGGTGAAGGTCGAGCTTCGTCTTCCCTCCGGTGACACGCTCGCCATCACGCGCTCGGTCGACCAGCGAGGTCGCGAGACGGTCGAGGCGAGCGCCGGTGATCGAGCCCTCAGCTCGCAGGACGGGATCGAAGGCGTGCTCTCCGCCGAGTTCGGGGCCGACGCGCGGGTCCTGGCCCAGCTGACGGTCATGATCCACGGAGGCCTCCACGAGACCCAGGGTGAGTTCACGCTTCAAGACCACCTCGCCGGCCTTTTCGGGGTACGTCCGCTCTTCGAGGCGGCAGCGCGAGCCGAGGCCCTGGCAGCCGAAACGGCCAGCGCTCTGAGGAAGACGAAGATCGTCGAGCGGAAGGACCAGCGGGAGAAGGACGAACTACTTGCCGACCTGCGAGCGGCCGAACAGAACCTGGTGGCGGCCAGTGATTCGCGCGAACGGGCCGTCGCCGCGCTCAATGATGCTTCCGAGCGGCTGCGCGGTGCGGTCGAATGGGCGACCTATCGGAACGCGCTGGCTGAGCGGGACGCGAAGCTCCGCGCGTACGCGGAAGCTGCCGGCTCCCTGCTCGGCCGCGACCTCGAGCCGGAAGGCGTGGTGGAAGCGCTCACGGAGTGGGAAGCGGAGGTCGAGCGCTCCGTGTCGGAGGCGGAGACCGAGGCTGCGACGGCGCGTGGACGGGCCGACGTCATCCGAGAGTCGATCGCGCTCCTGGGCCTGGCGGAGGCGGTCTGTCCGACGTGTCTGCGACCGTTCGCCGAGCATGACGCCGAGCGAGCCGCACAACAGCACGCCGAGAACCTCGACTCGCTGGGCGCGACGATCGCCGACGCGGAGGAGCGATCGACGACCCATCGAGCCGTGCTGGCAACCCTCAAGAAGATCCTGGCCGACGTTCGATCGGTGCCCATCCCCATCGAACCGTCCTCGGACGAGGAGTCGGGCGATCTCGACGCGGTCCGCCAGGCGCACGACGCCGCCCGAGACGAGGTGCAGCGTCTGGACCAGGACATCGCGATGCGATCGGCCCCGCTCAAAGCGATCCAGGACGCGCTCGATGTCGTCGAGGAGGACCAGGAGCGATCGAAGCAGCTCGAAGAGCTGTTCCGTCTGGAGGGGCTCGCCAACGCGGCTGCGCAGACGCTGAGCGGGACTGCCGATCGCATCATGGAGCATCAGATCGAACCGCTCGTGGCGGAGATCGCTCGACGCTGGAAGCAGACCTTCGGGAAGGAGGGGCTCCAGCTCAGCGCCGACGGCCATATCACGCGTACGGTCGGCGGCAGGACACTCCGGTTCGGGGCTCTCAGCGGCGGCGAACGAGTATGGGCACTGCTGGTGACACGGCTGCTCGTCGCCGGCGCGTCGACCCGAGCACCCTTCGTCTGGCTCGACGAGCCCCTCGAGCACCTCGACCCTCGCCTTCGCAGGATCGTGGCGGGAACGCTCGCGATGGCATCCTCCAACGCCGGTCTGCGTCAGGTCATCGTCACCACGTACGAGGCCCCCATCGCACAGCAGCTCATGGAGGACGTCCCTTCAGCGTCGCTCATCTACGTCACGAGTTCGGAATAACCCACTTCCGGGCCTTTCGACTTCCCCGGTGCCCCGATGAAGGGAGTAGACGGCACGACTGATCAGGTGGTCCTCGGTCCTCAGCACGTCGGCCGAGGACAAATCGGAGGGTCGAAGGAGGGGAGCGGGCATGTACGTGGTCATTCCCGATTACCGACACACCCGATTCCGCATGGAGGAGCGGCTGAGGCATGCCGAGCAGGCACGGCGAGGGGACGAATCACGACGGGCCGGGCTGTCTCGGTCGCACGTGACCGATCCCCGGACGGTCGGTTCCGAACATAGAGCGGGGTCGGGAAGCGCTGTCGGCCTCGTCCTGCCGTTCCCTTCACGGCGATCATCTGAGGATGAGGTTTGGCGGGCCGAGGCGATGCTCGGGGCGACAGAGGGCCCAGTTGAGAAGGTGAGTCATGGGTCGGCTTGACGGGCCCAGTCGAGATCTGAGCGTTGCTTCCCCAGTCGAGGGCGGCCAGCGCCCCGCGCCGGCCTCGACCGCTCCTGATCGCCCCGCTCGAGTGTCGAAGCGGATCGCGACCGAGTTGACAGGACAGGGCGGACCGATGACCTTGATCGGATCGCACAGTCTTTACGATCGACGACTCAGGAGGGGGAGGCATATGACCGAGATGATCCAGACATCGGGCCTGGTCAAACGGTTCGGGAAGGTCACCGCCCTGGCCGGCCTCGACCTGTCCGTTCCACAGGGAACCATCCTGGGACTGCTGGGGCCGAACGGCGCCGGCAAGACGACGGCGGTGCGCATCCTGACCACGCTGCTGGAGCCCGACGGGGGCACGGCAAGGGTGGCAGGCATCGACGTGATGGCCGAGCCCGACAAGGTCCGGGAGCGGATCGGGCTGTCGGGGCAGAACGCGGCCGTCGACGAGTACCTGACCGGCTACGAGAACCTCGATATGGTCGGACGCCTCTACCACCTGGGGAAGCAGAAGTCCCAGGCGCGAGCCCGCGAGCTGCTGGAGGAGTTCGAGCTGACGGAGGCGGGGGACCGGCCGGCCAAGACCTACTCCGGAGGGATGCGGCGCCGGCTGGACCTGGCGGCGGCGCTCGTGGCCAAGCCAGAGGTGATCTTCCTGGACGAGCCGACGACGGGACTGGACCCGCGGAGCCGTGTCCTGATGTGGGAGACGATCAAGCAGCTCGTGCGGGACGGCTCGACCGTCCTGTTGACCACGCAGTACATGGAAGAGGCCGACCGGCTGGCGGACAACGTCGTGGTCATCGACCGTGGCCAGGTCATCGCCGAGGGTCGGCCCGACGAGCTCAAGTCGAAGATCGGTGGTGAGCGCGTCGAGGTGGTCCTGTCGGAATCGAGCGACATCCCCAAGGCACGGGCCATCCTGGAGGAGCTGACCGCGGGCGAGATCAGGGTGGACGAGGACACCTGCACGGTCACGGCCGCCGTCACCAGCGGCGTGGACGACCTGCGCCGGGCGCTGGAGGTCCTCAAGGAGCGTCAGATCCCGCTCGACGACGTGGGGCTGCGACGTCCCACCCTGGACGACGTGTTCCTGTCGCTCACCGGCCACGTGGCCGAGGAGATCCTCGAGTCATCCGACGGGAAGGACGGCAAGAAGGACGGCAAGAAGGACGGTCGGAAGAGCGAACCCGATGAACAGCGAGAGAAGGAGTCGGTGCGATGAGCAACCTGGCGCTCACCTTCGCCGACGGCGGCATCGTGGCGAAGCGGAACCTGATCAAGATCAAGCGCGTTCCCGACATCTTCGTGTGGACGCTGATGTCGCCGATCATGTTCGTGGTGCTGTTCGCGTACGTGTTCGGCAGCTCGATCAACATCCCGGGCGTGTCCTACAAGGAGTACCTGATCGCCGGCGTCTTCGTACAGACGGTGATCTTCGGATCGACCTTCACCGGCGTGGGTTTGGCCGACGACATGACCAAGGGCATCATCGACCGGTTCCGGTCGCTGCCGATGGCGCGCTCGGCGGTCCTGGTAGGTCGAACCACCAGCGACATCGTCTTCAACCTGACCTCGATCGTCGTGATGTCCATCACGGGGCTGATCGTGGGGTGGCGGATCAGGACGTCGGTCCTGGAGGCGTTGGGCGGCTACCTCCTGCTCCTCCTGTTCGCCTACGCCATGTCCTGGATCCTCGCCTACGTCGGGTTGAAGGTGGGGAAGGTCGAGGTGGTCAACAACGCATCGTTCATGTTCATCTTCCCGCTGACCTTCATCGCGAACACGTTCGTGCGCAGCGA
>JBIOYQ010000178.1:0-22056 GCA_044870295.1 Actinomycetota bacterium
GGGTGATGATCCGATCCACCAGCCGCATCGCGTCAGGACCGGTGACCAGATACTTGAACAGCGGCGAGACGTCGATGAGGGCGGCCGCCTCCCGGATGGCGTTGTACTCGATGTCGGGCGCGTCCGCGTAGGCGCTGGCCGCGAAGTAGCCGGACCATTCGCGCCACTGCATCTTTCGGTTCAGCGGTGACGTCCGAGGGTGGAACGCGGTCCCGATGCTCACGTGCCGGATTGTCTCACTCGCGGCGTTGGGAACGGCCCGGCCGGCTGCTAACCTCGGGCCTCCCGGCCCGCCCTAGGAGGACGACAGATGATGTGCCCGCGCGCCCCTCGACGTCTTGATTCCGTTCGCCGCCGATGGCTGATGCTTGGATTGATAGCCGCAGCGTTGGTTGTCTTGATTGGCTCGGTGCCCGCGGTGCCCGCGGTGGCAGCCACCGCAACGCCCGCCCTCGTCTTCACGGTGAACTCCACGGCCGACCCCGGCTCTGGTGCGTGCGACCTCCTAGAGTGCACCCTGCGGGAAGCAATCAACCAGGCCAACCTGCTGCCCGGCACCGACACCATCGCCTTCGACATCGCTGGGCCCGGCCCCCACACGATCCAGCCGACCACCCCCCTGCCGTATGTCACCGATGCCGTGGTGCTCGACGGGAGGACTGAGCCCGACTTTGCCGGTAGCCCCATCGTCGAGCTCGATGGAAGCCTCCCCGGCGCCACCGGGAGCGGGATCACGCTCTTTGCCGGAGGCAGCATTGTGCGAGGCCTGGCCATCAATCGGTTCGTACCAGGACCCGGCCAGGCGGGGGGTGGGATCTTCATTCTGTCGGGCGGAAACAACATCATCGAGGGGAATTACCTCGGCACGGACGTGACCGGTACGGTCCCGCTCGGAAACACTTCGGGCGTCTTGATCTACGGTTCGGGTGGGAACCAGGTCGGTGGTACGACGGCCGCGGCTCGGAACATCATCGCCGACAACAGGGGACAGAACGGCGTCGGGATCTGGGTCTACAGCGGTGCCAACGTCATCCAGGGGAACTACATCGGCACCGATGTGACCGGCACGGAAGCGCTTGGCAACGGCTGGGGCATCATCGTCACGGGAAACGATAATGTCGTCGGCGGCCCCGATCCGGGCGCGGGCAACGTCATCTCAGGGAACTGGAACTCAGGCCTGGACATCTGCGCGAACTGTGGCGGCTTTCCGGCGACCGGGAACGTCGTCCAAGGCAACCACATCGGCACGGACGCCGGCGGGCTGGCCGCCGTGCCGAACGCCGGATGGGGCGTTGGCGTGCGGGCATCAGACAACACCATCGGAGGGGGCGCACCCGGTACCGGAAACATCATCTCCGGCAACAATGGAGCTGGCATCGTGGTCGGCTATCTGCTCGGGAACCCACCTCCGGTGCGCGACAACGTGATCCAGGGGAATCTGATCGGCACGGCCGCCGACGGGCTCACGCCCCTGGGGAACGCGGGGCACGGGGTCCACGTGGGGTTCGTCAGCTCGACCTTGAGCAACACCATCGGTGGAACATCGAATGACTCGGCGAACACCATCGCCCACAACGGAGGGGCCGGCATCTTCGTGGAGCCGAACAGTGCCGAGAATTCGATCACGGGGAATGCGATCCATGAAAACGGAAGCCTGGGGATCGACCTTGATCCGTCGGGCATGACGGCGAACGACGACGGGACCGGAGATGCGGACACCGGTGCCAACAACCTGCAGAACCACCCGAAGCTGACCTCGGTGACTGATGATGGACAAGGCACTATCACCATCGACGGCCAGCTGGACTCGGCGCCCAGCACCACCTTCGCCCTCGAGTTCTTCTCTACCCCGGCGTGCGACGCGTCCGGGCATGGCGAAGGGGCCGATCTCCTGGGCACCTCCGGAGCGACGACCGACAACACCGGGATCGCCGACTTCAGCGTGAGCCTTTCGGACACGCTGCTTTCCACCGACGCGGTCACGGCCACGGCCACGGACCCATCCGGCAACACCTCGGAGTTCTCTGTATGCGCGTTTCCCGAGGCCCCGATCACGACGGCGGATCTGTCGCTGACCGCCACCGCTCAAACCGACGCTCCTGACCCGGTCACCGCCGGTCTGGACGTCCGCTACCTGGTGACGGTCAAGAACCTCGGTCCGGATGAGGCCACCGGGGTAGGACTCACCGATACCCTGCCGGCAGGCACCACGTTCATCGAAGCCGCAGCCAGCCAAGGGACGTGTGGTCCTCCCGTCACGGGAACGATCGAGTGCGACCTGGGCACGCTTGCAGACGGAGCCTCCGCCACCCTGTCGGTCGTGGTCCAATCCCCGTCTTCGGCCGGCTCGATTACCAACTCAGCCAGCGTGAAGGCGAACGAGGAGGATCCGGTCTCGGGCAACGACTCATCGTCCGAATCGACCACCGTCCAGGCGCGCACGCGTGACGAGGCACATGGCTGGGTGCCGGCTTCTGGTGGGCAGCGCGTGATCACCACGGGAGGTCGACCATCTCCCAGCGACACAACGGTCACCCGGGTCATAGTGCCGGAGGGCGTTGAGGGCGAGGTTCACCTCCTGGAAGGCTCGATCGATGAGGGAGGGTGCCCAGCCCCGTACCAGTGCTTCGGTCAGCAGGTCGACCTCAGCGCCCAGCGCTCCTTCGCAGACCCGTACCAATTGGCCTTCACTTTCGACGATTCCGTTGTCCCCAATGTCCCTGCCACCCGCCTCGCTACTCTGCACTTCGGCGAGCAAGTACTCCGGTGCACCACCCCCGGGGAGCTGGGCCCAGACCCCTGCTTGACCGGGGGGAGAAGGATCATGGGGGATCTACGGCGCTCGGTCCTCTCCACCTACGACGGGACGTGGATCGCTGGCTCGACGTAGACCTGCTCGCCTACGGTGATTGACATCTCCGAGAGGAACGAGTACACACCTGCACCGGAAGGGGGGTCGGGGCCCGATCGGGCCCCGGACAAGCCGTGTCTCCCTTCGCGTGTGCTGCGTTTCCATGCCCGAGGAAGGGAGGCACCGTTGGACCCCGTCGATCCACCAGGCGGCGCTGAATCTGGCCCCGCCACCGCGGAACCCAGCGCACCCGCGGCCGTGACCCTGTCCACCGAGTCCGTCGAGGCCGTCGCTCCTGCGTCCACCGTCACCCAGGAGCTGCCAGCGCCGCCGACGGTGCCCTCGGAATCGGGGTGGGCGCTGCCGGGCACGCCCGCCGAGCCGACGGGCCCGACGCCGCCCGGTTCGCCGCCCAAGCGGTCCCCCGCGCGGATGATCCTCATCGGGGCCGGGATCCTGGTGGTCATCGGCATCGTCGTCGGGGTCGCCGTCGCCGGCGGCGGAGGGAAGAAGACGCCCGTGGCGGTCAGCCCGGCGGCCAGCGTGTCGGCGTCGCCGGCCGCGCCTGCAGCGGTGGCGCCTCCGGTCGGCTTCACGGCGAAGGGACAGACGTCCCCGTTCGGGGTGGCGATGAGTTGGACCGCGCCGAGTGGCCAGACCGTGCAGGGCTACCGGATCTACCGCGGCACGATCCAGATCGCGGCCGTGCCGGCCAGCGCCACGACGTACCTCGACCAGAACGTCATGCCCGGAGAGAGCTACACGTACGCCATCCTCACCCGGGGCGACGGGCTCTTCCAATCGGACAAGGTCTCGACGAGTGTGAAGGTGCCGGTGCCGCCGCTCTCCTCGGCGCGTCTGGACGGCACGTTCAGCGTGAAGTTCAAGACCACGTCGCAGTCTGGATACGTCGGGAGTCTCGGGAAGTTCACGCTCGGATGGAAGTTCACGCCGAAGTGCGACGCCGGCGCGTGCAACGTCACCGTCAAGGACCTCTCGATCAAGGACCTGAAGACCCTGCTGACCCGCAAGGGCGTGAGCTACTCGGGGGCCGACAGCGCGAAGTTCATCGGCAGCTGCGGCGGCGTCGCCGACATCTCCGCCCTCACCATCGTGGTCAAGGTGGCCGAGGCCGACATCATCGGGGGCGAATGGCGCGCCATCAAGCTGACTGGCACGGTGGTGGAGAGCCACCCCGCGGTGCGCGGCTGCGTCAGCGGCGGGGCCCACTTCTCGATCACGGGCACGTACACGGGCTAGGGGCACGGGCCTTCCCGTAGAGTAGGCGGCCGCAAGGGGGGAACCGCCCCTTTCGCCACGGGGAGGTCCGGTGGCTGGTCGGTACGACGCGGTCGTGATCGGTGGCGGTCACAACGGCCTGGTGTGCGCCGCCTACCTGGCGAAGGCCGGGATGAAGACCGTCGTCCTCGAGCGCCGGCACGTGCTGGGAGGCGCGGCCGTCACGGAGGAGATCGTTCCGGGCTTCCGGTTCAGCGTCGCCTCGTACGTGGTCAGCCTGCTCCGGCCCGAGATCATCCGAGAGCTGGACCTGCCCAGGCACGGGCTGGAGATCCTGCCACTCGACGGCACCTTCACGCCCCTCGACGGCGACCACTTGTGGCGGGTGAACGACCACGGACGAACGCTGCGCGAACTGCGCCGGTGGTCTCGCCCAGACGCCGAGGCCTACGAGGAGTACGGCCAGCTCATGGTCGACATGGCCAGGTTCATCAAGCCGATCCTCTCGGTGATCCCGCCCGACCCCGGGAAGCTGGACCCGAGGCCGTGGTTGCCGCTGGTTCGCCTGGCTCGCCGGTTCCGCGACCTGCCGGAGCGGCATCAGGCGACGTTCGTCCAGCTCATGACGATGAGCGCGGTGGACTTCCTGGACCAGTGGTTCGAGACGGACCCGCTGAAGGCCACGATGGCGGCGTCGGGGATCATCGGGACCTTCCAGGGTGTGCGTTCGCCGGGGACGGCGTACGTGCTGCTCCATCACTACATGGGGGAGATCGATGGCGCGTTCCGCGCGTGGGGGATCCCCAAGGGCGGGACCGGTGGGGTGAGCGGCGCCATCGCCGACGCCGCGCGAACGCTCGGCGCCGAGATCCGGACCGAGGCTCCCGTGGCTCGGATCCTGGTGCGGGGCGACCGGGCCACGGGCGTGGTGCTGGAGTCCGGCGAAGAGCTGGAGGCCGGGGCCGTGCTGTCCAGCGCCGACATCCGACGAACCATGATCGACCTCGTGGAGCCGGGCACGCTCGATCCGGCGTTCGAGGCCGAGGTTCGGCGATACAAGTTCCGGGGATCGTCCGGGAAGGTCAACCTGGCCCTCGACGGCCTGCCGGAGTTCACCTCGCTGCCGAATTCGGAGACCACCGAGCACCTTCGCGGGGCGATGAGCTTCTCTCCGAGCGTCGCGTACATGGAGCGGGCGTACGACGACGCGAAGTACGGGCGATTCTCCCGCCGCCCCTACATCGACATGATCATCCCGACGCTGGTGGACCCGTCCATGGCTCCGCCCGGCAAGCACGTCATGAGCTGCTTCGTGCAGTACGCGCCCTACCACCTGGCGCAGGGCGATCCCGATTGGGACGCGCAGCGCGAGGCCTTCGGCGACGCGGTGGTGGACACCATCGCCGAGCGCGCTCCGAACCTGAAGGACCTGATCCTCCACCGGCAGGTGCTGACCCCGCTGGACATCGAGCGAGACCTGGGCCTGTCGGAGGGCAACATCTTCCAGGGAGAGCTCAGCCTCGAGCAGCTGTTCTTCAGCCGACCCGTCCCCGGCTGGGCCAGATATCGCACGCCCATCCGGGACCTGTGGATGTGCGGATCGTCCACCCATCCGGGCGGCGGCATCATGGGCGCGTCCGGCCGGATCGCCGCCCTCGAGCTGGTGCGAGAGCGGAAGCGGCGGGCCGCATGAGCGGGTGGTCGTCCGCGGAGGACGTCCGGACCAACCGGACGCACTGGGACGCCATCAGCCGCGAGTACCAGACGCAGAACGCCACGCAGCTGAACGAACGGGAGCTGGCCTGGGGCGTGTTCGCCCGGCCGGAAGAGGAGCTGGGCATCCTGGGTGACGTCGGCGACCAGGACGTCCTCGAGCTGGGATGCGGTGCGGCCCAGTGGTCGATCTTCCTGGCCCGCCGCGGAGCACGTGCGGTCGGCATCGATCTGTCGGGCGTGCAGCTGGCCCACGCGGGCGAGCTGATGGCGCGATTCGGTGCCTCCGTCCCCATCGTGCAGGCGAGCGCCACCGAGCTGCCGTTCCGCGACCAGAGCTTCGACATCGTGTTCTGCGACCACGGCGCCATGTCGTTCGCCGACCCGGACAGGACCATTCCGGAGGCGGCCCGCGTGTTGCGGCCGGGTGGGTTGTTCGCGTTCTCGATCATCACGCCGCTGTTCGAGCTGTGCTTCGATCCCGCCACCGACGAGGTCGACGACCGCCTGCACGCCGACTACTTCACCCTGGGCCGGAGCGAATTGACCGGGTGGGGGCCGGGCCCGCACGTCGAATACCAGCGGACGTACGGCGGATGGGTCCGGTTGTTCCGCCAACACCGGCTGCAGATCGACGACCTGATCGAGACCCGGGCCCGTCCGGATGACACGTCCACCTACTGGACGCAGGCCGAGATCGAGTGGTCCAAGCGGTGGCCGTCGGAGCACATCTGGAAGCTGCGCAAGGAGGAGCCGTGACGGCGTCGGGGGACCGGCGGTACGACGCCATCGTGATCGGCGCCGGGCACAACGGCCTGGTGTGCGCGGCGTATCTGGCGCGGGCGGGACTGCGCGTGCTGGTGCTGGAGCGCCGAGACGAATTGGGGGGAGCGCTGGCGGGGTCCCACCCGGCCCCAGGCTATCGAGCCCCGGCCCTGGCCCACACGGTCGGCCGGCTCCGCGACTCGGTCGTGCGCGACCTTCGACTCTCGGATCATGGCCTTCGGTTCATCCGCCCCGAGGTGCGGGTGTTCTCGCCGCACCCGGACGGCCGCTCCATCACGCTGTGGGCCGATCCCGCCAGGACGGAGCAGGACCTGCGTTCGTGGTCGGCCAGGGACGCCGAGGCATACTCCTCGTTCGACCAGAAGGTCCGGGCGCTGGCGAGCTTCATGGCGCACCTCCAGGTGTCCACGCCGCCCGACCTCAAGAAGCCGTCCGTCGCCGATGCCCTGGGTGGCGTCCGCCTGGTTCGTGCGTTTCGCAAGCTGGGAACGAAGACCGGCCGGGAGATCCTCAGGGTGCTGCCCATGGCGGTCGCGGACTTCGTCGGCGAAGCCTTCGAGTCGGACGGCCTCCGGGGGGCGATCGCCGCCCGCGGCGTGCAGTACACGGCGATGGGTCCGTGGTCCGCGGGGACCACCGCGGTGTTGCTCTCGGACTCGGCGGCCAACGACGGCGGCGCCGCCGGCCAGACCGTGTTTGCGCAGGGCGGTCCCGAAACCCTCGCGCACGCGCTGGTGACGGCCGCCCGGAGCTTCGGCGCCGACATCATGGCCCAGGTGGAGGTGACCGCCGTCACAACGCGGGACGGCCGCGTCACCGGCGTGTCCGCAGCGTCGGGTCAGGAGTTCGAAGCGCCCGTCGTGATCTCCAACCTGGATCCGAAGCGGACCCTGCTCGACCTGGTCGATCCGGTGGCGCTCGGTCCCACACTGGCGTGGCGGACCGGCAACATCCGCACCCCCGGTGTCATGGCGAAGGTCAACCTGGCACTGGAGCGGCTGCCGCGGTTCGCCGCGACCGGCGGTGACGACCCGAGCCGCCTGGCCGGCCGCATCGTGATCGCCCCCGGCATCGACTACCTGGAGCGGGCGTTCGACGCGTCGAAGTACGGCCGGGTGTCCGAGGAGCCGTACCTCGAAGCGACCATCCCGTCGCTCGCCGATCCGTCCGGCCACCTGGCGCCGGCGGACGGCCACGTCATGAGCGTGATCGCGCAGTGGACGCCGTACCGCCTCGCGGACGGCGAGTGGGCCTCCGAGCGAGAGGGCCTGGGCGACCTCGTGATGAAGACGTTGGAGTCCTACGCGCCGGGCCTGTCGGACCTGGTCGTCGGCCGCGAGGTGATCACGCCGGTCGATCTCGAACGCGACTACGGCCTCACCGGGGGTCATCCATTCCATGCCGAGCCCGGACTCGACCAGTTCTTCGCGTGGCGACCGCTCCTGGGGATGGCCCGGTACCGACTGGTTCCGGACGGGCTCCATCTCTGTGGGGCGGGCGCGCATCCGGGCGGCGGAGTCACCGGAGGTCCCGGTCAGAACGCGGCCCGCCAGATCCTGGCGGACAGGAAGCGAACCCGCCGCTGAGTCCCTTACTGCCCGGCGCTCACGCTGGCGCCGCGCCGGACGTACGCCGTGTCCCCTGCCGAGTAGAACGCGCTCGTGCAGCGGTCGATGACGAACTGCTTGGGGATCCCGCAGGCCGCGTACGTCTCCACCGCCGACCGAGGCCATCGGTAGGCCGTCAGCGGGACCGGGTCCTTGCCGTCCTTCACGATCACGTCGTCCAGGATGATCAGCCAGTCACCCAGCGACGGGTCCAAGGCGAAGCGTTCGAACAGCTTCCGCTCCTCGGGGATCATCACACCACCCCAGACATCGCTCTCCGTGCTGAACTCCTCGAACGCGAGGGCCACCGTTCCGCTGGTCGAGGGGAGGAGCGTGAGCTTGAGTCTCTCGTGGGTGAGCACCATTCCTCCAAGGTGCTTCGTCCCGCCCTGCACATCGGTGGGTGGGGGAGGGACGTCGCCCAGGATGATCGACTGCGGCGCGAAGATGTACTGGAAGTGAGGCTGGGCGATGAAGGCGAATCCCTCGGTCGGGGCGCGCGTCGATTGCGGTTGCGGGGGTGTGCTGTCGACCGGCCGGGGCGTGGAGACGATCACCTTCGTGCCGGTGCAGGCCGAGCCGAGCAGGAGCGCGCCGGTCACCGAGGCCAGCACCAGCCTCCTGAGCATGTTCGAAGGGTACCCCAAACCTCGGGAAAGGAACATGCCCCTCGGTCGTGTCGGTCGCCGCTGCGATAATCGCCCCGTCATGCGAGCCGACGACATCCTGGGGGCCATCGGCGAGACGCCGCTGGTCGGCATCCAGCGCCTCTCGCCGAAACCGCAGGTTCGACTGTGGGCCAAGCTGGAGGGGCAGAACCCCACCGGTTCGCTGAAGGACCGGATCGCCCTGGGCATGATCGAGGCCGCGGAGGCCGAGGGCCGTCTGGGACCCGACACGGTGATCCTCGAGCCCACCTCCGGGAACACCGGCATTTCGCTGGCCATGGTTGCCTCCCGAAAGGGATATCGGCTCACGGCGGTCATCCCTGAGAACGCCAGCGAAGAACGGGTCCGGTTGCTCGAGCTGTTCGGGGCCGAAGTCGTGTTCACCCCCGCCGACAAGGGCACGAACGGCGCCATCGAGGTGGCCCAGGCCATGGCCCGCGATCCCAAGTACTTCATGCCGTTCCAGTACGGCAACCCCGCCAACGTCCAGGCGCACTACCTGGGCACCGGCGCCGAGATCGTGCGCGACCTGCCCGAGGTGACGCACTTCGTGGCCGGGTTGGGGACCGGCGGGACGCTGTCCGGAGCCGGCCGCCGGCTGAAGGAGCACAACGCGGATGTGAAGGTGATCGCCGCCGAGCCCGAGCTGGGTGAGCTGGTCTACGGTCTGCGATCACTCGACGAGGGCTTCGTCCCCCCGATCTTCGACCAGTCCATCCTCGACGGGAAGTTCCTGGTGTCCTCCCGGGATGCCCTGCGTGCCACCAGAGAGCTGACGCGGTTGGAGGGCATCTTCGCCGGCATCTCCTCCGGGGCGGTGGTCCACGCCGCACGGCGGGTGGCCGAACGGCTGGACGACGGCGATGTGGTGTGCCTGCTGGCGGACGGCGGATGGAAGTACCTGTCCACGCACGCGTGGGCGCTGGACCTCGAGGTCGCCGAGAAGCAGGTGGAGGAGACGTTGTGGTGGTAAGGCCTGGGCGTGCCTGACGAGCGACCGATCGGCGTGTTCGACTCCGGGGTCGGTGGGCTCACGGTGGCGCGGGCCATCCTGGACCTGCTGCCGCGAGAACCCTTGCTGTACGTGGGCGACACCGCTCGGTTCCCCTACGGGCCCAAGCCCCTGGAGGAGATCCGGCGGTACGCCCTCGAGATCGCGGCCTATCTGGTCGATCGCGGCGTGAAGCTGTTGGTGGTCGCGTGCAACTCCGTGGAGGTGGCGGCCATCCAGGACGTCGCCGACGCGGCCAGCGTGCCGGTGGTCGGGGTGGTCGACCCGGGCGTTCGAGCGGCGGTCCGGGTCACCCACAACCGGCGCATCGGCATGATCGGCACGGAGGCGACCGTGAAGAGCGGCGCGTACGATCGCGCGCTCCTCCGGGTCACCACCGACGTGCAGCTGTTCTCCCAGGCGTGCCCGGCGTTCGTCGAGTTCGTCGAACACGGAGACACCACCAGTCCGGAGCTGATCGCCGCGGCGCGCGAGTACCTCGGTTCGCTCCAGGCGGCAGGCATCGACACGCTCATCCTCGGCTGCACGCACTACCCCATGCTGTCGGGTGTGATCGGCGAGGTGATGGGGCGGGAGGTGGCGCTCATCTCCTCCGCGGGCGAGACTGCCAGGGACGTGTACGAGACGCTGGCGGCCGGTGATCTCCGCGCCGCGGCCCCGGACCCCGTCCACGAGTTCGTGTGCACCGGCGATCCGGCCGGCTTCCGGGAGGTCGCCGAGCGCTTCCTCAGCCCGTCCATCCCCGACGTCCGGCTGGTGGTCCCGGGCGGATTCCGGGCGTCGGTGGGAGGGTGACGGCGTGGATCTGACCGTGCTCGGGGCGGGCGGCGGCTGGGCGAAGCCCGGCCATGCCGCCAGTGGGTACCTGGTCAGCCACGACGGCTACCACCTGTGGGTCGACCAAGGCAACGGGACCATGGCGAACCTCCAGCTGCACATCGGGCTCGACGAGGTGCAGGGCGTGGTGATCTCCCACCGGCACTTCGACCATTTCCTCGATCTGTATCCCTTCTTCCTGGCCCGGTGGTGGGGGACCGACAACCCACGGATCCCGCTGTTCGCTCCACCCGGACTGTTCGAGCACGCCCTGCAGTTGGAGGAGGAGCTCCCGAAGGCCTTCGATCTCCATGTGGTCGAGCCGGGGAGCTCCTTCGAGGCGGGACCGCTGCGGGTTCGCACCGCGCCGATGCGACACCCCGTTCCCACCCTGGGTATGCGGTTCGAAGCGGACGGCCAGGCTTTGGCGTACAGCGCCGACACCGGTCCTACGGAAGAGCTGGTCACGCTGGCCAAGGACGCCGGCGCGCTGGTGACCGAGGCCACTTGGGTCGAACCCCCGGTGTGGGCGGAGCCCATCCACATGACCGGGACCCAGGCCGGGGAGACCGGTCGCAAGGCTGGGGTACGCCAGCTCGTGCTGACCCACGTCTGGCCGGAGAATCCCATGGACGCGGTGGAGGGTCAGGCGGCCGAGGCCTTCGGGGGCCCGGTGACCCTGGCGACGGAAGGCATGCGGGTGGTCCCGTGAGCGACCCGTTGATGCGCGTCGACGGCCGTGGGCCGCGCGACGTCCGTCCGCTGAAGGTCGAGATGGGATATCTCGAATGGGCGGAGGGCTCGGCACTGTTGGAGATGGGCAAGACCCGCGTGCTGGTGTCGGCCTCCTACGAGCCCAAGGTGCCGAAGTTCCTCCAGGGCACCGGCAG
The DNA here is from genome assembly GCA_044870295.1 of Actinomycetota bacterium. GTDB lineage: Bacteria > Actinomycetota > UBA4738 > UBA4738 > UBA4738 > AC-52. The sequence goes on from JBIOYQ010000178.1 coordinate 11,583, forward strand.
CGGATGGATCACCGCGGAGTACGCCATGCTGCCCCGCGCCACCGCCGTGCGAACCTCGCGCGAGGTCCAACAGGGCCGGCCGTCGGGACGTACCCAGGAGATCCAGCGGCTGGTCGGGCGGTCGTTGCGATCGGTCGCCGCGCTGGAGCGGATGGGGGAGTGCACCATCTGGATCGATTGCGACGTTCTCCAGGCGGACGGCGGCACGCGAACCGCCTCGATCACCGCGGGCTATCTCGCCCTGGCCCAGGCGGTCGGTCGCCTGACGGAGTCCGGCGCGCTTCCCGCCGACGTGCTGCCCGATTCGGTGGCGGCCATCAGCGCCGGCATCGTGGAGGACGCACTGTTGCTCGATCTCTGCTACGAGGAAGACGCGAAGGCGGAGGTCGACTTCAACGTGGTCATGACGGGCTCGGGGAGGCTGGTCGAGGTCCAGGGCACCGCGGAGGGACAGGCCTTCACCCGCGAACAGCTCGACGAGATGCTGGACCTGGCGTCCGGCGGCATCGACCAGCTCACCGAGTTCCAGCGCCAGGTCCTGGCCGGCTGAGGTGGGGTTCCCCCCCGAGCTGGCACTGGCCACGAAGAACCCCGGCAAGATCCGGGAGGTCCTCGACATCTGCGTGGATTGGCCCGTTCACTGGCACATGGCCGTCAGCCTTCGTGACCCCGACAAGGTCTCTGCTCACTTCCCCGATGTGGAGGAGACAGGGGAGACGTATCTCGACAACGCGCTGTTGAAGGCGCGAGCGGTTGCCTCGGCCCTCAACCTGCCCGCGGTCGCCGACGACTCCGGGATCGAGGTCGACGCGCTGGATGGCGGGCCGGGACCCCGGTCGGCCCGGTTCGCCGGCTCCACGGCCACCGATGAACAGAACCTCCACCTGCTGATCGATCGCGTTCGCGAAGTACCTCCTGAAGATCGAACGGCGCGGTACCGCTGCATCTCCGCGTGCGCCTGGCCCGACGGCCGGGAGGTGTGGGCCGAGGGCGTGTGCGAGGGCCGGTTGATCCTGGAACCGCGCGGGACCGGCGGCTTCGGCTACGACCCGATCTTCGTTCCCGAGGGCGAGGACGCTCGAACCATGGCCGAGCTGTCCCCAGAAGAGAAGAACGCCATCAGCCACCGCGGCCGCGCCCTCCGCGCGCTCGGGGACATCCTGCGCTCGACTCCCGACTAGCGCAGAACGATCTCACCCGCAGCGCTGGCGATGCCGACGGCCAACAGGGCGGGAGGGCCGGGGACCACTCTCACTGGGACCTCTTCGTCGCCGAGCCAGGAACGGAGGACGTCCTGGTCGCCCTGGACCTCGAGCCACGAGATTCCTTCCGGCTGGACACGGTGGTCGGCGGGCATGCGGCCCGGATGGAGCTCCGGAGGCACCAGCCACTCGATGAAGAAGGGGAGCGACGGGTCCTGCATGGTCAGCTCCACGCCGGCGCTGCGCCACCGCAGCACCTGGCCGTCGGGTCGAACGCGAGAACCTTCGGACGCCTCCAGACCGGCCCGCTCTACCGCTTCGTCGAACAGTTCCGGCCTCACCACCCACCCGATGAATCGTTCGCCCTCCGGCAGCACGCCTTGGAGATGCCTGCCCAGAAAGGATCGAGACGCCTCCTCCTCGTTCTCGATACCGATCAGCTCGAGGTAGTTCGGTCCGAGCGGCACGATCCAGTTGGCGGTGCCCCAGCCGGCGTGCTTCCCGCCCGGAACCGCGGCCAGGCCATGGTCGGACCACAGGCGGCGGGCCGCGGCCTCGAAATCGCGTACGGCGTAGAGGGCGTGGTCGATCTCCATGAACGGCTATTCTCGGCCGTCGACGGGGACGACGCGAGGACCAAGGAAGGAGAGGCGTGGGCGACAACGGGCAGGACCAGGGGAGGGCGCTGGCGGAGCGGTTCTGGGAAGGGCTTCTGGAGGCGGAGCCGCTGCTGGGCACGCAGGTGGGGGACGATAGGTACGACGATCGCCTGCCCGACGCGAGCGACGAGGGACGCGAACGCAACCGACGGTTCTTCCAGCAGGCGCTGGACGACCTGGCCGGGATCGACCGCGCCTCGCTGGACCAGGACGTGCGCGCCACGCTCGACGTGCTGGAGGCCGTGGCCCGCAACCAGCTCGATGCCATCGAGCATCGGATGGATCGGTTCCACGCCGTCAGCCACTTCACCGGTCCGGGAACGCTGGTGGCCGAACTGGCCTCCTTGCAGCGAGCGGACACGCCCGAACGCCTCCAGAAATACGAGGCCCGGTTGCGCGCCATCCCGACGTTCCTGAACCAGCTGGCCGGGTCGGTCCGCGATGGGGCCGCCAGCGGGCAGGTGGCGCCGGCGCTCGTGGTCGACCGCATCATCGCGCAATTGGAGCGCCTCCTGGCGCTTGACCCAGTGACCTCCCCAGGCGTCGCGCCGGTGGCGGAGGCGTCGGAGGAGGACCGGGAGCGGGTGGCCGGTGTTCTTCGCGACCAGGTGTGGCCGGCCTATGCGACGTATCTGGAGGCGGTGCGCGAGTACCGACCCTCCGCTCGGGACAGCGTCGGACTGAGCGCGCTCCCCGGTGGTGACGCCATCTACGCCAGCCAGGTTCGCACCTTCACCACGCTCCCCCTCGATCCCAAGGAGGTGCACGAGATCGGCGTTCGCGAGCTGGCCGGCATCCAGGAGGAGCGGCGCGAGATCGCCAAGCGGCTGGGGCATCCCGACGCGGCCTCGGCCGTCCGCGCCCATACGGAGAGCGGGAAGAACACGGCCGCGTCCCGCGAGGAGATGGTCAAGCTCGCCGAGGACCAGGTCCAGCGGAGCTGGGACGCTGCCCCCGGGTACTTCGGACGGCTGCCCGAGCAGAACTGCGAGGTGAAGGCGGTCGAGGAGTTCCGCGAGAAGGACATGGCCGACGCGTTCTACTACCCGCCCAGCATGGACGGCTCACGACTCGGGATCTACTACGTCAACACCTCGGACTTGGAGAAGCGCCCACTCCATCACCTGGCCTCAATCACGTATCACGAAGCCAACCCGGGCCATCACTTCCAGGTCTCCATCGAGCAGGAGTTCTCGGACCGTCTGCCGCTGCGGAGGTTCGGTGGCATCCTGGCGGGCAGCGCCTTCATCGAGGGGTGGGGTCTGTACAGCGAGCGCCTGGCCGACGAGATGGGCCTGTACCTCGACGACTACGAACGCCTAGGGATGCTGGAGGCGCAGGGCTGGCGGGCGTGCCGGCTCATCGTGGACAGCGGTATCCACGCGCTGGGGTGGGACCGGGAACGGTCGATCACGCAGATGGAGGAGGCCGGGGTTCCCAGGATGTCCGCGGAGATCGAGACCGACCGGTACATCGCATGGCCGGGGCAGGCCCTTGCCTACATGATCGGCCAGCTCGAGCTCCAACGCATCCGACGGCAGGCGGAAGCCGACAAGGGCTCGGCGTTCTCGCTCCGTGACTTCCACGACCGGGTCCTGTCGATCGGCTCGGTCCCGCTGGAAGGCTTGCGGCGGGAGATGACGAACGGAGCCGGGAGCTGACGGCGCCTCGGGGCTAGCCCGTTTCGCGGCGGTGCAGGACACGTTCGGGCGTTCCGCGGTCGGCGTCCTCGTTCTGGGTCATGGTGCTCTCGGACTCGGACACCGCGCGAAGGGCTTCACCCACCTCCCGGATGCTGGCGTCGGCCCATGCCACGTCGCCCAGCGACAGGATGCCCACCAGATCCTGGCCCTTCATGACCGGCAGCCTGCGCACCTGATGCTGCACCATCAGCTCGCGCGCTTCCGACAACCGCCTGTCCGGGGTGACGGTGACCGGTGATCTCGTGGCGATGTCGCCGACCTTGACACCGGTGGGGTCTTTCCGCTCGGCCAGCACGCGGATCACCAGGTCGCGGTCGGTGACCAGGCCGATCAGCTCGCCGTCCTTCACCAGGGGCAGTGCCCCGACGTCCTCGCTCTTCATCAGGGCGGCCGCGTCGGCCGCGTTCATGTCGGGATCGATGGTCTGCGGGGACGAGGTCATGGCATGGCGAACCAGGATCGACACGGTGGTCTCCTTTCCTTGCTGGTCATCGTCTCCTTACCCGGTGCCCCCGGCGGCTACGCCCCGCTCAGCGGACCAGGCTTCGCCCTCCGGGGCCGCGGGTATATGAGGGGCCGTGCCCAACGTCAACTTCGAGGGGTGGCGCGTCGACGAGGAGACGTTCCTCCGGGTGGCCGGCGAGGCGATTGGGGCCATCGAACGCAGGAACATCCCCTACGCGTTCATCGGCGGCGTCGCCTCCGCGCTCTACGGCCGGCCGCGGTGGACGCACGACGTCGACCTGTTCGTCCGCCCGCAGGACGCCGACGCGGTGCTGGACGCGCTGGGCGAGGAGGGATTCGACATCCAGCGCACGGATCCGTTTTGGTTGTTCAAGGGCATCAAGGAGGGCGTCCTCGTCGACGTGATCTTCCGCTCCACCGGCGACATCTACCTGGACGACGAGATGCTGGAGCGTTCCGCGGTGGAGGTCTTCAAGGGCATCAAGATGCGCGCGGTGGCCCCGGAGGACCTGGTCGTCATCAAGGCCGTGGTCCACGACGAGAAGACCCCGCGCCACTGGTTCGACGCCCTCGGCATCATCGCCCGGGCCGACCTGGACTGGGACTACCTGGTCCGGAGGGCCCGCCGGGCGTCCCGTCGCGTGGGCAGTCTCCTGCTCTACGCCCAGTCGAACGACCTCCTGGTCCCTCCGGCGGCGCTGCGGAGTCTGCTCGAGCTGATCGTCGAGCCGGTGGCCGACGAGGGCAAGGTGGTGCCCATGGAGTCGAGGTCGTGAGCGTCGAGCCGAAGGAGGAGCCGGAGAAGTACCTGGTCCAACGGGTCCGTGACGCTCTGATCGGCGACCCGCGCATCGGCGAGTTGCACATCGACGTGACCGTCCGGGGAGACCGGGTCTTCCTGACGGGTACCGTCCCGTCGACGGAGCGCCGCGACGTGATCGGCGACCTCGTGCGCGGGGTGCTTCCCGATCACACCGTGCACAACCACGTGGGGGTCGAGGGCATCGCCGCGTCTCCGGGATCGCCCGACGTGGAGTCCCTGGAATGATCAGGGTCGCTGCGGTCGGCGACCTGCACTTCGGCGCCGACCTCTCGGGATCCTTGCGACCACACGTCGAATCGCTCCCCGAGCACGCCGACCTGTTCCTGGTGGCCGGCGACCTGACGCGGGTTGGAGACCCCGACGAGGCGGCCGCGTTGGCGGAGGAGCTTCGCGACGCCCCCATCCCGATCGTGGCGGTGCTGGGCAACCACGACTACCACTCGGATCGAGAGGCCGAGGTGCGCAAGCATCTGGAGGAGGCGGGCGTGCGCATGCTGGAGGGCGAGGGCGTCGTGCTGAACGTGGGGCGGACCAGGGTCGGTGTGGCCGGGGTGAAAGGGTTCGGCGGAGGCTTCGTCGGCGCTTCCGGCAGCGACTTTGGCGAACCGGAGATGAAGGCGTTCATCCGGCACACGAAGGACGTGGCCGGTCGGCTGGAGGAAGCCCTCTCGGAACTGGACGCGGACACGAAGGTGGCGCTCATGCACTACTCGCCCACGGAGCAGACGCTGCAGGGCGAGCGCCTGGAGATCTTCCCGTTCCTAGGGAGCTACCTCCTGGGCGAGGCGGTGGACCGGGCCGGGGCGAACCTGGTCCTGCACGGCCATGCCCATCGAGGGAGCGAACGTGGCGTCACCCCGGGGGGCACCCCCGTTCGCAACGTCGCCTTCCAGGTCATCCGACGGCCGTACCACGTCTACATCCTGGGCGATGGCGACGGCCTCGGCTGAGGTCCAGGGCGGCGACGAAGCGGCCCGATCTGCCGGGCTTCGCTACGTATCCGACCAGTCGCCGGGCATCCGCCGCCGCCGCGCCGGTTCCGGCTTCGTCTACGTGTCGCCATCCGGGGACCGCATCGCCGACGCGGACGAGCTCGCCAGGGTCAAGGCGCTGGCCGTGCCGCCGGCGTGGACCGACGTGTGGATCTGCCCCGACCCTCGCGGGCACATCCAGGCGACCGGCCGCGACGCGCGCGGCCGCAAGCAGTACCGCTACCACCATCGGTGGCGGGAGGTGCGCGACCAGACGAAGTACGAGCGCGTGGTGGACTTCGGGCGGGCCCTCCCCACCATCCGGGCCGCGGTGGACCGCGACCTCGCGCTGCCCGGCCTGCCGCGTGAGAAGGTGCTGGCGGCGGTGGTCCGGCTCCTCGACTCGACGGCCATCCGCGTCGGCAACGCCTCGTACGCCAGGGACAACGGGTCTTACGGTCTGACCACCATGCGGGACCAGCACGTGAACGTGTTCGGGTCTCGGCTGCGGTTCCGGTTCACGGGCAAGGGGGGCAAGCGAGCGGTCGTGGACATCACCGACCGTCGGCTGGCCCGTGTGGTGAAGCGGTGCCAGGACCTCGCCGGCGAGGAGCTGTTCCAGTACGTCGATGACGACGACGATATCCGTACGATCGCGTCCGAGGACGTGAACGAGTATCTCCGGTCGATCGCCGGCAGCGACTTCACGGCGAAGGACTTCCGAACCTGGACCGGATCCGTCCTGGCGGCGCAGGCCCTCGCGGAGGCGGGCGGGTTCCGCTCCCAGCACGAGGCGAAGGGGAAGGTGGCCGACGCGGTCAAGTCCGTGGCGGCGCGACTGGGAAACACGCCCGCGGTGTGCCGGGCGTGCTACATCCATCCGGTGGTTCTGGAGGCCTACGCGGGGCGGAGGCTGCGGGCGGCGTGGCGGGGGGCCAGCGGTTCGGGCTCGAGTCCCAAGGATGGACTTCGAACGGACGAGGCGGCCCTCCTTCGCATCCTGGAGACCTCGCCCGCCGCCGCTTGATCGCCGGGGAGGGCAGCCCGCATCGCAGGCTTGCCGACGGGTCCGGTGGGGTAGAAACCTCAGATGCCCTTGGAATTTGCTCTGCTGGACCCCAGGACGCTGAGCGTCACCGGGGAGCTGGATCTGGCAACCGCCGACGACCTCACTAGCAGGCTCGAGGCGCTCGGGCAGGGCATGGGCGACATCACTGTCGAGGCCTCGGGCCTCTCGTTCGTGGACTCGACGGGGGTTCGGGCCCTGCTCCGGGTTGCGGAGCGGCTGGACGGCCGGGGCAGGTTGATCCTCAGGGGCCCGACACCGCCCGTTCGGAGGGTCCTCCGGCTGATGGGGCTGACGAAACCGGGGCTCGCGCTGACGGTGGAGGACGCACCCGCTTCCGCCGAGCGGCAGGGCTCGACCGAGACCCGCGTCTTCCCGGCCGAACGTGTCCGCCTCCAGGAGATCAGAGCCTTCATCCGAAGACACGCCATGGCCGACTCCTTCGCCAGGCACACCGACAGCCTCGTACTGGCGGTAAGCGAGGCGGCGGCCAACGCCATCCTGCACAGCGGGACGCCGGAGATCGTCGTCGCCTGGAGGCCTTCCTCCGACCGCGTCGAGGTGGAAGTCAGTGACGAAGGAGTCTTCCGCCGGGCACTCCCCTCGGACGAGGACGGGGCGACCGGGCGGGGGATCCTGCTGATGATGTCGACGATGGATCAGATCACGATCACGTGCGGGACGGACTCACGGCCCGGGACGGTCGTCAGAATGGTGAAGCTGCGGGGAGGGGTCGACGGCGACGCCGCTCTGGAGGACGATCGCGAACGGCCGCAATCGTTTTCGCCCGAGCGGCCCAGAGTAGCCTCGTCCAGGGACTGAAGGCCGCCTCGGGCGACCACGGCTCGGGCGCCGTTCACTCCTCGCCTCCCTCGATCAGGATCCCGGGTAGCAGATCCGCCTTGATCAGCCGCAGCACGTTCGACACCAGCGAGCCAGGGTGGTACAGGACCAGCCGGCCCTTGCCCTCGATCTGCTTGCCAGCCCGCAGCAGCACCTGGATGGCCGTGCTGTCCATGAACGCGACGCCCGATAGGTCGAGGGTGAGGTCCCCCCCGGACGCCACCTCCGGCTCGAGGAGATCGGCAAGCGCGCCGGCGTTCGACAGGTCGATCTCGCCTTCGAGGCGGAAGCCCCTGGGCGAGGTCGTCGGCAGGGCACGGAACGCAGGAAAGCCCCTCTTCACGTGGGCGGACCATACGATCCTGGAGGCTTCCGGGGCAAGAGTGCGATCCTGCGGCCTCGTCAGGGCCTGACGCGAAGCACCAGGACGGCCACGTCGTCGCGGGGAGTCCCCAGGCCAAGGGTGACCACGGATCGTTCGATCGACTCGGCCATGGCCGCTGCCCCCGCCCCCACGTTGCTCTGGATGATGCGAGCCAGCCGGAGCGTTCCGGGCTCGATCCCGGCGCGGTCCTGCTCCACCACGCCGTCCGTGTAGAGGATCAACGTGTCGCCCTGACCGAGGCTGATGGCGTGGTCGGTCGGGTGGACGTCGGGGAGGACCCCGAGCAGCATGCTGGGCTGCCCTGCCGTTTCGAGGCTGCCGTCCGCCCGCAGGATCAGGGGAAGTGGGTGGCCGCCCGAGGACACGGTGACCCGGGCGCCGCCCGGCCCGGGCCGGACCCTCACGCAGCACACCGTGCAGAACCGCTCGTCGCCGATCTCCCGGAGGATGGACTCGTTGAGCATCCGCAGGATGGTGCTGGGCCGCTGCTCGCGGAAGGCCACTGCACGCAGGGTGTGCCGGGCAAGCCCGGTGACGGCGGCGGCCTCTGGCCCCTTGCCGCACACGTCCCCGATGGCGAGGATCCACGCCCCGTCGGCCACTTCGAAGGCGTCGTAGAAGTCGCCGCCGACCTCGTTGCCCTCGCCCACGGCGCGATACCGGGCGGCCAGCTCCATGTGTGGGATCTCGGGGAGCGACGCGGGAAGGAGGCTGCGCTGGAGGACCTGTGCGATGTTGCGCTGCAGCTCGAACAGTCGGGCGTTGTCCAGGACCAGGGCGGCCCGGCGCGCCAGCTCCTCGGCCAGCCGGGTCCGACGCTCCTCACCATCGTCGCGCCGGGAGCCCGAGGAGACGAACGTGATGGCGCCCAGGTTCCGCTGGCGAGCCCGCAGCGGGAAGATCATCACGGACCCCGCCCCTGTTGCCTGGAGCGAGGCCAGCAGTCCGCGTTCTTTCTTCGAGGCTTCGCGGAGGGCCTGGGAGACGTCGGCGATCACCCGCGGCTCCCCCGTGGCCAGCACCCTGGTGACCAGGTGCGAACGGGCCGGGTCGTGGAGAGACGGCTCCAGCTCCTCGGTGAGGAGGCCGGCCTGCTCCGCCCGCGTGATGATGACGTGACGGAGGGAACCGTCCGGCTCGATCACGTCGATCAGACACAGGTCCGCCAGGACGGGAACGGCGAGCCGGGCGACCTGCTCCAGCATCCTCTCGTAGTCCGGAAGCGACGCCGACAGCGTGGCGGTAGCTTCCGAGAGGAACGTGACCTCTTCGCCCGCCAGCTCCGCGGCTTGGCGCGCGGCCAGCTCGGCTCGATACAGTCGCGAGTTGTCGATGGCGATCGCCGCCCGCCGGCCCAGGTCCTCAGCTAGCACGAGGTCTTCCGGTTGGTACCCGTGGCCCGATTCGCTTCGGATGAGCGAGATCGCCCCCATGGTCCTTCCCCGCGCCACCAGCGGCACGATCATGTGGGAGCGGATCCCCAGCTGGCGCAGTAGCTTCACGTGCTCGGGATCCTTGGCCCTGGCCACGAGGTCGTGGTCGTTGATCTCCCGGGCGATCTCCGGCTGGCCCGTCTGCAAGACGTTCCAGATGGCGTGGGGAGGGTCGCGCTCGGGGGGATAGCGTTCGCGAAGCTCCCGGGCCAGTGATTCCTTGGAGGCATTGCGGTGCACCACGGCCACCTGCATCAAGGATCCGTCCTCGACGAGGAGGTCGATGCTGCACCAGTCCGCGAGCCGGGGAACCGTGAGGCGGGCGATGCTCGCCAGGGTGATCTCGATGTCGAGCGACGACGCGAGGACCTCACTGGCTTCGGCCAGGAACGCCAGCCGATCCTCGGCCTGCTCCGCCTCCGCGCGTGCCGACCGCTCGGATTCGTAGAGCCGGGCGCGTTCCAATGCCTGGGCGCATTGCCGTGCCAGCGCCAGCATGAACGTCCGCTCCTCTACTGGGAAGGTTCTGAGCTCGGGGAAGGACACGCCCATGGCTCCGATGGTCCGCCCCTCGACGGTGAGCGGGATCGCCGCCCATGCCTGATTTCCCGATGGAGGGTGAGCGATGAGCCCTGGGAACCGCTCCTCCGCCTCCTCCGTCGGGGCCAGGAAGACGGGTTCGCCCGTTCCGGCGGCCACCGCGAGCGGGACCGGCGAATCGGAGGCGAACCTGTTCCACGGCTCGACGATCTCGTCCGCGTAGCCGAAGGCGCGGAGGATCTCGAGCTCCGAGCGGTCTGCGGTGAACATCACGATCGAGCCGGCGGTGGCGGACATTGCGGTGAGCCCGCGTTCCACGAGGACCTCGGCGACCTCGGCGGGGGTCAGCGCTTCGGCCAGGGCCGCGCTGACGGACTGCAGCGC
>JBIOYQ010000179.1:0-13156 GCA_044870295.1 Actinomycetota bacterium
GTCATCCGAACTCGCACGATTCGACCAGGTCTCCGGGGTCGGCGGAGCAGATGTCCGTTCCGTCATCGCCGAACACCGAGTCGTTGCCCTGGACACCGTCGACCACGTCGAGCGTGTCGTTCCCGTCACCGCCCTGGACGACGTCGTCGCCCGCGTCACCGAAGGCGGAATCGCGACCCAGCCCGGTGTCGATGGTGTCGTTGCCGTCGTCGCCGTGCACCGTGTCCTTGCCGCTGCCGGAAATGATGTCGTCGTCACCGGGACCGCCGAAGAGCTGGTCGCTTCCGCGCCCGCCGGTGATCGAATCGTTGCCATCATCTCCGTACATGACGACATAGCCCTCTCCGAAGAGGCTCCCCGCCATCAGGATGTCGTCACCCGCTCCTCCGTAGACGGTGTCCGTCACGAAGGAATCGTGGTTGGCCGCGGTGATCGTGTCGTTGCCTCCCCCTCCGTAGATGGTGTCGGGCCCCCCACGAGCATCGATGACGTCTGAACCGCCGCCCCCGTAGATCGTCTCGGCGCCGAAGTTCGCTCCGGTGATCGTGTCGTTGCCTCCTCGGCCGCGGATCGTTCCGGTCCGGTCCGTGGAGATGGTGTCGCTGCCCGGCCCGCCGTCGATGTCGGTGCCCACGGTGATGTCGTCGTCTCCCGGCCCACCCATCACGGTGCCGGCCAGCCAGCCGATAAAGTCGTTGCCCGGGCCGCCCGAGCCGTCCCCTCCCCCGAACAGCGAATCGTCCCCGTCGCCACCCACCAGGGTGTCGTCGCAGCAGGGGAACCGCTCGCCGGCGGCGCCGCCATGCAGGCTGTCGTTGCCCGGGCCTCCCGACACGACGTCATGTCCACTCTCGTGGCCGTGGCGATCACTGCCTCCGTTGAGCCCGTCGTTGCCGGGACCACCGAAGATCCGGTCGTCGCCCTCGCCGCCGTTGACGTAGTCGTCTCCATCGCCGCCGTAGATCGTGTCGTTGCCCAGCTCCACCTGCCCTACCGGGATGAGGTCGACGGTGTCGTCGCCGTCACCGCCGAAGATGGTGTCGTCGTCGCGGCCACCACGAAGGACATCCTCGCCCGGACCTGCATCGATGGTGTCGGTCCCACCGCCACCGCAGATGGTGTCGTTGCCGTCCAGCCCGTAGATGGTGTCGTTGCCTTCGAGGCCGACGATCACGTCGTCACCATCGGTCCCGGACAGCACGTCGTCGCCATTTGTCCCGACCACGGTCGCGGGCAGGCCCACACAAACACGGCCGCCGCCCGCCACCGGACGTGCCACGGCGGGCCTCCCGATTCCGAACAGGACGAGGCCCAGCAGGGACGCGACGATCACCACCCGGCTTCTCATGGGATGGCGGACTGTAGTCCCGGCGCACAGCAGGCGGAAACAGGGATTTCCCTGAAGGCCCTCTATCTAGCGAGGGGAAGCCGGTCGGCGGAGCGTCACCGGGTCCCCGGGGGTCAGGGAGAACGCTTCCGCCGCGCTCCCCCGATTGATGACCACCCCGAGCCAGCGGCTCGAGTCGACGATCAGCCCGAACTCGCCTTCGACCACGTCGGCGAACGTCGCCACCCTCCGAACCCTGGTCGACCACTCCCCCGCCTGCAGCTCGAGATCGGGCAGCTCGTCCAGGCCTGCCGCCGCCAGGTCCTCCACCCGGGCGGAGAGCTGGACGTTGCCGAATCGGTCCACCGAGAGGACCTCGGCGTCGACGCTCCCCGAATCGGCAACCGCCCTCGGCAGTGACAGCGCGGTCAAGCTCGCGGGGTCGAGCGGCGGCCCCAACCGGTCGACCGGCCAGCCCTGAGCCACTCGGGCCGCGGCGGGCGCGAACACGTCCCGTCCGTGGAAGGTTCGGGACACCGGCTCCAGGACCACGTCCGGGGACGAGATCTCCACGGCCCTGGCCACGCCCTCTTCCTCCGCCCACGCCAGCGACAGCAGACCGTTGTCGGGCCCGATCAACACGCGGCCATGCCGAACGGTCTCCACCGCCACCGGCGTGCGGGGCGTTCCCACACCCGGATCCACCACCGCCATCACGACCGCCTCGGCCGGGAGGTAGTGGATCGCCCGGTGAAGCGTGAGGGCGCCCCGCAGGACCGCCTGCGGGGGGATCGAGTGGGTGAGGTGGATGACCGCGCTCTCCGGCGAGATCCGCGCCATCACCGCATGGCAGATCCCCACGAACTCGTCCTGGAGGCCGTAGTCCGACAGGAAGACGATGGGGCGGGCTCCGGGACTCACGGACGCATCCTCATGTCCACGCAATCCTGCCAGGTACGCGGCCGGGCTTGCTGCACCGGGACAGCGGGCGCGTATAGATGGGGATCCTCCCGCGCGCTTCGGCTTGCCTTCAACGGAACCCGTCCGTGTCCTATCTGGGCGACGCCGTGCTCCCGGTGGACGTGCCCTTCAAGGTGAAGGACACCAGGACGAACACCTTCGTCGACGCTGGATGGGTCGAGGTGATCGCGTTCCTGGCGTGTGGTCCGCCCAGGGGCAGGTAGCCGGCGTTACCGCCCTTGCTGCCGACGCTGCCAGCGGGTCTTCTTCAGCAGCTTCTTGTGCTTCTTCTTTCGCATCTTCTTGCGGCGCTTCTTGACGACCGAGGGCAAGCTTCGAGTCCTTTCGTGTCCAACGAGGCGAGCCCGCAGAGTCTAGTCGGTTCCGAACAGGTTGCGCAGGTCGACTCGGCGGATCCGGTAGTCCTCCTCCAAGCGAACCGAGCCGAGCTTCAGCGCCTTGGGGGCCTCGTCGACGGGTGACAGCAGCCTGAGCAAGCCCTCCTCGGGCGACCATTCCAGATAGCCCAGTCCGATGTAGCTCCCCGCGCCGTCCGACAGCCCGACCAGGATGCGGTCCAGCAGCGACTGCTCGAACAAGGCGGGGAGGGCCGGCATGAAGACCGTGGGCTTGACCCGCCATCGATGGAGCTCACCCCCGAAGTACCGCCGGAACGCGGCCTCGCGATTGCGAGCCCGCTCCTCGACCGACACCGACCGAACCTCGGGGTCGACAGGCAGCGCCACCACCTCGGGATCGAAGAACCGCTGGATGATGCCCAGGAGCGGTCCCAGCTCCTCGCCCCGTTGGAGGCCGATCACGACATCCGGCTGGAGCAGCTCGATCTTGTGGTACTTCAGCAATTGGCCGTACACGCCCGACACCAGGCCGCTGGTATCCACCACCACGAGGTCGGCGCCCTCGTCGAACGCCTGACCCAGGAGGCGGGCCGCCCCGACGACCAACGGCAGCAACTGGCCTTGCGGAGACGTGGAACCGACGAAGTACATGGCGTCGTGCCGGGCCATGACCTCGGGGTCGGCGTCCTGGGGTTCCCGCAGCATGCGGAGGGTGACGGCGGTGGGAGGCCCCACCGTCTTCTGGCCGAGGTCCGCGTCCAGGAAGGCCGTCGGCCGCCCCCGCTCCAACGCGGCCACGGCGATGGACCGCCCCAGCGTGCTCTTCCCCGAGTCGAGGCCGCCGAGCATCATGACGACGCGTCCGATCTCGGACACGCGGTCCACCAGCGCCTTGTGCTGTTCCACGCCTCTCCTCGCGAGAGGCGCCGCCGACGGTCGAACGACGACGGTCGAGCCACGCGGGTGCGGGCCCTACCGCTTCGTGATCACCCTCTTCATGTCATCTCGGTCGAGAACGTGACGGGCTTCCTTGTGGGTCGGTCTCGCGTCGTTCCGTTCGGCCTGTGATCGGCGGCGTCCCTCGTTCTCAGGGAAACCGTCAACGATTCTAGCCGTCGGACGCGGTGCCCGGGAACTGGGCGGCCATGGCCTGGAAGCACGCCCAATACCCCTGGGGATCGACGTTGTCGTCCATCACGATGACGGTCTCGGTCCGGCCCTGGTGCTTGGCCACCACCAGCGCCGGGTCGTTCACGTCGGCGATCGAGACGGTGTCGATGCCGGCCTCGATGGCCGCCCCGGCGAATCCGTGGTCGGCGAACACGAGGTCGGGCCGAACCTCGTCCAGCATGAGCTGCATGGGACCGGCCCCGTGCGTGTGGAGGGTTCCGCCCCGGTCGCTCAGGACCCCCACGCCATGCAGGTACCGGACCTCGCGGTGCCGGCCCATCTCTCGCCATTCGATCCCGCGGGCCGGGCGGAGCACGTGGGCGCCGGTGTCCTCGAGCAGGGCCCCGACCGCCAGGTACAGGAGGATGAGACCCGCCGGGTGGCCGGTGGCCAGCACGACCCGCTCCGAACGCTCCGCGGCCAGGGCCAGCCGTCGTCCGGCCTCCTCACACGCAGCCAGCACGCGCCACGGGTCGATCGGGACCTCGCCGTCGCCGTGCCACCCGCTCGGGTCGAACCCGGCCTCCTCCGCCACCATGGCCAACACCTCCTTGGCGGTGAAGGTCGTCAGGCCGGACAGGCCGAACTGGGAGACGGGATCGCCGTCCACCAGCTGGCGGATCTTCCACTGCACGTTCGCGCGGTCGTGCGAGCCGGCCGGGCCGGCGTACCGCGCCTCCACCATGGCTTCGGCGAGCTCCTCCCCGCTGAACCGGCCTGGTTGTGGCCGCCACAGCGCTCGTTCCGTCGGCGCGGTTTCGTCCACCCCTGGTCCGTGTGCTTTGCTGTGCATCCGGACGCCAGTCTACGGAAGGGGCCTCTTTCCAGATGAGCGGCGAGCTCGACGGCAAGGTCGCCATCGTGACCGGAGGCAGCAAGGGCATCGGCAGGGCCATCGCGAAGGCCTTCGCCGACGCGGGTGCCTCGGTCGCGCTGGCAGCGCGCGGGGAGGACGACCTCCGGCAGGCCGCGAAGGAGATCGAGGCCGCCGGGGGACAAGTTCACGCCATCCCCACCGACGTGACCGTCGAGGACGAGGTGCAGGCGCTGGTCGATGGAACGATCGAGCGTTTCGGCACCGTGGACATCCTGGTGAACAACGCGGGTGCCGCGCCGTTCACCGCCCCGCTTGATCAGATCCGCCTCGACGGCTTCGAGAAGTACTTCCGGGTCAACTTCACCAGCGCCGTGCTGTGCATGCGGGCCGTGAGCCCGGTGATGCTGGCCAAGGGCGAGGGGTGCGCCGTCCTCAACGTGGCGTCCGTGGCCGGCTTCATCGCCAGCCCAGGCCTCGCGTATTACGCCAGCGCGAAGGCCGCGCTGATCAGCCTGACTCGCACGGTCGCCCAGGAATGGGCTTCCTCCAAGGTGCGGGTGAACGCCTTGGCGCCCGGATGGGTGGAAACGGATCTGAACGAGCCGGCCCGCCGGATGATCCCGGACTTCGAGCAGAACGTGTTGTCATCGATCCCGCTCGGCAGGTGGGGAACGCCCGAGGATGTGGCCGGCGCCGCGCTGTTCCTGTGCTCGCCCGCCGCCTCCTTCATCACCGGCACGGTGCTGATCGTCGACGGCGGCCAGACGCTGTCGGGACATGGTCTGTCCGGCCTGTCCTGATCGCCGGTCCTCACGGCGGATCGCCCTCGCTTAGCGCGATCCCGAGTTCCTCGAACATCCGGGCATCCGGCCGACGCGTGCCGTTCGGCGGCACGTACAGCGTGGCCATGAGGGGGACGTCTGCCGATGGCAGATCGGAAACTCGAACGGTCCGGGTCCAGGGCCCCGCGATCGCGTACAGCGCCGCTTGGTACAGGACGACGTCGTGGTCGGGGCCATAGGCTTCGCTCAACCTCTTCGCCAGGCCTTGGAGCCCGTCACGGTCGGGTTCGTCGTGCCCGACACGAGGACCGACCGCCGCCACCTGCCACAGCACCAACGGAACCCGCGTGTCGAAGACGGGCGGATATAGCAGGAAGTCAGACGCTTCGAACGATTGGAGCCCCTCTCCAGGGTCCACACCCAGGTCGGCGAACAGGGAGTCCTCGGCGGACACCCCCGGCAGCATCTCGGCCTCGAATCCCTCCGCCCGTGCCCGGCGGATGGCCTCGTGCCCGGGCTGGACGAACACGCCGGGGTGGCCGTAGAACACCGTGCACACATCGAGACCCTTGCGGACCCACCGCAGGATCTCCTCAACCATCTCGTCGTAGGTCTCGGTGCGGGGCTTCCCGATCGCATAGAAACCCACGAGTGACTCAGCCGAGCGGTTCACCTCTTCGATCCAGCGTGCGGAGACATGGTCGGTGACCAGGTACAGAACCTTGTCCGCTCGCTCGATGGCCTCCGTAGCCTCGGGTGTGGTCTGCAGGCGGTACCGGATTCCGCTTCCGACGACCGTCAGCGATCCGGTGATGGCTACCTGACCCAGGTGCCGTGGGGGAGCCCGCAGTGGTCCTCGACGGGCCTTCCATCATCGTCGTCGATCGCCTTCTCGCACATCCTCAGGTCCTTGCCACTCAGGCCAAAATCCAACGCGACCTTCTTCCGACGGGGGTTCTTGTCCGGCTTCGTGCTGGCGGCCACCCAACTTTCACGGGAGGGCGAACCAGACGTGTGGAGTTCTGCGACGAACTGGCAAATCGTGGGCACGGTTTCCCCCTTTCCCCGCCGGTGCTGACGGTAAGCCCAGCGGCAACCGGGCGCAAGGGGGGTCCCTGGGCCGGGGGCATCTAGTCCGGGGCTCGGAGCGCGCCTACACTCGAACGCACTATGCCGACTTGTCCAGCGTGTGGGCAGGAGAACCCCGAGATCGCCCGGTTCTGCCTGGCCTGTGCCACCCCGCTGATCTCGACATCGCCGGCGCGCCAAGATGCCGAGGAGCGGAAGGTCGTCTCCGTGCTGTTCTGCGACATGGTCGGCTTCACCGCGGCATCGGACCGGGCCGATCCCGAGGACGTCCGCGCCCGGCTCCGCCCCTACCACGCTCGCGTTCGTCAGGAGATCGAGCGATTCGGCGGGACCATGGAGAAGTTCATCGGCGACGCCGTGATGGCCGTGTTCGGTGCGCCGGTCGCCCACGAGGACGACGCTGAACGGGCCGTCCGGGCGGGGCTGCGCATCCTGGAGGCCATCGACGAGCTGAACGCCGAGCAGCCCGGACTGGGGCTGGCCGTTCGGATCGGTGTGAACACCGGGGAGGCCGTGGTCAGCCTGTCCGCCGCGCAGCTCGAAGGCGAGAGCATCGTGGTGGGCGACGTGGTGAACACCGCATCGCGCCTGGAATCGATCGCCCCGGCCGGCGGCGTGGTGGTAGGTGAGGCGACGTACTGGACCACGCGTGAGCTGTTCGACTACGACGCGCTCGACCCCGTCACGCTCAAGGGGAAGGCACGACCGCTCAGCGTGTGGCGGGTCCGCGCCGCCCGCCGCTCCGCCCGCGCGTACCCGGAGCCGCTCGGGCTCCTCCCATTCCTGGACCGGGACGACGAGCTGGAGCTGCTGGCCCGCACGTTCGCTCGCACCGTTCGAGAACGATCCACGCAGCTGGTGACCGTGGTGGGCGAGCCCGGCGTGGGGAAGACGCGGCTGGTTCGGGAGTTCTCGCAGCGAACCCAGGCCGCCGACCCCGCGGTGACCTGGCGCTACGGGCGATGCCTGCCTTACGGGGAGGGCATCACGTTCTGGGCGCTGGGAGAGATCGTCAAGGAGCAGGCCGGGGTGCTCGAGTCCGACCCGCCCGACGAGGCCGGGGCCAAGCTGGCGGCGGCCGTTGAGCGCGTGGTCGAACGGCCGGACGAGCGCGACTGGATCTACGCGGGGGTCAGCCCATTGGTGGGAGCACCCCGCCAGGTCCCCGGCGCCGCCCCGATCGAGCAGGGCGAGGTGCATGCCACCTGGCGGCGGTTCCTGGAGTCGATGGCCGGGGCCGGCCCGCTGGCGCTGGTGTTCGAGGATCTGCACTGGGCGGACCGCGCCATGCTGGAGTTCCTGGAATACCTGGCCGACTGGGCCACCGACGTCCCGATGTTGGTCGTGTGCACGGCTCGCCCCGAGCTGCACGAACGGCGACCAGGCTGGGGTGGAGGGATGAGGAACTCCACCACGATCTCGCTGGCGCCGCTGGGCGACGACGAGATCCGCGACCTGGTCTCCGCGCTGCTGCCGGGACTCGATCCGGAGGCCGCGGCAACCGAACTGGTCCTGGAGCGCGCCGGCGGCAACCCGCTCTACGCGGAGGAGTTCGCTCGGATGATCACCGACCGGCAGCTCGATCCCGGATCGATCGCAGGAATCGGCGCGGCGCTCCCCGAGTCCATCCAGGCGATCATCGCGGCGCGGCTGGACACGCTCTCCGCCGAGCGCAAAGCGCTGCTGCAGGACGCGGCGGTGGTGGGGCGGGTGTTCTGGTCCGGGGCGGTGGCCTCGATCTCAGGCGGGGACGAACGGACCGTCGGCGACCATCTCCACGAGCTGGCACGCAAGGAGCTGGTCCGGCCGGCCCGCGGGTCCACCATCGAGGGCCAGGGCCAGTACACGTTCTGGCACGCCCTGATCCGCGACGTGGCCTACGCCCAGATCCCCCGTTCGGCGCGTGCGCGCAAGCACCGGAAGATGGCAGAGTGGATCTCGACGGTGGCGGGAGATCGCGTGGCCGACCACGCCGAGCTGCTGGCCCACCACTACCGCCAGGCCCTGGATCTGGCGGAGGCAGCGGGGGAAACGAACGACGTGCCACGGCTGAGCGAGCTGGCCGCTCGGTCTCTCGAGCTGGCCGGTGACCGCGCGTTGGGGCTGGATGCCGCGCGAGCGTTCCAGCATTACCGCCGCGCGCTGGACCTCCTATCCGAGATGAGCGACCGCCGCGCTCCCCTCCTGGTCAAGGCGGCCGAGGCCGCCACGCGGACGGGGGCGTTCGAGGAGGCGGAACGAAGCTACGAGGCCGCCATCGAGGGGCTGCTCGCGGCGGGCGACGTCCGCGCCGCCGGGGCCGCCATGGTGAAGCTGGCCAACCTGTACTGGCATCGGGGCCAGACGGCAAAGAACCGGGAGATGCTCGACCGGGCGATCGCGATGCTCGAACGCGAAGAGCCCGGCCCGGAGCTCGCGCTGGCGTACACCGAGCAGGCCAACGACAAGATCGTGCTGGGCCTGTACCAGGAGGCCCTGCACTGGGCCAAGCGGGCGCTGGCGTTGATGGACCAGCTGGACGTGCGGGACCAGGCGCCCAGCGCGCTGTCCGTCCAGGGCATGGCGCGGTGGTACATGGGCGACGGCACCGGGGTGGACGACCTCAAGGCCGCCCTCGAGATGGCCTCGGACCTGGGGCTGTGGCGCGACGCCGCCAGGCTGCAGGCTATCCTGGGCGAGTTCCTGTGGGTGACGGAAGGGCCCGAGACCGGTCTGGCGGCCACCGAGGAGGCCGTCAAGGTCGCGGAGCGGCGCGGGAACACCGACCTCGCAATGGCGTTCCGCGCCGAGCGCTTCCCCCCGTTGTTCGACGCCGGGCGGTGGGACGAGCTGCTGTCGTCGGCGGACGAGCTCACGGCGTGGGCCCGCTCCACGGGCGAGGGGTACTTCACCATCGTCGCCTCGATCAGCAAGGCGCACGTCCAATTGTGCCGGGGCGCGGTCGAGGAGGCCGCCGAGCAAGCGCGAGCGTTTCTCCCTGCGGCTCGCGAGATCGAGGACGCGCAGGTCCTGGTCGAGGCACTGGCCGTCGGAGCGCTGATCGAGCGGGCGGCCGGCCGGCCGGACGAGAGCCTCAGCCTGATGGAGGAGTTCGAACGAAGCACGCGTGAGCGCCCCACGTGGTTCCGGGCGAAGGAGATCCCGGAGCTGGCTCGGGCGTGCGCCGCGGTCGGCGCGGTCGAGTTGGCCGAACGACTCCTCGACGCGTTGCCGGTCCATGCCCGGCGTCATCAGCTGAGCCTCCTGACCGCGCGGGCGGTGCTGGAGGAGACGCGGGGCGATCTGGAGGGAGCCCTGCAGCACTCCATCGAGGCGGCCGACGGGTGGCGCGCGTTCGGCCACGTCCTCGAGGTGGGGTGGACGGAGCTGGCGGCGGGACGATGCCTGGTCCAGCTGGGCCGTTCGGGGAGCGCCGAGCACCTAACGGAGGCGTCGGCAGTGTTCGCCCGCCTCGGCGCCGCGCCGTTGCTCGGCGAGGCCGAGACATGGATCAGCCGCGTTCCTGCCGACACGTCGTCCCCCCACGCCCAGACGTGACGAGCGACACACGGGCGCTCTGACCGACGACACATCGCAACGGTGACCGCGGCCACCGACACGATGGCCGTCCGTCCATAGGGTCCCTCATAGGAGCCGCGAGGACGCGGCGACGAGGGAAAGGGGGACCCGATGAGCACCCAGATCAGCGTTCCGGCCAGGAACCGGATGGAGCTCAAGCGAGGGTGGTTGGCGGGAGCGATCCTGGTCGTCTCCCTGGTCGTGGCCGGATCCAGCTACGTGGCTCTGCGCGACGACGGGGCCCCGTCGAAGGCGGCTCCCGCGTCGGTGGCAGCCCAGGTTCCCCAGAACACCGGAGCCCTCACCGGGTCCGATGCTCTCGCCACCCAGGGCACCGACGCCGTGTCCGTGCCCAGCGCCGCGCAGCACGCGGCACTCGCCCGCCACGCGGCTCAGCGGCCGGGTTGGATCGGCATCGAGGTCGGGGGAGGGCCCGGACCGGGCGGGGGATGCGTGGCCGTCGGCAGGCAGCCCTGCTGAGTGACACGGAAGCCCACAGTTCCGGCTCGGAGGGCCGGCGGAGGATCCGCCGGCCCTCCGCCTTCGTCTCCCCTACTCAGCCAGGCCGTGGTAGGGGAAGATGGCTCCCTTGACCTCATCCACCACCGCGGCGACGTAGCCGTCATTGCTCGAGTCGACTATGGCCGGCTCGGACAGCGTGCTCGGTACCTCGTAGCCGGCCTCGCGTTCCGCCAGTTCGATCCACGACTCCGGGATCCGGTCGGGAACCTCGATCCCGCACATCTCCGCGAAGTAGATCGTCCAGGCTCGCGGCACCACCCTTGCCCATTGGTAGCCGCCTCCACCGGTGGCCACCCACCGACCCCCCGCCGCCTCGTGCGCCAGGCCATGCAGCGCGGCGGCCGTCTGCATGTACGTCATCGTGCTCAGCCCGAGCATCGCCAGCGGGTCCGAGTGGTGCGTGTCGCACCCGAGCTGCGTTACCAGGACGTCCGGCTTCCAGGCACGCACCAGGGGCGGCACCACCTCCTGGAAGGCCCCGAGCCACGCCGCGTCACCCACGTACGGGGGCAGCGGCACGTTCACCTTCGTTCCCTTGGCCTCACCGGTGCCGAGCTCCTGGACGAACCCGGTTCCGGGGAACAGGGTCAGCCCGGTCTGGTGCAGAGAGATGGTCAGCACGCGGGGGTCGTCGAAGAAGATCGCTTGCGGCCCGTCGCCGTGATGGACGTCCACGTCCACGTAGGCGATCCGGTCGGCTCCGTTCGCCAACATCCAGGCCATGGCGATGGCCGGGTCGTCGTACACACAGAACCCGCTGGCCCGCTCGGGCATGGCGTGATGCAGTCCACCGGCCGGGTTGAAGGCGTGCTCGCTGCGGCCCGAGAGCACGGCCTCCGCTGCCACGAGGGAAGCCCCGGCGACTCGGGCGGAGGCCTCGTGCATGTTCGGGAAGATCGGGTTGTCCCCCGGGCCGTAGCCGAACTGCTCCCACGGCCCATCCTTCCCGTGACCGGCGCTCTTCGTGGCTTCGATGAACCGCTCGGTGTGGACCAGCCCCAACTCGTCGTCGGTGGCGCTGCGCGCGGGAGTCTCGTCCACACGCTTCCCATCGATCAGGCCGTAGGCCTTGATCAGCTCCCGGGTGAGGATGACGCGCGCCGGACGCAGGGGATGCTGGGGCCCGTGGTCGTACCACGGAGCGTCGTCGCCGTACCAGACCAG
Organism: Actinomycetota bacterium; assembly: GCA_044870295.1. GTDB lineage: Bacteria > Actinomycetota > UBA4738 > UBA4738 > UBA4738 > AC-52. Next base: position 11,749 of record JBIOYQ010000179.1, read on the forward strand.
CTCGACCCGTTCGCTCACGTCATCTCCGTGGCGCGAATGAACAAGAGCGACGGATAGGCCATGGCCGTCGCCGCGTACAGGAAGACCGGGGCGGCCGCCGCCACGCCGGTGTCGTTGGCGAAGAAGGCGGCCATCCCGGCAAGTGTCAGCACGATGATGGCGTCGCGCCACGTGAGCCCTGCGACGGCGAACCCCGAGCCGACCGGCTCGGGACGGATCAGCGCCGCCGCGAGGACCACCACCAGCCCGAGCATTGGGATCCACGCGGCCGGGACGTCTTGGAGCTGCCCGATGGCCACATCCAACCGGCTGGTGAACGTGTGCCAGATTCCGGCGAGCCCGGAACCCGTTCGCTCCACGAACCCCGCGATGTGCGTCGGGGCGCCGGGTAGGAATCGGTTCGCCAGCACCACCGCGGCGAGTCCGACCACGATGATGACTGCTGCGCCCGCCGCCCGAGCCACGACGCGCCGGCTCGTCGACCGGATAGCCCACCACAGACCCGCCGCCAGAAACAGCGTCGCCGCGCCGCCCAGGTCGGCGCCGAGCGCCGGGAATCCGGCGAACAATCCCGCCCCGAACAGGAAAGCCGTGCCGGCCCACGGCCCGAGCAGCGTGGCCACGAACAGGCTGCTCCCGAGCAGCGTCGCAAGGAAGGCGTTCGGGATCCCGTAGAAGCGCGCCCCGTCGAACATCGTCCCGCCCAGGAGCGGAATCCTCAGCCCTCGCCAGCCGAACAGCGCGTCGACGACCATGAACGCCAGGGTCGTCACGCCGAGGAAAGCGAAGGGTCCCATCGGACCGGGCCACCGCGCTGACCGCGCGATCAGCGCCAACGCGATCGTCGACAGCACCACGAACGGCACCACGACCGCGTACGTGAGTCGCGGGAGGAGGCCACCCGCCATCAACGGGATCATGAGGGCGACGCCGCACAGCATCAGGAATCGCAGCCCCGAGACAGTCCACGTCGGTAGCGGCCCTCGGATCCGAACCCAGATCAGCGCCGCGATCGTAAGGATCCCCAGCGCCGAGATGAACGCCACCAGCCCGAGCTGGAAGGGCAACCGGATCCTCCGCTGGTCGAGGTGGAGTTGATGGAGGTGCGCGACGTCCACCGTCCCGTCGATCCGGATCGGACTTCCCGTCATCCCCTTCGGGATCGGGATGCCGAAGAAGTCGAGGATCGTCGGCGCAACGTCAACGTTCGCCACGAGCCCGTCCTGCCGCGTCGTGTCGGATCGCAACGCATGCCCCCCACCCGATCGCGTAGTCAGGTCCCCGGGCCGCCCAAAAGCCAGAAACACCGACGTCACCTCGTCCCCTCGGCCGATCATGGCGCCCGACGGGTTTGGCGTGACCACCATCACCATGGTCGGAAGGTCAGGGAGTTCCCTCACGTAGGCAT
>JBIOYQ010000180.1:0-9411 GCA_044870295.1 Actinomycetota bacterium
CCGGGGCAACGGCGCTGAAGGGCGTGATCACCGATCCGCGCGATCTCGGGATCGATCCCCCGAACGTGGACGTGCCCAAGCCGCTGATCGACGACTACATGCTGATCGCTCCCCCACCGGCCGACGAGGCCGCCAAGGTGCAGGTGTTCCGGGGGCGCAACATCAAGCCGCCGCCCCTCCCTCCCGACCTCCCCGAGTCGCTCACCGGCAAGGTCCTCATCGTGCTGGGCGACAACATCTCCACGGGGTCCATGTCACCGGACGGCGTGCTGGTGATGCAGGAACGGTCCAACATCCCCGCCATCGCCGAGTACTGCTTCCGCAAGGAGGACCCGGACTTCGTGAACCGGGCGAAGGCGTGGGGCGGCGGGTTCATCGTGGCAGGCGACAACTACGGTCAGGGATCGTCACGCGAGCACGCGGCGTTGGCGCCGCTCCAGCTGGGTGTGCGCGCGGTGTTCGCCAAAGCCTTCCACCGGATCCACCGCCGCAACTTGATCAACAACGGCATCGTGCCGCTGGTGGTCGACGACACCTTGCATTCGAAGGGGGCGATCGGCCAGGAGTGGACACTGCCGCAGATCCGGGAGGAGCTGGCAGGGGGATCACCGACCGTCACCCTCCAGGTGGAGGGGGGCGACTACCCGGTGGGGGCGACGTTCACGGACCACGAACGCGGCCAGCTCCTGGCCGGTGGCCTCCTCAGATACCTGAAGTCGAAGGCCTGAGAGTCGATATCCAAGGAAAGACGCATCCACCCTCCGGTAGACTGGCCAGCCGAATGACCGACGGGAAGCCTTCGATCCATGCCGTCCCCGCTCCTCCGCAGGGGGCGGGGCCGGTGATGATCATCGGGGGAGCGGAGGACAAGCTTCGCGACCGGGTCATCCTGTCGAGGTTCGTCCAGCTGGCGGGCGGCCAGGACGCCAAGATCGTGGTCATCAGCACCGCCTCCAGCCTGGGCGACGAGGCCACCCAGCTCTACCGCGAGCTGTTCACCCACATGGGCGCGGGCCGCATCGACGGTCTCCGGCCGGTCACCCGGGACGAGGCGAACAGCCCGGAGGCCGCGCACTTCGTGGACGCGGCCACCGGCGTCTTCCTGACGGGCGGGAACCAGCTCAGGCTGGCCTCGGTGGTCGGCGGCACCGCCCTCGGAGCCGCTCTGATCCGGGCGCACGAGCGCGGCGTGGTCATCGCGGGGACGTCGGCCGGGGCCAGCGCGGTCAGCACCCACATGATGGCGTTCGGAACGTCGGGAGCCACCCCGAAGAACCGGATGGCGCAGATCTCGGCGGGCCTGGGGATCCTCCGCGGCCTCGTCGTCGACCAGCACTTCGAACAGCGCACCCGCCTAGGACGTCTGTTGGCGGTCGTCGCGCAGTCGCCCTCGCTGGTCGGGGTCGGCCTGGACGAGGACACGGCCGCGATCGTGTGGTCCGATCAGACGCTCGAGGTGATCGGACGCGGAGCGGTGACGCTCGTGGACGGTTCGGAGGTGGTCACGGACGCGTTCCAGGCAAAGGCCCACCGACCCATCATGGTCTCGGGCGCGAGGCTCCACTCCCTGCCGGCAGGCTATCGGTTCGATCTCGGTTCGCGGTCGCTGATCGCCGCCGACGACGCCCCCACCGAGCGCGAAGTCAAGGGCGCGGAGACCGCTCGCCGGCGCCTGCGGCGCGTGTCGCGCGAGATCGCGGCCGAGGGTGCGGACAGCTTCACGATCGACCGGAAGCGGGCCAGGGGCAAGGAGCAGCTCCCCGAGGCCTCGGAGTAGGTCGGTGGCCGAGTCCAGGACCCGCAGTTCGTCCGAGCGGAAGAAGGCCAAGCATGAGCCCGAGTCCGAGAAGCCGCCGGCACGACCCGATCTGAAGATCGTCGAGATCCACGTCTTCCGAGGACCCAACTTCTGGTCCTACGAGCCGTGCATCCGGATGCTCGTGGACCTCGGCTCGTTGGAGCACTGGCCCTCCAACACGCTCAAGGGCTTCAACGAAGGGCTGCTGGAGATGCTCCCGGGCCTCCGGGACCATTCGTGTTCGCTGGGCCGCCCCGGCGGGTTCGTGGAGCGGCTCGAGGAGGGTACGTGGGCTGGCCACGTCGCCGAACACGTCGCCCTGCAGCTCCAGCGCGAGACCGGGATCCACGTCCCGCGCGGCAAGACCCGCAGCGCCGGGAAGCCCGGTCAGTACAACGTCATCTACGGCTACGGCGAGGAGAGCGTCGGGCTGACCGCCGGGAAGCTCGCCGTTCGCCTGGTCGACCACCTGGTGGAGCCCGACCCCGAGTTCGATTTCCTGGACGAGCTGGAGGACCTCATCCGGCTGTCCGAACGCCGAGCCTTCGGACCCTCGACCCAGGCCTTGGCGGACGAGGCGGCCGACCGCGACATCCCGTGGATCCGGTTGAACGAGGCCTCGCTGGTGCAGCTCGGCCAGGGCAAATACCAAAAGCGCATCCGGGCCACCATGACCTCACTCACCGGGGCGTTGGCCGTCGACATCGCGGGCGACAAGAAGCTGACCACGCAGTTGCTGGCGGCGGCGGGCCTCCCGGTCCCCCGGTCGGAAATCGTGCGGACCGAGGACGAGGCGGTCGCCGCGGCGAAGCGCATCGGCTTTCCCGTGGTGACCAAGCCGATCGACGGGAATCACGGGCGGGGCGTGATGCTGGATCTTCGGGACGAGCGCGCCGTTCGAACCGCGTACACGAAGTCGATGGCGGAGGCCAGGCGGCCGCAGGTCGTGGTGGAGAGCTACGTGACCGGCCAGGACTACCGAGTGCTGGTGGTGGACGGGCGGATGGTGGCGGTGGCGCAGCGCATCCCCGCGCACGTGATCGGGGACGGCCAGCACACCGTGCGCGAGCTGGTCGACCAGACGAACCAGGACCCCCGCCGAGGCATCGGGCACGAGAAGGTGCTCACCAAGATCAAGGTCGACGAGACGGCGATTGAGCTCGTCCGCAAGCAGGGGTTCGAGCTCGACGACGTGCCTCCGAAGGACCAGATGGTGAAGCTGGCCTCCACCGGCAACATGTCGACCGGTGGGATCTCCATCGACCGGACCTGGGAGGCGCACGAAGAGAATGTCGAGGTGGCGGAGGAGGCCGCGCGGGTGGTCGGGCTGGACGTTGCCGGCATCGACGTCCTGACCCCCGACATCTCGCAGCCCGTCCGGGAGACGGGAGGCGCCATCGTCGAAGTGAACGCGGCACCCGGCTTCCGGATGCACACCAACCCCACCGAGGGTGATCCGCAATACATCGCCAAGCCCGTGATCGACATGCTGTTCCCGCCGGGTTCGCCCTCTCGCATCCCGATCGTGTCGGTGACCGGTTCGAACGGCAAGACGACGACCGTCCGGATGATCAGCCACATCATGAAGGGCATGGGCCACAAGGTCGGCATGACCTCGACCGACGGGATCTACATGGACGAGCGGCTGGTGAAGCGGGCCGACGCGTCCGGACCGAAGTCCGCGCAGATGGTGCTGCAGAACCCGCGGGTGGACTTCGCCGTGTTCGAGGTGGCCCGGGGCGGGATCCTGCGCGAAGGGCTCGGGTACGACCGCAACGACATCGCGGTGGTCACCAACGTGACCGGCGACCACCTCGGGCTGAAGGACGTCGTCTCGATCAAGCAACTGGCCGCGGTGAAGCGGGTCGTGGTCGAAGCCGTGCCTCGGACCGGCTTCGCCATGCTCAACGCGGACGATCCGCTGGTCGCGGACATGCGCAAGCATTGCTCGGGGTCGGTCATCTTCTTCTCCATGGAGGAAGAGAACGACCTGGTGGAACGGTGGGTCCGTCGAGGCGGCAAGGCGGTGACGCTCCAGAAGCAGCCGCGCGGCGAGATGATGGTGATCCGCGAGGGACGGCGGACCATGCCGATCGGATGGGTGCACCAGCTTCCCGCCACGTTCGAAGGACGGGCCCGGATGATGGTGGCGAACGCCCTGGCCGCGGCCGGCGCCGCGCACGCCGCCGGGGCCCACCTGCACGACATCCGACAGGGGCTGCGTTCCTTCAACACCTCTATCTATCAGGCACCCGGTCGCTTGAACCTGTTCGACCTGAACGGGGTGCGCGTGCTGATCGACTACGCGCACAACGCGCACGGGCTGGAGACCGTCGGCGACTTCGTCGAGCGCATGACCTCCTCCATCCCCATCGGAGCGCCACCCGGGACGCCGACCTGGCAGGCGAACCTGAAGATGGCCGTGATCGCGACGCCGGGCGACCGGCGGGACGAGGACATGCACGATCTCGGGAAGGTGGCTGCCCGGTACTTCGACGACATCATCATCAGGGAGGATGTGAACCCGCGGGGGCGCAAGCGGGGCGAGATCGCCGAGCAGATCCTCCTCGGAGTCCAGCAGGGCATGCGGGCCGGACACCGCGTGGGCCACGTCGAGATCGTCCTCGACGAGATGGAGGCGGCCAAGCGGGCACTCTCCAGAGCCCGCCCCGGAGACCTCGTCGTCCTGTGCGTCGACTACGCGACCGAGGTGTGGAAGGAGCTCGAAGCCCGCAAGCTCCAGGCGACACCCATGCCGTTCAGCGAACCGACCGGGAACGGGCAGATCGAGCCCGCGGGCGGAGACCCCGACCTGATCGAGTTCGGCGTGGGGCTGTAGCGAACCCGAGCTCTTCTCCAGTTCGTCATCACCGGTTCAGTCCCTCGTAAGGACTCGCCAGTAGCGTCGCTCGCGTGCGTCCCTCGATGTGAGAGGAGGCTTCCATGCGGAGAGTCTTCGCGTCCCTGTTGGTGATCGGAGGGCTGACCGTTGGTCTGGCAGGCCAAGCGTCGGCCATGACCACGAAGAGCACGCTGTACCACGACGGCGACGTCGTTCGAACCGTGGTGAACCCGTCCCGACTTCCGAAGGGCGGGAGTGACCCGTTCTACTCGGTGACGAACGGCGTGGAAGGCCAGCTCGGCATCGCCGGAGTGGCTCCCGGCGACGGCCCGTACCACGGTGGGGCCTGGGCCGTGAACATGGTGACGTTCAACGCAGGCGTGACGCCGTACCTGCTGACCTCCGACGAGGCGGTCTTCGCGGCCGAAGCCTCTGGCGACGTGACCGTCACTCGGGTTCCCGAAGCGGACTTCCGCTGCCCGATCCTTCCGTAGTTCGGCTCGATTCCCATGATCGAGGCGCCGGGCCGTGAGCCCGGCGCCTCGCTCAGAGGTTCAACTCCAGACCGTAGACCACGCCCTGGAAGGATCCGGTCGAGCCCGCGCACCACACACGGACTCGGTTGCCCCGGCGCAAGGAGGTGCAGGAGAGCATCTCGGCTCCGGTGTCGGCGTCCAGGCTCCAGGTCTGCCCACCGTCCTTGGTCAGGTACATGCCGCCCACGCCGGAGAAGAGATCGCCGCCGGCCGCCCAACCGATTCGTGATGTGAGGAACTCGATGTCCCGAACCGGCCATGGCGAGTGGAGCGTCCGCTCCGACCAGGTGGCCCCGCCATCGGTCGTCCGATACACCCAGCCCTCCACCTCGGGCGAGATGGTGCCCCCGCCCACCCATCCGTGTTGGTGGTCCACGTATTCGACCGCGCCGTCGAACACGGGGTCCACCGGCGGCTCGCACGTCCAGTTCGCCCCACCCGAGAGGCTGGTGCACTCGGTGATGCCGGAGATGTAGGCGGTGAGGTCCGGAAGGAGGGTGAAGTCGGCCCCGAACCATCCACCGTCGGGGTCGGGGATCGAGCTGGTCCAGTCCCCTTCAGCCTGGCCGCCGGTGGACGTGAGCTGCACCTTGTTGGCCGCATCCAGGTTCACCAGATCGACCACCAACCCGTCCTGGGTGCCGGCGAACCGGACGCGGTTGGCCCAGCCCTGGTCCGCGAGCAGGATGTCAGCAGACCACGTGGCGCCACCGTCGTCGGTCCATCTCGCCAAGGCGGTGAACGCCGCGTTGTCGAACCCGGAGATGACGACCTGGTCCGTGCTCAGCGCGTCTACGCCGTACCAGTAGTAGGGGAAGCCCAGGTTGAGCACCGACGTCCAGGTTCGCCCGCCGTCCGTGGTCTTCCACACCTGGCCCAGCTCGGCGACGGCGTAGCCGATCCTCGGGGTGGCGAAGGAGATGTCACGTACCACCGCGCCGGGGATGGTGGCCAACAGATGCCAAGCAGGTGCCCCCGGGCTCACCTTGGCGACGGGCACCGGGACCGAACGCTGCGCCGGCCGGACCGCGCCGAGCTCTCGACCCGGGCCGAGGACCGGCGAGCGCGAGGAGATGTACCGGACCAATCCCGGGGCCGTCCCGTGACCGCGGGTCGCCGTGGCGCCCGGCCCGGAGGCGAGGACCGCCGTGAGGATCGCCAGACCGGCCGCTCCGATTCGCCATGGATGGAATGCCACACTGCCCTCCTTCGGTCTGATCGGGGAGGAATCTACCTACACTCGGCCTTGTGCGCGTCCTCATCTGGCACGGATGGCTCCTTGAGGGGTCGGGCTCGAACGTCCTGGCGGCGAAGGTCACCGAATCGCTCCGGGGTGCCGGCCATGAGGTGTTGCTGCTGTGCCAGGCGACAGGTGAAGGCGTGCCCGCCTTCATCGATCAGGTCGGATCGGTGGACGGCGGCGTTTCGGAGCTTCTCCCGAACGAACGAGCCCAGCCGCACCCGAGCGGTGGCCGGGCCAGGCTCGTCCGGCCGGAGATCGGATCGCTGCTCCCCGTGTTCGTGGTGGACGAGTACGAGGGCTTCAGGGTCAAGCGGTTCGTCGACCTCGACGCGACGGAGCTCGACGCGTACCTGGACCGGAACGTCACTGCCCTGCGCGCGGCGGCAGCGTGGCACCAACCCGACGTCGTGATCGCCTCGCACGTGGTACCCGGCGGCGTGATCGCGGCGCGGGCTCTTCGCGACATCCCCTTCGTGGCGCTCACGCACGGAAGCGAGGTCGAGTACACCATCCGGCCACAGCCCCGCTACGCCGAGCTCGCCCGGGAGGCCATGGAGCGAGCGGCGTGGGTGGCCGGTGGAAGCACCGACGTGCTCGAGCGGGTCCTGGCCTTCGCGCCGGCGGCATCGGGACGGGCGGTCGTGATCCCGCCAGGGGTCGACGTGGAGCGGTTCTGGCCAAGGCCCCCGCGCCAAGCTCTGGACGACGTGGCCAGGCTGCTCGATGGCGATCACGACACGGCTCGCGGGCGGCCCTCCGCGATGGCGGAGCGGCTGGCGTCGGTGGTCGGGGTCGATGCCCGCGGGCCGGATCGTCTGGCCGGTGCGTACGATCAAAATGCTCCCGATCCGGCCGCCGCGTCACGGCTGCGCCGGCTGGCCCAGCATGGGGATCCGGTGGTCGCCTATCTGGGGAAGCTCATCCCACAGAAGGGCGTGGAGCTGTTCATCCAGGCGCTCGCCCTCCTGCCGGCGGAGGTCCGCGGACTGGTCATCGGGTTTGGCCTGCACCGTGAGTGGGTGGAGGCCCTCGTCCAGGCCATCGACCGAGGGGGGAAGGATCTGGGCTGGATCCGAGACCACTCCGGATTCCAGATCGAGCTGGAGGCGCGACCCACCGATCTGACCCCCGGGTTGGCGGAGCGTGTCACCTTCACCGGCCGCCTCGACCATCGGTACGCGCCCTCGGCGCTTGCGGCGTCGGAGGTGCTGGTCGTGCCCTCGGTCATCCCCGAGGCGTTCGCCATGGTCACCCTGGAGGGGGCGGCCGCCGGGTGCCTGCCCATGGTCGCCCGGCACTCGGGGCTGGCTGAGATCGCGGAGGTCCTCGAGACGAAGGTGGGCCGGCCCGGGCTCTTCGGGTTCGAGCCGGGCACGGGCGCGGTGCCGCGATTGGCGCAAGGGATCGAGACCCTGCTCGGCCTCCCATCGGCGGAGCGAGAGGAGCTTCGTCGCGAGATCAGCTCGTTCGTCCGGTCGACCTGGACCTGGGATCGCACGGCAGCCCAGTTGATCGCGATGGCCGGATCCGTCTAGTGACCGACCGCTCGGAACAGAAGCAGTCTCTCTGCGACCGCGTCACAGGTCCGTAATACGAAGGCGCTACGGTCGTCGTCGCACATGGCAGCGAACGGCCAGTCGCGATGAGGATCCTGGTGACCGGCGGAGCCGGGTTCATCGGTTCCCACGTGGTCGACGCCTTGGTCGATGCTGAGCACGAGGTCACGGTCCTGGACTGGCTCCATCCTGGAGCGCACCGCGGGCGCCCAGAATACGTGAACCCATCTGCGTTGTACGTGTGGGACGGCGTCCAGAATCCGGAGGCGGTGGAGCGGTCCGTCCGAGACGTGGACGCCGTGTCCCATCAGGCCGCGATGGTCGGATTGGGGATCGATCTCGCCGACACCACCGCGTACGTCCGGCACAACGACCTCGGCACAGCCGTCCTGATCGAGACGCTGGCACGGATCGGGTTCAGTGGCCGATTCGTCCTGGCCAGCAGCATGGTCGTGTATGGAGAAGGTCGCTACCGATGCCGGCGTCATGGCCTGGTGCCGGTCGGACCACGCGCCGAACAGGCTCTCTGCGAGGGCCGCTTCGACCCCGAGTGCCAGGCGTGCGGCAGTCCGCTGACACCTGAAGGGGTCCCCGAGTCGGCCCCCCTGGATCCGCGCAGCGTCTACGCCGCGACGAAAGTCCACCAGGAGCACCTGTGCTCGGTGTTCGCCCGGGAGACGGGAGCGTCGCTGGTGACGTTGCGCTATCACAACGTCTATGGGCCTCGGATGCCGCGCGACACGCCCTATGCGGGCGTGGCCAGCATCTTTCGGAGCGCCCTGGAACGAGGGGAACCGCCTCGCGTCTTCGAAGATGGTTGCCAGACCCGAGACTTCGTCCATGTGCGTGACGTCGCCCGCGCCAACGTCCTCGCCTTGACGGTGGAACCGCCGCCCGGCGGCCCGTTCAACATCGCCTCGGGCCGCCCGCGGACGATCGGCGAGATGGCGAACGCGCTCACGGCGGCGTTCGGACCCACGGCCCAACCTCCCGTCGTCACCGGGCGGTACCGACTGGGAGACGTCCGCCACGTGTTCGCCTCGACCGATCGTGCGCGTGACCTGCTGGGCTTCGAAGCATTGATGTCCTTCGAGGAAGGCATGAAGGAATTCGCCACGGCGCCGATGCGGGCACCTGGAAGGTTTGAGCCTCCCGGCGACGTCAGACGACACTGACGGTGACACGGTGATAGCCGGTCGCGCCCGACGGCGCGGGGCCGTGGTCGGCGGGAACCTGAGGAGCACCCTCCCCATCAGTTGCCCGAACCACAAGTTCGTAGGAACCGGCCTGCTGCGGCTGCCACGGGAGGCTCCACAGCGTCCACGACAGGGGTGACACACCGTAGTCGATCGATGCGGCAGTCCATGCTCTCCCACCGTCCGTGCTCACCTCGACCGACCTGATGCCACGATCACCGGCGAACGCCACGCCCCCGA
>JBIOYQ010000181.1:0-16148 GCA_044870295.1 Actinomycetota bacterium
AACTTCCTCGGGTTCGAAGGTTTGGTCAACGCGCTCGGCGGGGTGCCGATCTGCATCAACAAGCCACTGGTCGACACCCTGGCCAAGTTGAACCTGCCGCATGCCGGCTGCTACAACCTGAAGGGCGCGCAGGCGCTGGCGTTCGTGCGCGCCCGTCACATCGAGGGCGACAACATCCCGGATTTCTCCCGCATCTCCCGGCAGCAGCAGTTCATGCGGGCGCTGATCTCGAAGGGTCTGTCGGCCGGTGCGCTGTTCAAGTTCCCCAAGCTCATCAAGGCGGTTCAGCACAACCTGGTCATGGACAAGGGGCTGAACCTGTACCAGCTGCAGGACCTGACGCGGCAACTGTCCTCGGTGGGCCAGCGCGGCGTGACGTTCCGCGTGGTGCCCTCCCTTCCTGTGCAGATCGCGGGGGTCGACTACCTTCAGCTCCAGCAGCCCGACGCCGGCCACCTGTTCAACCGGATCCGGATGGGGACGCGGCTGGGGACGCTCGGGCTGCAGTCGGCCCTGACGGCGATCTCGCCGGCCAACGTGACCGTCCAGGTCCTGGACGCGAACTCCGGTGGCGAGGCCCAGAAGGTGGTGGACTTCCTGCAAGGCGCCGGGTTCGTGGTCGATCCGCTGAAGCCCGCGTCGGCCGGCCTGACGAAGTCCGAGGTTCTGTTCCGGAGGGAGTCCAGCAACCTCAAGGACGTGGTGCTGTCCTATCTGACCCTGTTCCCATCGCGCCTGGACCGGGCCGACACGACCGGCACGACCATCGTCGTGGTCGTCGGTACGGACTTCCCGGGCCTGGAGGGCGTCCCGGGCTCGTCCTAGACTCGTCTCCATGCCGGCCGAGATCGACGTCGATCACGTTGCCCGCCTGGCGCGCCTGGCCTTGTCGGACGAGGAGCGGGAGCGGTTCGGCCGGCAGCTCGCGCTGATCCTCGAGCACGCCGAGAAGGTCGGCGAGGTGGCGGCGGCCGACGTGCCACCCACCTCCCACCCGGTGCCGCGATCCAACGTCTTCCGTCCGGACGACCCTGGGCCGAGCCTCAGCGTCGAGGATGCCCTGGCCGGCGCTCCGGAGGTAGAGGGCAACCGGTTCAAGGTTCCCCGGATCGTGGAGGCCGAGTGACCGACGCCCACGAACTCGCGCGAATGCTCCGGGCGAGCGAGACGTCTGCCGCCGAGCTGACCGAGTCGGCGCTGGGCAACATCGAGGCCCTCGACGCGCGGCTGCACACGTTCCTGCAGGTCACGTCCGACGCGGCTCGACATCAGGCTGAGGACGTGGACCGCCGGCTGGCTTCGGGAGAACGGCTGTCGCCGGTCGCTGGGATGTCGGTCGCGTTGAAGGACGTGCTGTGCACGCGCGGCATCCGCACGACCGCCGGTTCGAAGATCCTCGAGCCCTACGTTCCGCCCTACGACTGCACCCCGTGGTCGCGGCTCGCCGCCCAGGGCGCGGTGCTGGTCGGCAAGACGAACTGCGACGAGTTCGCCATGGGATCCTCGAACGAGAACTCCGCGTACGGTCCGGTGCGCAATCCCTGGGACCTGGACCGCGTCCCGGGCGGGTCCTCCGGGGGCTCGGCGGCCGCGGTGGCGGCGGAGGAGGCCGTGTTCGCGTTGGGAACGGACACAGGCGGGTCGGTTCGCCAACCCGCCGCGCTGTGCGGGGTGGTGGGCATGAAGCCCACGTACGGCCGGATCTCGCGGTATGGACTGATCGCGTTCGCCTCGTCCCTCGACCATGTGGGCACGTTCGCCCGGAGCGTGCGCGATACGGCGACCCTGCTCACCGCCATCGCCGGTCCCGATCCCATGGACGCCACCAGCCTTCCCGACGCGCCGCCCGATTTCGCCGCCGGCCTCGACGCCGGCATCGAGGGCATGCGGGTCGGCCTGGTGGAGGAGTGGTTGTCCACGGAGGGTGTCCAGCCCGGCGTGCGCGACTCGGTTCGGGCAGCGGTCGATCGGATGGAGCGCCTCGGGGCCAGCGTGGACACGGTTGCGCTGCCGCACGCCGAGTACGCCCTGTCCGCCTACTACCTGATCGCCCCGGCCGAGTGCTCCTCGAACCTCGCGCGATACGACGGCGTTCGGTACGGCTATCGATGGCCGGGCGCGGCGACGGTCGAGGAGATGAACCTGAAGACCCGCGGCGCCGGGTTCGGCGACGAGGTCAAGCGCCGGATCATGCTGGGGACCTACTCGCTGTCGGCCGGCTACTACGACGCCTACTACGGGCAGGCCCAGAAGGTGCGCACGCTGGTCATCCGGGACTTCCAGCAGGCCTTCGAACGCTTCGACGTGCTGGTGGGGCCGACGTCCCCGACCGTGGCCTTTCGCCTGGGCGAGAAGACCACGGACCCGTGGGCCATGTACCTCTCCGACATCTTCACCATCCCGTCGAACCTGTCCGGGACGCCCGCCATCAGCATCCCGTGCGGTCTGTCCGACGGGCTTCCCGTGGGCTTCCAGATCATGGGCAACCTGATGGACGAGGCCACCGTGCTCCGCGCGGCGTCCGCGTTGGAGCAGGACGTGGCGTTCACGGCCCGACCGGCGCTGCTCGACGAGTTGGTCGGGTAATCGCTGGTCGCTCGAACCGGCCGAAGATCCTGATCAGGACGAGCAGGATCGCGGCCGGCACCAGGATCCAGAGGGGCCGCTCCAGCCACCATCTGGCGTTGCCCACGTGCTGGTGTCCGAAGCCCAATGGCCAGAGGAGCAGGATGGCCAGCAGGTAGGCCGTCATGTGCCAGAGGAACAGCGTCATGATCACTCCGTTCACGGCGATGGTCGCCTTCCAGGGTCCGGGGCGCTGCAGCCAGCGACTCAGCCGGTCGCGGAGCAACATCACGACGCCGATCGACCAGAACCCCATCATCAGGAATGGAACCGTCGGTGGGTAGGCATTCGAGATCGGCTCGACGTCGGTGCCCAGCAAGGACTTGGGGTAGTAGCCGATCGTCGGGAACCAGTCGAAGCGCTTCGCCCCGCCCAGCCACTCGAACAGCGGCGGGTTGGTCAGCACGGTCAACCCGACCAGACCGACCGCCGCCATCGCTGCCAGCGACCACCGGGGCCATCGGAGCATCCGGCCGTCGCCGTAGAAGTGCCCCAGCTGGTGGGGGAGCAGCAGGACGAAGGCCACGTTGAACCATCGAAGCCCCGGGTGTCCCCATCCGAAGGCCAGGACGTCGACGGCGACGGTTCCCAGGCCCATGACCGCCGGTACCCACAGGCCGAACCTGCGATGCAGGGCGATAGTGAGTGGACTGATGGCGACCACCACCAGGTAGACGCCCAGAAACCACAGCGGGCCGAACGGGATGGTCGCGCCCGGGGGGCGCACGCCCCGGAGGAGTTTCGTGTGGTCCCAGAGGTTGAATCCCTCCGGCTTCCCGAGGTCAGCCAGGTGCAGGACGATCTGCACGACGAGCCAGACGCCCAGGAAGACCAGCGACGGCCTGAGGAGCCGTTCGATCCTGCTGCGGATGAACGACCACGCCGAATCGCCGCGCCGTCGGAACGCGTCGTAGGCGACCAGGTTCGAAAACCCGCCGACGAAGAAGAAGACGGGCATCACCTGGAAGACCCACGTGGCCAGCCACAGGCCCTTGGTCACGCCGATGGCGCTGGTGTTGCGGATCAACCCGTTCGGCCACCAGATGATCATGATCATCCAGTGGCCGAACACCACGGCCAGGATGCTCGCCGCCCGCAGGAAGTCGACGTACCGGTCCCGCGTCTGTGGGGTCGCCGCGGCGAGCTCGCCGACCGTAGCGCTCATGCCGAGGTCATTGTGAGGCTCGACGCGACCGCAGTCCTGGCCTCAGCCGGCGGGTGGGGCCTCGGCCTCCCGAAGGCGGCCAGCCACGGTCTTGAGCAGCTTCATCGTCAAGGCCTGATCGTTCTCGAGGGTCTTCAGGAACTCGCTGCCGGCGAGCCTCAGGCACACCAGCGATGAATCGGCGACGACGCTCGCGGTGCGGCGGCCGCCGTCCAGGAGCGAGATCTCGCCGAAGAAGTCGCCGGGATCCAGCTTGGCGACCGTCCGCGATCCGATCCGCACCCTCGCTTCGCCCTCGAGGATCACGAAGAACGCCGATCCCGGCTGACCCTCCGTGACGACCGCCGACTTCGGCTCGTATCTCTGGACCGCGGTCGTCTCGGCGAGGCGTCGGAGGTGTCGCTTCGGCAGGCTGGCCATGAGGGGAGCCTGGGTCATCGCCTGCTCACGCAGCTTCAGCTCGGTCAGGGAGATCCTCTCTCCCGGCCGCACCAGCGCGAAGGGCCAACCGCGTGTGAAGTCCATCTCGTGGGCCATGGCTCTCCTCCCTCGCCTGGGGCTCGTCTCCGCGCGGGAGCTTAGCCCGTTCGAGAGCGGTTGAGGTCATCGGCGCTCGGAGCGGCCTCGGCGGGATCGCCGGGAGGCACTCGTCGCGCGGAGATGATCAGGGCGACCCCCGCCACGATGATTGCCGCGGCGACCAGGGTCCGGCCGCTCAGGACCTCGTCCAACAGCGCCCACCCGAGGAAGACCGCGATCACGGGATTCACGTAGGCGTAGGTGGAGACCAGTGACGTGGGGGCGGCGCGCAGCAGCCAGACGTACGCCACGAACCCGATCCATGACCCGAACACCACCAGGTATACCGTGGCCCACACGGACTCCGCGGTGACCGCGGTGGGATGGAAGCTCAAGAGCTCGCCGGTCACCAGAGCGGCCAGGCCCATGACCAGGCCGCCGGTCAGCATCTCCATCCCCGTCCCGACCAGCGCTCGGCGGGGGAGGGGAGCTCGACGGGCGTACAGCGAACCGGCCGCCCAGGAGAGCGTGCCGAACAAGGCCACCACCATCCCGACGACGTTCAAACGCTCCCCGCCGGGGCCACCGACCAGCAAGAGGAGCCCGCCGAACCCGAGGATCAGGCCCACGACTGCCCATCGGGACAGTCGCTGGCCGTACAGCACCCGGTCCATGATGGCCAGCCAGATCGGAACCATCGCCACCACGATGGCCACGATGCCGCTGTCCACGTGCTGCTCAGCCCACGCCACACCGCCATTCCCGCCCAGTAGCAGCAGTGTTCCGATGAGGGCGGCGGCCCGCCATTGCCGCCATGTCGGACGGTCAGCTTCGCGGTCGCCCCGGCGGATGGCCCAGAGGTAGAGCACCCCGCCGGCGATCACGAACCGGATGGATCCCATCAGGAAGGGTGGGATGGTGCGTACGGCCACGCGAATGGCCAGGTACGTGGAGCCCCAGATCACGTAGATGGAGCCGAGAGCCAGCCAGATCAGTCCGGATGATGCTTCGGGATGCGCCGGGCCGGCCAGCGAGCCCGTTCGAAGCGAGGGTGTGGGCCGCCGGAGAACCTTCATGCTGTTCCATGGTAACCGCCGGTCCCGACCGTTCCTTCCCGCTATCGTTGCTGGCGGGATGGCCGACGCATACGAGACCGTCATCGGGCTGGAGTGCCACGTCGAGCTGGCCACGGCCACCAAGATGTTCTGCGGCTGCCGCAACGAATTCGGCTCGCCGCCCAACAGCAACACCTGCCCGGTGTGCCTTGGGCATCCGGGCACCCTGCCGGTCCCCAACGAGAAGGCCATCGAGTACATCGTGAAGATCGGGCTGGCCCTGGGCTGCCAGATCGCCCCGCACAGCCTGTTCCACCGGAAGAACTACTTCTATCCGGACATGCCCAAGAACTTCCAGATCTCCCAGTACGACCTGCCGATCTGTGTGCACGGGCGCCTGGACGTCGAGGTCGACGGGGAGGTCAGGCCGATCGGGATCACCCGGGTCCACATGGAGGAAGACACGGGCAAGACCTCCCACGTGGGCGCCACCGGCAGGATCGCCGGAGCCGAGTACGCGCTGGTCGATTACAACCGCGCCGGCGTGCCGCTCGTGGAGGTGGTGTCCGAGCCCGACCTGCGCACCCCGGACGAGGCCAGGGCGTACTTCATGGAGCTGCGGGCCATTCTGGAGGCGCTCGGCGTGTCGGACGTGCGCATGGAGGAGGGGTCCCTGCGCTGCGACGCGAACATCAGCGTCCGCCCGGTGGGGCACCACGACCTCGGCGTGAAGGTCGAGGTGAAGAACCTCAACTCGATCCGGTCGCTGTACCGGGCCCTGGTGTTCGAGCAGGATCGGCAGATCACCGCACTGTCGGCCGGGGAGACGCTGGTCCAGGAGACCCGGCACTGGGACGAGCACCGCGGGCTCACCACACCGGGGCGGTCGAAGGAGTACGCCTCGGACTATCGCTACTTCCCCGAGCCGGACCTGACGCCGCTGGAGCCCGAGCCCGAATGGATCGAGAAGCTGCGCGCCGAGTTGCCCGAGCTGCCGTCGGCCAGACGCGGCCGGTTCGAGGCGGAGTACGGGCTGGATCGGCGCCAGGCCGTCCTGGTGGGTGGGGATGCGGCCTGGGCCCGGTTCTTCGAAGAGGCCGTCGAAGCAGGAGGCGACCCGAGGGCCGCCGCCAACTGGATGACCGGAGACGTGGCAGCTCTGTTGCGAGAGCATGACCAGATCCTTTCCGACTCCCGGATCACGCCGGTCCACATCGCAACCCTGGTGCGCCTGACGGGTGAAGGGGCCATCTCATCGGCCGGCGCGAAAGCCGCGCTGGCTCGGGCCTTTCAGACGGGCGACGCCATCGAGGCCATCGTGGAAGCCGAGGGTCTGCGCCAGGTCTCCGATACGGGCGCCCTGGAGGTGGTGGTCGACCATGTGCTGGCAGAGAACCCCGGTCCGGCCGAGCAGTTCAGGAACGGCAAGGAAGGCGCGCTGAATGCCCTGGTCGGCCACGTCATGAAGAAGACGAAGGGCTCAGCGAACCCGAAGGTGGCCGCCGACCTGCTTCGAGCCCGGCTGGGAGGCTAGGGCAGCCACACCGGCCGTTCCTCGTTCGTCCCGGGCGTGTTCGTCAGATCGCGGGCCCCGGAGCCGTCGGCGTTCATGAGCCAGATGTCTTCGTCCCCCGTCCGCGAGCTGCGGAAGGCGATCGATTGGCCGTCCGGCGACCACGTGGGCTGCGCGTCCTTCGCCGTGAAGGTGAGCTGTTGCGCCCCCGTCCCGTCGGCGTTCATGACCCAGACGTCCCCGCTGCGGCGGAACGCCAGCTTGGTGCCGTCGGGCGACCACACGCCACCTAGATCGTCGGTGGTGCTGTTGCTGATGTTGCGCTGGTTCGAACCGTCGGGGTCCATCAGGTACACCTGCCGGCGCCCGTCGCGGTTGGTGAAGAACACCATGGTCGAGCCGTCCGGCGACCAGCGCGGCGCTTCGTCCGACGCGGGGTCGCGGGTCAGCTGCGTGGGATTGCCGGTGCCGTCGGCGTTCATGACCCAGACGTCCTGGCTGCCCGCGCGGTCCGAGGTGAAGGTGATCTTCGAGCGGTCGGGCGACCACGAAGGATAACGTTCGTCGGCCGGGTTGTTGGTCATCCGCGTCAGGCCCTTGCCGTCCGAGCCGATCACGTAGATCTCCTCGTTGCCCGACCGGTCGCTCGAGAAGGCCAGCTTCGACCCGTCCGGCGACCAGGCCGGCCACATGTCGGAGGCCGGATCGGTGATGAGCTTCTCCTGGGGACCGTCGGGCTGGGTGAGGTAGATGTCCCAGTCGCAGTTGGGATCGCAGCTCACCGGGTTGGCGTCCTTGCGGTCGGTGATGTACGCGATCCACGCGCCCGTGGATACGGCCATCGTGACCGTGGATCCCTCTTCGACCTCACCGTTGGGCGAGACCGCGGACACGGTGCCGACCGCCGTCGTGAAGCTGGGCCGATCGACCCGCTTGACCTTCAGCCCGGCGCCCTGGAGCTGGGCGGTGGCCTCGGCCGGCAGGAGCCCGTTCACCTGCGGGACGGTCACGGTCCCATCCCCGTCGCTCGGGCTGGTGGTCGACGTCGTTCCGTCGTTGCCGTTCCCCGAGAACATCACGACGAGGATCACGATGAGCGCGACGACGCCAGCCGCCACCCCGCCCGGGATCGCCGCCCGTCGCCACCAGGGGACCGGCGTCGGCGGCCACGGCCCCGGGCCTGGCCCCGGGCCTGGCCCCGGCCCCGGCTGCGGCTGCGGCTGCGGCTCCGGCTCAGGTTGGGGTTCTGGCTCCCGTTCGGGCTGTGGTTGGGGCTCCGGCTGCGGTTCGGGCTGTGGCTCTGGTTCGGGCTCGGGAAGAACGGAGATGGGCTTCATCGAGCGGGTCGTGGCGGGACCCTGCACGTCGAAGATGCGCCCGTCGGGCGCCCGCATGTACAGGACCGGCGTGGCCCATTCGACGGCGTTCACCCGGGTGAACACGGCCTTCCTGGCCTCGGCCAGTGCGGCGTCAATCGGCCATCCGTCCGCCAGCGCGTTGTAGAACTCCTTCGACAGTGCCTTGGCCGCGGTGTCGGTGACCTCGAACTGCATGGCGATCACCGCGGGGATGCCCTTGCGGACCAACGATTGCGCCGTTCCCGCGAACGGATCGGCCGCCGACGTCCTGGCGCCCTCGCACGCGTTCAGCAACACCAGGCGAAGGCTCTCGTGGTCGTTCAGCAGCACGCCCAGCGACGAAGCGCCCACCGGATCGCCCTTGCCGGAGTCGTCCTCGAACAGCAGCACGCCGTCGTCGCGCTTGTCGTCGAACGTCCCGTGCCCGATGAAGTGGAGCACGTGGTAGTCCGTGCGGCGCAGTCGTTGCTGGAGCGCCTCCAGGGTCGGTGTCATCAAGCGCTCGACGGCTACCCGCCCCTGCTCGGCCAACGGCGTGAGGGCCTCGGCGACGTTGCTCCATTCCTTCTCGACGTCGAGCGCGGGGAATCCCGTCGGGCTGGACACCACGGTCAGCACGCGGAGGGGCGGGGAGACGGTGAGTGGCGGGGCCCCCTCCGCCAGATCCATGTACCTGACCAGGGGCGTCTGATCGGACAGGCACAGGAACTCATCGCCGCCGGCGTCGTAGAGGAATTCCCACGGGATGTTCGCCAGGGCCGGCACGTCGTCGAGGTGGATGCGGATCCGAAGCCCGGACTGGGAAGCCCGGGCCTTGTCCATGCTCCGAAGGAGGCACGTCCCGACCGGGCCGTCGAACAACGACCCGAACAGCCGGCTCCCGAAGGTCCGGACCTCCCTCAGCTCAGGTGAGGCCACCGACCGGACGGACTGCCGGGCCGACAGGCGGAAGACCTGCAGCACCAGCATCTTGACGTCCTGGTCGGTGAAGGGGAGCGTGAAATCGGCCTCCGCCTGGCCGGCCGGCGAGTGGATGACCCGCAGGTGATAGCCGGTCTCGGCCGGCTCGATCAGCAGGTCGAAGTCCTGATACGACGATGGTGCTGCCATGGGGCCCCCGCAGACGGATCCTGGCTCGATGGTAGGCCCCTTTCGCCCTGGTTGGAAGGCTCGAGCCCTGGCGATGATCCGCTTGCCTCACGGCGACGAATCTCGTAGAACCGGCTGGAAGCCCGCGTCGACGTGAGGAGAGGATGGAGGAGTTCGACCTCGACAAGTACCTCAGGGCGTCCAAGAAGGTGGACCTGACCGGGATGCCTTGGGACCAGATCAAGCACACACCGCTGCCCATCGGCGAGGCCCGGACGCTCGCCTACATGATGGACATCGAGACCCACACGGTGATCTTCCTGCGCGACCTGCTCGCCACCCGGGCCGCGTTCGACCCATCGGTGACGGCATTCCTGTCCTGCTGGGTGTACGAGGAGCTGTGGCACGGCGAGGCGTTCAGCCGCTTCCTGGGGGAAGCCGGCTATCAGCTGGCGCCGGACGGTGAGCGCGTCTGGAGCGACGCTCCCTACCCGTCCCGCGCCGCTCGGAACCTCTGGATCCGTCGCAAGCTGGGCAGCAAAGGCTACGTCTCCCACATCGCCACGCTGGCGGCCGCGTCGGTGATGAAGGACTTCGTGGCGCTGCACATGACGTGGGGCGCGGTGAACGAGCTGACCACCCTGACCGCGTATCACCGGCTGATCGCCAAGACCGAACACCCCGTGCTGGTCGAGCTGCTCAACCGGATCATCAAGGACGAGCGCCGGCACTTCGCCTTCTACCGCGCCCAGGCCCGGGTGCGGTTGGGGCGGAGCCGTCAGGCCCGGCGGGTGGTGCGGTGGGCGCTCCAGCACCTGTGGGCACCGGCGGGGACGGGTGTGCGGCCCCAGCAGGAGACCGACTTCACCATCGCGTTCCTGTTCGACGATGCCGAGGGGCGGGTGGCGGCCAGGCACATGGACCAGACCATCGGGGAGCTGCCCGGTCTGGCCGGTCTCACGGTGACCAGCGACGCGCTGCGATCGGCGGCCCGCCGCATCGGGCCGGCGGTGGCAAAGGCCAAGCTGGCCACGCCGCTGGCAGCGTTTAGGACCTGAGCGGACCCTCCCAGCCGGTCGGTCCGAGCTGTCGGCCTCGAGCCGGACAGTCCCGGCCCCTTCAAACGTACGGTCGAACGTACGGTTGAAGCCTTCGACAGTGTTTTCCGGGCCCCCTCCCATGAGCGGCGCCGCTATCGAGGCGGCTTCCAACGCGTCTTGATACCGAGAACAATCGTGGCGATGGCATCCGAGGACCGCCCGGGAGGTCCATCGGTCGGCGCCGGCCAGTGGACAGATGTCGAAGGCCGGTCGCTGGCTGAGTTGTTCGTGCGGCAGATGCCACGGGCCGTGGCCATCGCCTACTTGATGACGGGCGACCGCGGCGTGGCCGAGGACCTGGCACAGGAGGCCTTCATCCGGCTGGCGGGACGGTTCCGGCACATCCGATCCCCGGACGCGTTCGATGCCTATCTGCGGACGACGGTGGTGAACCTGGCTCTGTCGCACCTGCGCCGGCGGCGGGTGGAGCGCGCCTACCTCCAGCGCGAACGGCGACGGCCGAGCGGGGTGACGGAGAGCATGCCGGACGTGGCTCGACGCGAGGAGCTGTGGGCAGAGGTGCTCGAGCTCCCCGCCAGGCAGCGCGCGGCCCTGGTGCTCCGGTACTACGAGGACCTCTCCGAGCGGCAGACCGCCGACGCCCTGGGCACCTCGGTGCCGGCGGTGCGGTCGCTGGTGGCGCGGGGCATCGAAGCCTTGCGCGGACGGATCACCCGAGGTGACGACGATGCCTGAGCCCGAGGACGCCCTGCGGCGGTTGTTCGACGACAAGGTCCGGGACCTCGGGCGGTCGGCGGAGCCTCCGTCCTCGACGGTCATGCGGAAGATCCGGGTCCGACAGGTCACCGCGGCCTTCACGGCGATCGTCACCGTGGCGGGCCTGGCCCTGGCCGGCTTCGCCGGGCTTCGGCAGCTGACGGGGGTGCCGAAGCCGATCATCGCCCCCACCCCTGTTCCCACGGCACGGGCAGGCGGCTCGCTCACGGTGGGGACCTCCGAGTTCCCGGAGTGCCTGAACCCCATCACGGCCTGCGCGTCGGCCACGGGGACCTGGTGGACGGTCCTGGAGCAGGTCATGCCTCGGGCCATGGAGCTGGACGCGGATGGTGACGTGGTGCCGTCGACGCTGCTGTTGGAGGCGCCGTCGCTGGAGAACGGGGGCCTGGCCGAAGATCCGTTCACCATCACGTATCACCTGAACCCGGAGGCGAGGTGGGCGGACGGCACGGCGGTCACGGCGGCCGACTTCGACTTCACCTGGCGGGCCATCGTGCATACCACCGGGGCCTACCAGACCACCGGCTACGACCAGATCACGTCCATCGATGCCAGCGACCCCGCCACCGTGGTCATCCGGTTCAAGGACGTCGTGGCGGATTGGCCCGACCTGTTCGGGGGACCCTTCGGCGGCGTGCTGGAGAAGGCTGCCTTCCCGCAGTACCTGCACGATCCATCGCCGGATCTCCAGAACCAGATGCAGACCGACATCCCGTTCTCCGCGGGACCGTGGATCCTGGATTCCTTCACGGCGGCGAAGATCGTCCTGGTCCCGAACGATCGGTACGCGGGGACGATCCCGAAGCTCGATCGCGTCACGATCGTGCCCGTCACGGATACGACCGTGGCCGTCCAGATGCTGCGCGCCGGCACGGTGGACGCCGTCCCGTGGTCCGCGGACCAGGTGTTCCTCGATCAGCTCTCCGGGCAGGCCGACCTGCATGTGGTGACTGGCGGCGGCGCCTTCTTCGAAGCCCTGTGGTTCAACCACGACGCCGTGCCGCTGGACGACCCCAACGTTCGCGAGGCCCTGATGTACGCGATCGACCGTCAAGCGGTCATCGATCAGGTGATGCGACCGTTGGACCCAGGTGCCGAGGTCCTGAACTGCGGGTTCCTCGCTCTGCCGAACCTCGGTCCGTGGTGCCGCTCGACACCCTTCGCGCAGTTCACGTACGACCCGGAGCACGCCAAGCAGATCCTCGAGGCGGACGGGTACGACTGCTCCGCCCTCCCGTGCACGAAGGGAGGGAGGCGGTTGACCATCGACTACGCGACGGTCTCGACGAACGAGCGACGGCTGCAGACCCAGCAGCTCCTGCAGGACCAGGCCCACCAGGCCGGCTTCGAGCTTCGGTTCCGGAACGACGACGCCGGGACCCTGTTCGGCGATCGCCTCCCGCAGGGGGACTTCGGCGTGGCCGATTACGCCAGCGGCGGGACGGTGGATCCCTCGGTGACGTTCACCTTCGCCTGCGACGGCATCCCGACGCAGGCCAACGGGTTCACCGGCGACAACTGGAACCGCTGGTGTGACCGTGAGGCCAACGACCTCATGCGCCAGAGCGATGTCGAGCTGGACCCGGCGAAACGGCTGGATCTCATGGACCGGATCTATGCGATCGAAGCCCAGGACTTCCTGTCCCTCCCGCTGTACGTGCTGCCCGAGATGGCGGCCTGGCGGACCGATCGCGTCGCCGGGCCCGTGGACGCCTACGCGGGCACACTGATGGGGTTGTTCTTCAACCTGAACGAGTGGTCGGCCGTTCAGCCCTAACACCCCCGGTGTTACCCTGAGGGCGACCCCGCTCGAAGGAGCCGCCGTGGAGCGACCCGAGATCATCATGGCCCCCGGTCCGACGCCGGTCCCGCCCGAGGTGCTGCTCGCTCAAGGCAGCCCGCTCGTGTACCACCGCGGCCCGGGATACGGCGCGCTTCTTCGGGAGGTCACCGAAGGGCTCAAGAAGGTCTACCGGACGAAGAACGACGTCTTGATCTTCGCCTCCTCGGGGACGGGCGGTCTGGAGTCCGCGGTCGCCAACCTGTTCTCGCCGGGAGACCGGGTCGTGGTCCCGGTGGCGGGGTACTTCGGCGATCGCTTCGCCAAGATCGCGGCCGCCTTCGGCCAGGATGTCCATCGGATCGAGTACCCGTGGGAGCAGGCCGTGCGGGCCGAGGACGTCCGGGCGGCGCTCCAGGAGGCTCCCGCCAAGGCGGTCCTCCTGCAGCACTCGGAGACCTCCACCGGCGTGGTCCATGACGTCGAGGCCATCGCAAGGGTGACCCGGGACCTCGGAGTCCTGCTGGTCGTCGACGTCATCTCGTCGCTGGGCGCGGTTCCGTACGAAGGGGACGCCTGGGGCGTCGACGTGGCGATCGGCGGATCGCAGAAGGCCTTCAGCGCGACGCCCGGGCTGGCCTTCGTGTCGGTGTCCGACGCGGCGTGGAAGGCGAGCGAGACGGCGACCAACCCTCGCTTCTACTTCGACTGGTCGGCGTACAAGGCGTCGTACGTCCTGAAGAGCCCGGAGAACCCGTTCACCCCGGCCATCTCCCTGATGCTCGGCATGCGGGCCGCGCTGAAGCGGTACTTCGACGAAGGGCCGGAGGCCGTGCTGGAGCGCCACCGGATCCTGTCGGCCGCGGTGAAGGAAGGCGTGCGGGCGCTGGGCCTCGATCTGTCCGGCGAGCACCTCGACCGGGCCTGGGCGGTCACCGCGATCAGGGCGCCGGAGGGGATCGATGGGGACGAGCTGGTGGCCAAGGTCCGGGCCGACCACGGGATCATCCTGGCGCCCGGGCAGGGTCCCATGAAGGGAAAGGTCTTCCGCATCGGCCACCTGGGGAACTACGACCGGTTCGACATCATCCGCTGCCTGGCCGCCCTCGAGATGACCCTCGAGGAGATGGGCTATCCGGTGAAGCGGGGGTCGGCGGTCGCCGCGGCCGAAGGGGTGTTCGCCCAGTCCCGGGCGGGAGCCTCGCTCGCCGAGTAGGCGGCGACGCGGATCCGGAGACCGGGCATGGCGGACGACCTCAAGGTCCTCGTCACCGAGCCGCTGTCGGAGTCCGGGCTCGACCTCCTTCGCCGGGACTTCGCGGTCGACATCCGGCCCGAGCTGGCGTCGGACGGTCTGGCGGACGCGATCGGTCCGTACCACGCCCTGATCGTGCGGTCGCAGACCAAGGTGACCGGGGAGGTGCTGGAGCGAGCCGGCAACCTGCGTGTGGTCGGCAGGGCCGGCATCGGGCTCGACAACGTCGACCTGGAGACCGCCACCCGTCGCGGCATCACGGTCGTCAACGCGCCCCAGTCGAACATCCTGTCCGCCGCCGAGCACACCGTGGCGCTCCTGCTGGCACTGGCACGCAACGTGCCCCAGGCCAACGCCAGCCTCCGGGCCGGCCGGTGGGAACGCGAGCGATTCCAGGGGGTCGAGTTGCACGGCAAGACCCTGGGAGTCGTGGGGCTCGGCAGGGTCGGGACCATGGTGGCCCAGCGCGCCCTGGCGTTCGGGATGCGGCTGGTCGCCTACGACCCCTACGTGTCGAAGGAGCGGGCCAAGACGCTGGGCGTGGAACTGATGCCGAACCTCGAAGCGCTGCTGGTCCAGGCCGATGTGGTCACCATCCATCTTCCTCGCACACCGGAGACCGAGGCGCTGATCGGCGAGCGCGAGATCGCGCTCATGAAGGACGGCGCCCGGATCGTGAACACCTCACGCGGCGGGATCGTGGACGAGCGTGCGCTGGTCAACGCGTTGCGCGACGGCAAGCTGGCGGGGGCCGCGCTGGACGTGTTCGCCGAGGAACCCGTGCCGAAGGCCCATCCGCTCCTGGCCTTCGACAACGTGGTGCTCACCCCCCACCTGGGGGCGGCCACCGCCGAGGCCCAGGACAAGGTGGGCGTGACCATCGCCGAGATGGTCCGTCTGGCCCTGCGGGGAGAGTTCGTGCCCTACGCGGTCAACGTCCCCGCCGCGGGCGAGGTGGCCGAGCAGGTCCGCGCGTTCATCGGTCTGGCCGAGAAGCTGGGCGCCATCGTCACCGGTCTGGCCGAGGCGCCGGTGAGGGCCCTGGAGACCGAATACCTGGGGCAGCTCGCGGAGCACGACACCCGCGCCCTGACACTGGCCGCGCTGAAGGGCGCCCTGGCCCGCGCCGTCCACGAACCCGTGTCGTTCGTGAACGTCGCCATGATCGCCCGGGAGCGAGGACTGAGCGTCTCCGAGCGGAAGTCCAGCGCCTCGCGCGATTACGTGAACCTCATGACGGTGCGCGCGGACACCGAGGCGGGCGAGGTCGCTGTGGCCGGCACGCTGGTGGGCGCGCGCGACGGCGAACGGCTGGTCCGCGTCGACGAGTTCGACGTGGACATGACGCCGGCCCGCTACATGGCGTTCTTCCTGTACGAGGACCGCCCCGGGGTGATCGGATCGGTGGGCTCGTCGCTGGGCGGGGCCGGCATCAACATCGCCAGCATGGAGGTGGGGCGCAAGGAGGCCGGGGGCCTCGCCCTTATGGGGCTCACCGTCGACAGCCCGGTCCCGCCGGACGTCTTGCGCCAGATCGAGCAGGCCATCCGTTCCGTGCGGGCTCGTTTCCTGATCGTTCCCGGCTGAGGATCAGGTCCGCACAGCGAAGACGTTCCACGCGGTGGCGGGCTCCTCGTTGCCGATGACAAACGCGACCGTGCCATCGGACTGGATCCCTACACCGTTCGCCAACCCCTCGGGGCCGATGACCCGCCAGGCGCGCGTGCCCGTCGACGCCTCGTAGCCGATGGTTAGCATCCGGTGGCCCTGGTAGTCACCGGTCTGGCCCGTCACCACGACCCGGTCGCCGGCCACCGCCAGCCGCCACAGGAACGTCGGGCCACTCGCGCTGCTCGTCTGCTCGATCCAGTCCCTGGCCCCGGTCTCGGCGTCGTACCCGATCGTCACGCCCACGAGTCGTCCATCCTGTTGGCTGGTACCCGTCACGAAC
>JBIOYQ010000182.1:0-32515 GCA_044870295.1 Actinomycetota bacterium
GGGTCGGCGCACTCCCAGGAGGCTTGGGAGATCTCGCGCATGAGATCCCGGGCCCGAACGGTCTCGACCGCATCGCCCGAGAGCACGGCGCGGAGCTTCCAGTCGCGGTCCTCGAGATAGGCGTTCATGAACTCATCGGTCACGCGCACGGAGTTGTTCGCGTTCTGGTACTGCATGGAGTACGCGTCCCTGCCGTCGAGGTCCATGTCGAACCCGGCGTCGCGAAGGACCCGAGCTTTCCGCTCCTCCACCGCCTTGCACCAGATGAAGTCGCGAACGTCCGGATGGTCCACGTTGAGGACGACCATCTTGGCCGCCCGGCGGGTCTTGCCACCGGACTTGATGGTCCCGGCGCTGGCGTCCGCGCCCCGCATGAAGCTCACGGGTCCGCTGGCGGTTCCGCCTCCCGCAAGGTGCTCCTTCGACGACCGCAGCGGGGAGAGGTTGATGCCGGACCCGGAACCTCCCTTGAAGATGGTCCCCTCCTCCACGTACCAGTTGAGGATGGAGGACATCCGGTCCTCGACCGCCAGGATGAAGCACGCGCTGCACTGCGGCTTCTCCTCGTGGCCGACGTTGAACCAGACCGGCGAGTTGAACGCGGCCTTTTGCGTGACCAGGAGGTGGGTGAGCTCGTCGGCGAAGACCTTGGCGTCGGACTCTGCGGCGAAGTAGCCGTCCTTCACGCCCCAGCCCGTGATGGTGTCCACCACCCTGCCGATCATCTGTCGCACCGAGGACTCGCGCTCCGTGGTGTCGAGCTGTCCGCGGAAGTACTTCTGGGCGACGATGTTCGTGGCGTTCTGGGACCAGGACTTCGGGAACTCGACCCCGCGCTGCTCGAAGGCGTTGCCGCCTTCCTTGTAGTTGGGGATGACGGCGTCGCGGATCTCCCACTCGACCTCGTCGAAGGGATGGACCCCGTCCTTGGTGAACTGCCGCTTGAACGTGAGCCTGCGACGAGCCCCGACGTCCCTCTCCTTGGTTGCCACCTCGACCTCCTGTCCGAGCCTCCTGGGGAAGGGGCCGTCACCCGGTGGAGAACCCCTGGAAAAACCGGGGACGGGTTGGGGATAAATCACACCGGTGTGATTCGGGGATTGTGCTCCGGGCATCCCGCCCTGTCAAGAGGAAGCTCTCCCCCATTCTCCCATATCTTGTTGATTCCGAGCGAGGACGGCCCCGCGACCACAACATCTTGTGGTGGCGACTCCGGCGTCGTCAGCTGTGCGAGGTCCTGGACCGCCGACGGGGAGCAGCAGCCTCCGCTTCCCGCTTCTGGAGGAGCAGGCCCAGCTCACGCTCGAAGTCGGTCAGCTCCTGGAAGTCCTTGTACACGCTGGCAAAGCGAAGGTAGGCGACGTCGTCGAGCCGCCGGAGCAGGTTCAGGACCTCGAGCCCGACCTCCTGGGTGGTGAGCAGCGGGCCCTTGCGTCTGAGCTTCTCCTCGACGCGGTCCACCAGGCGATCGACCTGCGCCTCATCGACGGGCCGGTTCTTGATGGCCTTCATCACGCCGCTGGCCACCTTGGCTCGGTCGAAGGGCTCCTTGGACCCGCCTCGCTTGACCACGGTGAGGGCGATCTCCTCCGGCCGCTCGAACGTGGTGAACCGCCGACCGCACCGGAGGCACTCGCGACGCCGCCTGATGGCGGATCCGGCCTCCGAGGATCGCGAGTCGACGACCTTGTCGTCGGGGTGGCCACACCATGGACAGCGCATCGGAAGACCCCCGGGAAGGAGAGGGGCGCCACACAAGATGTTGTGGCTCAGCAAGGGTACCCGTCGAGATATTGATGGTCAAGGGATGCATAATCCCCCCATGCCATCGCAGGGCGATCTCATCTGGCGGCTGCTGCTGGCCGCCGCGCTGGCAGGGGTTCTCGGTGGGGAACGCGAGCTCACCGATCAGCCCGCCGGCTTTCGCACTCACATCCTGGTGGGCCTGGGAGCGGCGCTGTTCGCGGTGGTCTCCGCCTACGGCTTCGACGCCGTGGTGTCGAACGGCAGCGTCGCCAACGTGCAGGCGGACCCGACCCGGATCGCCTCCCAGATCGTGGTGGGCATCGGCTTCCTGGGCGGCGGCGCCATCATCAAGTACGGCGCCAGCATCCGGGGCCTGACCACGGCGGCCAGCCTGTGGGTCACCGCCGCGGTGGGCACCGCGGTGGGCATCGGGGAGCTCCTGCTCGGAACCGTCACGGCGGGGATCACGCTGGTCGCGTTGGTGGGGCTCCGACCCCTCCGCCGCCTGATCCGCCGGTACGCTCGCGACCGGGACGAGTTCGTCGTCGACGCCACCCGCGACATCGATCTGCCGCTACTGATGACGCGCGTCCGCGACATCGGAGCCGTCGTCCACATGGTGCAGATCGCCGAGGAGGGGCCCGATCGCTCCATTAGGCTGGTCGTGCGCCCCTCGGCGCGCGTATCGCCCGGCCAGATCGCCGCGGCGATCTCGCAGGTGGAGGGCGTTCGCAACGTGGACTGGACGAACTAGGAACGGCCGCTAGGGCAGCACGAGCCGCTGACCCGGCTGGATCACGCCGTCTTCGACGCGATTCATGGCGATCAGGCGGTCGACCATGCTGCGCGGGTCGGCCTGCGGCCCTGAGAGGCGGGCGGCGATTCCCCACAGCGTGTCGCCGGGAGCCACGATGTACGTGTGCGAGGCCGCCGATCGCTGCCCCGCCGGATCGGCGCGCTGGCCGGCCCGGAGCGTGGTCCATCCGAGCACCAGGGTCAGGGCGACCGCCAGGGTCGCGCCACCGCGGTGCCGAACGTGCGTTCGAGCCATGCTAGGATGTTCACCGAACGCACGTTCGATGTCAAGCAGCCGATCGAACACATGTTTGATCGCGCCGGGTGCCCGTGATACGGTCCCCGGGACCTGGAGGAGTCATGGACGACATCACCGCACGTCAGCGGCGCATCCTGGAGTTCATCCGGAAGACGGTGGCCGACCGAGGCTACCCGCCGACTGTCCGCGAGATCGGCGAGGCGGTCGGGCTCACGTCCAGTTCCAGCGTCCACGCCCAGCTGGCGAACCTCCAGCGGCGTGGACTGATCAAGCGGGACCCCGCCAAACCACGGGCCATGGACGCCCGGACGAGCGGCGGAGGACGGCAGAACGCCGTGCAGGTGCCGCTCCTGGGCCGCATCGCGGCGGGTACGCCGACACTGGCCGACCAGCACGTCGAAGAATGGCTGCCGTTCCCCGCCGGCTACGCCTCTGAGGGCGGCGACTTCGCCCTTCAGGTGTCGGGTGACTCCATGATCGGGGCCGGGATTCTGGACGGTGACGTCGTCGTGGTTCGCCGCCAGGACGACGCTGACGACGGCGACATCGTCGCGGCCCTGCTGCCCGGGTCGGCGGAAGATGAGGCCACCGTCAAGCGCCTCCGCCGCCGAGGCCCGCGCGCGATGCTGGTCCCCGAGAACCCGGCGATGGAAGCGTTCGAGCTGGGTTCGGGACAGGTCCTGGGGAAGGTCGTCGCGGTCCTGCGCAAGGTCTGAGGAGGCTCCGCCGAGCAGTCCGGCTTACCCGCGAACCCGTCGAGAGACCGGTCGCCGGACGAACCCCTGGATCTCGGAGAGCTCCGCCTCCCCCACCCGCGCCACCACCTCGGTCCCTTCGGGCGTGTCCTCTGCAGTGAGGATCTCGGCGCGGCGGTACAGCATCGGCACGATCTCCGGCCGATCGAACGGCACCAGGAGGTGCACCTCCACCGGCGGGCTGGGAAGCACGTCGGCGACGCGCTGCAACAGGGCCTCCACGCCGTCGCCCGTCAGCGCCGACACGGGCACTCCCTCCGGGTGTCGCCGGACGATGCGGCTCCGCTCGTCCTCATCCACCAGGTCCCATTTGTTCAAGGCCAGCACCTCCGGGATCGTGCCGGCCCCGATCTCGGCCAGGACGTCCCGGACCGCCCGCATCTGGTCGGCGAGATCCGGCGCGTTCGCGTCCGCGACGTGGAGCACCAGGTCGGCCCGGGCCACCTCCTCGAGCGTGGACTTGAACGCCTCCACCAGGTCGTGCGGCAGCTTCCGGATGAAGCCGACGGTGTCGGACACGGTCGCCTTGCGGCCCCCCGGCAATGCCAGGCGCCTGGTCACGGGGTCCAGCGTGGCGAAGGGTTGGTCCGCCACCAGGACTCCGGCGTGGGTCAACGCGTTCATCAGGGTCGACTTGCCGGAGTTCGTGTAGCCGGCCAACGCGATCTGCGGAACGCCCGACCGTTCGCGGCCGGATCGCTTCACCTTCCGGCTCGTGGACAGGTTGGCGATTTCCTTCCGGAGGCGCGAGATGCGCCGCCGGATGTGCTGGCGGTCGATCTCCAGCTTCGTCTCCCCGGGGCCTCGGGTGCCGATGCCGCCTCCCAGCCGAGACATGGCCTCGCCCCACCCTCGGAGCCTCGGGAGCAGGTAGTTGAGTTGCGCCAGCTCCACCTGGAGCTTCCCTTCTCCCGACCGGGCGTGCAGAGCGAAGATGTCCAGGATCAGGGCGGTCCGATCGAGGACCTTCACCTTGAGCCGCTCTTCCAGGTTCCGCAGCTGTCCGGGCGAGAGCTCGTCGTCCAGGATCACGGCATCGGCCCCGGTGGCATGGACCAGGTCGTGGATCTCGCTGACCTTGCCCTTCCCCACGAACGTCGCGGGGTCGGGGGTCGACCGCGACTGCACCACCTCACCGACGGGCTCCGCGCCGGCGGCTCGCGCCAGAGCGGCCAGCTCGTCCAAGGTTTCCTCGGTGCGGCCGTCCAGCAGTCCTGCCAGCACCGCTCGTTCCTGGACTGCCGGCCGCCACGTCGCCGAGAGGGGCGACTCCGATCCGTAACGATCCTTCATAGCCAGCAGCTTACCGGCGCAACCGACAAAGGTACCCCTGGCTCGGAGTGCAGCGGAAAACCACCCCCCAAAGCAAGAGACGCCCCCGAGGCTCCGGGAAGCGCCCCTTTCCCCGGATCCTGCGGGTTGGCGTCTCTGTGCTTCCGTATGTTTCCCGGGTCCCAGATCGCCAAACACCTCACCCACGCCAAACCCGGCCGAATTGGCATCGATTGGTGAGATTCCAGCGCAGGGATTGTCGGGCGTCGTACCGCGGTCACCGCATCCGAGCGCGGATGCGGTCCATCGCCTCCTGAAGGCGCGCATCCGACACGGTCAGGGAGATCCGAACGAACCCTTCCCCGCCCTGGCCGTAGCCCGTGCCGGGGGCCACCACCACTCCCGCCTCGTCCAGGAGATCGGCGGCGAACTCGGCTGACGTTCGACCCTCCGGTGTCGGGATCCAGACATAGATCGAGCCGAGTGGCGGCTCGACCTCGATGCCCGCGTCACGGAACGCCGCCACCACCTGGTCACGGCGCTTCTGGTAGATCGCCCGCATCTGTTCGACGTGGTCCTGCGGTCCGTTCAGAGCAGCGACCGCCGCGCGCTGGATGGCGTTGAAGATGCCGGAGTCCAGGTTCGTCTTGAGGGTGGCCAGGGCGCCGATGGCCTCGGCGTTCCCGACGGCGAACCCCACCCGCCAGCCCGTCATGTTGTACGTCTTCGACAGCGACCCGAACTCGATCGCCACGTCCATGGCGCCCGGTGCCTCGAGGACGCTGGGCGCCACGTACCCGTCGAAGGTGATCTCGGAGTAGGCGGCGTCGTGACAGAGGAGCAGGTCGTGTCGGCGGGCGACGTCCACGGCGCGATCGAACACCTCGCGATCGGCGACGGCGCCGGTGGGGTTGCTGGGGTAGTTGAGCCAGAGCGCCCGGGTTCCCGGCGGCGGGACCAGCGCGTCGAAATCCGGGAGGAAGCCGCGGGCGGCCGCCAGCGGCAAGGAGACCGGCGTCCCACCGGCCAGGGTGGTCCCGATCGCGTACACCGGATAGCCGGGATCCGGCACGAGCGCGATGTCGCCGGGGTCCACGAAGGCGAAGCAGAGGTGCGCCAGGCCTTCCTTCGACCCAAGGAGGGGAAGGACCTCCGTCCCCGGGTCGAGACGAACGCCGAACCGGGACTGGTACCACTCCGCGATGGCTACGCGAAACGCCGGCAGACCGTAGTACGAAGGGTACTGGTGCGTGGCAGGGTCCTCCGCGGCCTCCTGCAGCGCTTCGACGACGTGCCGAGGGGTGGGCAGATCGGGATCGCCGATGCCGAGGGAGATGACGTCGACGCCCTCGGCCCGTTTGGCCGCCACCCTGCGGTCCAGTTCCGCGAACAGATACGGGGGAAGGTCCTGGACCCGCCGGGCCGGCTTCACGCCGCCGAGCCCTCCGATCCGACCATGGATCCGGCCCGGACCACCGGTGCGGCTGACTGGGGAGAGGCCAGCCAGGCATCGTCGATCTCACCTTCGAACACCCGGACCGCCGGGCCGGTCAGCACGACGTGGTCATCGCTCCCCCACGCCACCCGGAGGACACCTCCCGGGAACTCGACCTCGGTAGTGCGGTCGGTCAGCGACGCCAGCGAGGACGCCACCAGCGCCGCGCACGCCCCCGTGCCGCACGCCATGGTCTCCCCGACGCCTCGCTCCCAGACCCGGACATGGACCCGGCCGTCGATCACCTTGACGAACTCCACGTTCGTCCGGTTGGGGAAGTCGGGCCGATGCTCCACGGTGCTCCCGATCCTCGGGACGTCCACGGCCGAGAGGTCGTCCTCGGGCTCCAGGAACAACACGACGTGCGGATTCCCCATGGACAGCGCGGTGGCCGGATAGGTCCGGCCCATGACGTCGAGGGTCTGGCCGATGAACGTTCCCGACGGGTCGCCCGCCATCGGGATGCTCGCGCGCTCGAAGGATGGTGCCCCCATGTCGACGGTCACCGTCCGGACGGCCCCGTCCGAGACGTCGAGCACGAGATGCTTGACCCCCGCCCGGGTGAGCACGTCCAGCTCGGTCCGGCTGGTGAGTCCCCCATCGAAGACGGCCTTCGCCAGGCAGCGGATCCCGTTGCCGCACATCTCGGCCGGGGCCCCTTCGGCGTTGTAGTAGTCCATGAAGAAGTCGGCGTCCCTCGTCGGGGCGATGCGGATCAGCCCGTCCCCGCCCACGCCCCGGTGGCGGTCGCACAGCGCCGCGATCACGGCCGGCGTCAGGTGGATCCGGTCGTCGAGGTCCTCGATCATGACGAAGTCGTTGCCCGTCCCGTGATACTTCGCGAACCGCATCTATCCCTCCGCTGGGACCATCTCCGGCGTCCCGGACGGGCCGGCCTGAACCACCCCGGTCGTCTCGAGGTACGCGGCGATCCGATCGGCGACGCCGACGGCGCCGTCCTCACCCGCCGGGAACCACCGGATCCGCGGGTCCCGTCGCAGCCACGCCAGCTGCCGCCGAGCGAGGGCCTTCGTCCGCCTGACCGTGACCGCGGCCGCCTCTTCCTCGCTCATCGACCCACCAAGGCAGGCGACGGCCTCAGCGTACCCGATGGCCTGTGACGAGGTGAGGAAGGGACCCGCTCCTCGATCGAGCAGCGCGCGCGTCTCGGCGAGCAACCCGGGGAGCATGCCCTCGACCCGCCGCTCGATCCTTCGGTGCAGGGCCGCCCGGTCGAGGTCGACGCCCGCGGCCCTCACGCCCCCCGGCTGAAACCGGTCCCACGCGACGTACTGCTCCGAGAAGGGGCGACCCGTCATGGCCGCCACCTCCAGCGCCCGAACCGTGCGGCGGGCGTTCATCGGTTCGATCCGCCCGGCGGCGGCAGGGTCGAGCCCGGCCAGCCGTCGGTACAGCAGGTCGGGCCCGAGCACGGCGGCCTCGGCCTGGAGCAACGCCCGGATCTCGGGCGAGGTTCCAGGGAACGCCAGGCCGTCCACGACGGCCCGGTAGTAGAGGCCGCCCCCGCCCACCAGGAGGGCGCGGTTGCCGCGGGTCCGGATGTCGTGCACGGCGCCCCGGGCCAGCTCTTGGAAGCGGGCCACGGAGAACGACTCGGTCGGGGCCGCGACATCGATGAGGTGATGGGGAACGGCGGCGCGCTGCGCGGCGTCGGGCTTGGCCGTACCGACGTCCATACCGTGGTAGACCAGCATCGAGTCGACGCAGACGATCTCGGCCCCCAGGGCCCCAGCCACGACCACGGAGGCCTCGGTCTTCCCCGACGCGGTCGGTCCGACCAGCGCCAGCAGCGGTGAGTCGGTCATGCCGGGACTCCCACCTGGACCGCGCTCCCCGCAGGCACCAGGTGGCCGTCCAGATGATGGGGATGGGCCTGGGTGACCTCGGCCATGGCGACCGACCCCGGAGCGAGCGATCCCTCCACGTGCACCAGCTTGTTCCCGCGGGTCCTGCCGGCCAGCTTCGACTTGCGACCGGGACCTTCGATCATGATCTCCAGGTGCGCGCCGACCAGCGCTCGGTTCTTCTCCACCGAGATGGCCTCCTGGACCTCCACCAGCCGATCGAACCTTCGCTGCACCGCTTCTTTGGGAACCTGATCCGCGAACGTGGCCGCCACGGTCCCCGGCCGTGGGGAGTATTGGAAGGTGAAGGCGGCGTCGAATCGCGCCTCCTCCACGACAAGGAGCGTCGCCTCGAAGTCGTCATCCGTCTCGCCGGGGAACCCGACGATGATGTCGGTGGTGACCGCGACGGTGGGGATGGCCGCCCGGATGCGCCGGAGCCATTCGAGGTAGCGATCCGACCGATAGGACCGTTGCATCGCCTTGAGGATCCGGTCCGACCCCGATTGCAGCGGGAAGTGGATGTGTTCGCACACCGCAGGGGAATCGGCCATGGCCTCGATGACGTCGTCGGTGAAGTCATGCGGGTGTGGGCTGGTGAACCGGATGCGCCGGATCCCGTCGACCTCGCTCAGGAGCCGGAGGAGGCTGCCGAACAGCGGCCGCCGGCTCGACCCCGGCACGGTCAGGTCGCGACCGTACGTGTTCACGTTCTGGCCCAACAGCGTGATCTCGACCACGCCCCGGCGGGCGAGCCCCTGGACCTCGGACAGGATCTCGCCGACCGGCCTGGATCGCTGTGGCCCCCTCACCAGCGGGACGATGCAGAACGTGCACCGGTTGTCGCACCCGACGCTGACCGAGACCCATGCATGCCATGCGGACGCTCGATGGGCCGGCAGGGCGCTGGGGAAGACCTCCGTGTACTCGCGGACGTCCATCTGGGGTCCGTCGCGCTGCGCCGCGCGGATCAGCTCCA
The DNA here is from genome assembly GCA_044870295.1 of Actinomycetota bacterium. Lineage (GTDB taxonomy): Bacteria > Actinomycetota > UBA4738 > UBA4738 > UBA4738 > AC-52. The sequence goes on from JBIOYQ010000182.1 coordinate 9,167, forward strand.
GGAGGCCCGGAAGGGCGTAGGTTCCGACCACGACGTCGACCCACGGCGCGCGCTGCTGGATAAGCCCCCGGTCCTTCTGCGCCAGGCATCCGGCCACCACGATTCGCATGGCCGGGTTCTGCTCCTTGAGCGGCTTGAGATGCCCGAGGCTGCCGTACAGTCGGTTGTCCGCGTTCTCCCGGACCGCGCACGTGTTGATGACCACGACCTGTGCGTCCGCGGCGTCGTCCGATGGAACGTACCCCTCCGACTCCAGCAGGCCCGCGATCCGTTCGGAGTCGTGCTCGTTCATCTGAAAGCCGAACGTGCGCAGGAGATAGCGCGGGGTCATGCGGCGAATGTAGCAGAGGCCTGTCGGCACGCCCGCCGGGGACGGCGGGCGTGCCACAGACGCGCTACGTGCGGGGAGTCGGACTACGGAGCGACGGCCGTCGGTCCCGTCGCTACCACCGTGGTCGTCCGGGGTCCGAAGAACCCGCCGACCAACGCCACGACGGAGCCGCCCAGTGCCACCCACGCGCCGGGGTCGAGGTCGTTCACCGTGAAGTCCGCCCGGTACAACTGCACCAGGAACAACACGAAGACCGCGATCCCCAGGGCTCCGGCCAGGCTGGTGAGGACACCAGTGCGCGGGGCCAGACCGACGATGGCGATCAGCGCCAGGCCGACCATGACCGCGGCCAGTGCGGTCAGCCAGTTGTTGCCGGCGTGATCAAAGGAAGTGGACCACAGCGAGCGGACGCTGATGTCACTCGCGGCGTTGCCCCTGGCCCAGTCCATGAACGCGCTGAGGACCATGCCGGCAGCGCCCACCAACGACAAGATGATCCGCACCGCGAGCCCCGCCCATCCCCACGTTCGCTGGCTCGTGGCGGGGACCGGGCTCACATGACTGTGGGCCGGCTCCACGTGCTCGTGCGCAGGGTCAACCATCGGGATCACCCCTTTCCTAGTCACGGAGAGGTGTCCCCACCCGGAACTCCGGGTAAACGGACGGCCGGAAGCGCTACTTCGCGTACTCGACCGCTCGGATCTCCCGCACCACGGTGATCTTGATCTGGCCGGGATACTGCAGCTCTTCCTCCACCTGCTTCGCGATGTCTCGCGCCAGCACCTGGGCGGCGAGGTCGTCGATGTCGCTCGGCTTGACCATCACCCGCACCTCGCGCCCGGCCTGCATGGCGAACGTCTTCTCGACGCCGGCGTAGGACGTGCAGATCTCCTCCAGCCGCTCCAGCCGCTTCACGTAGGTCTCCAACGACTCCCGCCTGGCCCCCGGCCGGCCGCCCGAGATGGCGTCGGCCGTCTGGGCCAGCACGGCCTCGATGGTCCGTTGCTCCACCTCGCCGTGATGGGACTCGATGGCGTGCACGACCTCCGGAGGCTCACGGAGGCGACGGGCCAACTCCGCCCCGATCAACGCGTGCGACCCCTCGACCTCGTGGGTGACGGCCTTCCCGATGTCGTGCATCAGTGCGCACCGCTTCACCAGCCTGGCGTCCACGCCCAGCTCGGCAGCGATGGCCGCCCCGATGTGCGCCGACTCCACCAGGTGCCTCAGGACGTTCTGTCCGTATGACGTCCGGTACTGCAGGCGTCCGAGCACCTTGATCATCTCGGGATGGACGTCCGTGATGCCGACGTCCGCGAGGGCCTCCTCCCCCGCCCGCTTGATCTGATCATCGACCTCCGCGATGGACCGCTCGTGCATCTCCTCGATCCGGGCTGGCTGGATGCGCCCGTCGGACACGAGCTTCTCCAGGGTCAGCCTGGCCACCTCCCGGCGAACCGGGTCGAAGCAGGACAGGACCACGGCCTCGGGAGTGTCGTCGATGATGAGGTTGACCCCCGTCAAGGCCTCGAAGGCCCGGATGTTGCGGCCCTCCCGGCCGATGATGCGGCCCTTCATGTCGTCCGAGGGCAGCGGGAACACCGACACCGTGGACTCGGCCGTCTGTTCCGAGGCCACGCGCTGGATGGCGATGGTGACGATCTTCCGGGCTCGCTTCTCGCCTTCCTCGCGGGCTCGCTGTTCGATCTCCCTGACCGTGGCCATGGCGTCGCGCTTGGCGACGTCGACGACCTGGGCGATGAGAGTCTCTTTCGCTTCCTGAGTGGTGAGCCGGCTCAGCCGCTCCAGCTCGCGCCGCTGATCCCCCACCCCCTTGGCCAGCTCGTCCCGCAACTCCTCGACGTCGCGGCGGGCCTGCTCGAGCTTCTGCTCCCGGCCCTGGAGCTCCCCGAGCTTGGCCTCCGCCGCCTCCTCGCGCTTGGTGAGCCGATCCTCGAGCCGTTTGACCTCCTGCCGGCGCGAACGGATGTCTTCCTCCGCGTCGCGCCGCATGGCGGAGATCTCGTCCTTGACCTCGACCAGTGACTGCCGCACCCGGGTCTCAGCCTCCAGCTCGGCGTCGGCCACGAGCTTCTCCGCCCGTAGCTCGGCCGTGGCCATGCGTCCGGAGACCAGGACCTTGCGTGCCAGGAATCCGCCGGCGAGGCCGGCCGCCAGGGCCACCACCACCGCCAGTACGGTGATCATCGGAACCTCCTCACGTCATCGCAACCATCAACGCGTACGCGAGAGGCCGGCTCCGGCCACCTGCCCAGCGATCGACGTGGAGGTGATATGCGCGAACGAGAGGCGTGGACTAGCCCGGTGGGCCGGCCCTTCGCCTCATGCTTCCTCCCTCGACTTCCCTACCGACGGTCGTCAACGTGGTCGATTTCCGAGCTGATGAACTTCCGGTTACGGCTTCTCGAATTCACAATGTACGGCCGGCGGGCCGCGATTACAAGAGGATGGTCAGTCCTGGCCGGTGTCCATCTCCAGGTCGGGAACCGGGTACGCCGCCTCGGCCAGGGCGATCCGACAGGCTTCCCTGGCCACCCGAGGACCGAATCCACGGCGCAGCAGCAGGCCGAACAGTCGCCGGAAGGCCACCTCCGGGTCCATATCCGAGAGCCGGAGAGCGCGCTTCCGGGCCAGGGCCAGGGCCCGATCGGTCTCCGCCGATGCGTCCGCCAGGGCGGCCTCGGCCACCTCCGGCGCCACGCCCTGCCTACGCAGGACCATGCGCACCTCGCGGTCGCCTACCAGGCGCCGACCCGCACGGTCGGCCACGACGGCTCGGGCGAACCGCTCGTCGTCCACCAGCCCGACCTGTTCGAGGTCCTGGATGGCCTGCTGGACCTCTTGGGGGTCGAATCCGGCCTGGATCAGTCGCCGTGACAGCTCGGCGCGGCTGCGCCAGCGCACGGCGAGCAGCCTGAGCGCGCGATCCTTGGCGGTCCCGCGAGGGGTCCTTCCCGTGCGAGGTGTTGGTGAGCCCACCGAGGCCCGACCGGCCCCTTCCCCTTAACCGACCGGCGCCCCGGCGGGCTCGCTCTCGGCCGCGTCGACGGCCACGATCTCGTCGTCGGTGAACGCGGTCAGGCCCACGGCCGCCCGTACCCGGCGCTCGACGTCCAGAGCGATGTCCGCGTGCTCGGCGAGGAACTGCTTGGCATTCTCCCGCCCCTGCCCGAGCTGGTCGCCGTCGTAGGTGAACCAGGCACCGCTCTTCTTGATGATCTCCGCGGCGACCGCCATGTCGATCAGGCTGCCCTCACGGGAGACGCCCTTGCCGTACACGATGTCGAACTCAGCCTGCCGGAACGGCGGGGCGAGCTTGTTCTTGACCACCTTCACCCGGACCCGTGAACCGATCACCTCGGTCCCGTCCTTGATGTTCTCGATCTTGCGGACGTCGAGCCGGACCGACGCGTAGAACTTCAGGGCACGGCCGCCCGGCGTGGTCTCCGGGTTGCCGAACATGACGCCGATCTTCTCCCGGAGCTGGTTGATGAATAGGGTGGTGCATTCGAACCGGGAGAGCGAGCCGGCGAGCTTGCGCATGGCCTGGGACATGAGCCGGGCCTGAAGGCCGACGTGGGAGTCGCCCATCTCGCCTTCGATCTCGGCTTTGGGCACCAGGGCGGCCACCGAGTCCACGACCACGAGGTCAACGGCGCCGGACCGGACCATCATGTCGGCGATCTCGAGCGCCTGCTCACCGTGGTCGGGCTGGGACACCAGGAGCTCGTCGATGTTCACGCCGAGGGCCCGCGCGTAGGTGGGGTCGAGGGCGTGCTCGGCGTCGATGAAGATCGCAATGCCGCCCATCCGCTGAGCCTCCGCGATGATGTGAAGACAGACCGTGGTCTTGCCCGAGCCTTCCGGGCCGAAGACCTCGATGATGCGGCCGCGAGGGATGCCGCCGATGCCCAGGGCGATGTCGAGCGTCAACGAACCCGTCGGGATCACCGACACACCCTGACCGGCCGGATGCTCGCCCAGGCGCATCACGGCTCCCTTCCCAAACTGTCGCTCGATCTGGGCGAGCGTCACGTCGAGCATCTTCTCCCGTTCCATCCGCGGAACCTCCCTCGAGCCGATCACGAGCCGGTGGATGGGCCGACTACCTTCCCTTCATCGAGGCGGACTGTACCAGCGGGGTACGACACAAATTACACCCGTGTCGTTTCCGCTGCGAACCGGATGCTACTCGAACACGTGTTCGAGGTCAACCATCGCCCAGCGGGCTTCGCAGCACCGGCTCGTACGTCGCCCCCTTCGGTGAGAGATGGCTTCGATACAGGACGAGCCGGTCGACCGTGAACGGTGTCGAGGCCACGGTGGTGCCGACCAACTCAGGGGCGAACTCCGAGATATCGCGGGGAGGAACGAGGCGGGCCAACGTGAGGTGCGGGGTGAACTGCCGGGACTCGGGGATGAAGTCGGCCTCGAGGAGGTCGTCCAGTCGTTTCGCCAGCGCGGTGAACCTCTCCCCCGGATCGTCCAGACCCGCCCACACCACGCGGGCCCGTCGCGCACTGGGGAAGACGCCCAGCTCGGTCAGGGAGGACTCGAACGGCTCGGCCTCACGCGCCGCGGTGGCGACCGATTCGCGGACCTGGTCGACCAGTCGCGGCCAGGTGGCCCCGAGGAACTTGAGGGTGACGTGCCACCCGTCGGATCCGGTCCACCGGGCCCCGGGGATGCGGTCCCGGAACCGAGCCACGTCGGAGGCGAGGCGGGCCTTCACGTCGTCGGGAACGTCGACCGCAGCGAACAGCCGCAGCGGCTTCGCCTCCGGCCGCACGACGCGGTCGCGTGCCATGGTCCTCAGCGGCCCTCGAGGTGCCGGCGGAGCAGATCCAGGGCGGCCTGTTCCGCCCACCGACGGACCATGTCACGATCGCCCGGCGCACGGAAGGACCGGCTGATCGTCCCCCCATCGGACGCAAGCCCCAGGCAGATCGATCCGGGTGGTTTGCCGTCGTGGGCATCTGGCCCGGCCACGCCGGTGACGGAGAGAGCCACATCGGCTCGGAAGAGTCGGCGGGCGCCCTCCGCCATCTCCCTCGCGCACTCCTCGCTCACCACGCCCGGTCCCTCGATGGTCGTCTCCGATACCCCGAGGACGTCACGCTTGGCCTCGGCCGTGTAGCAGACCGCCGATCCCTTGAAGTACTCCGACGCCCCGGGGGCCGCGCTCAGCCGGTGGGCGAGGCTGCCGCCGGTCAGCGATTCGGCGCACGCGACGGTCTGCCGGGCCGCCCGGAGCAACCTTCCCACCACCTGCTCCAGCTCTTCGTCAGACTGAGTGAACGCGTGCGAACCGAGCCGTAGGGCCACTTCGTCGGCCAGCGGAGCCACCAGCTCCTCCGCCTCGGAGCGCCGAGTGGCTTTGGCCGTCAGTCGAACCTTCACCTCGCCGGAGGACGCCAGGTAGGCCACCGTGGGGTTGGTCGAGGACCGGAACAGGTCATCCAGGATCTCGGCCACCTTCGACTCGGCGATCCCGGTGGCCCTGATGGTTCGCGAGACCAGCGCCGACGGACCGCCCAACTCTGCCAGCTCGGGGAGGATGTGCGCCCGCATCATCTCCTTCATCTCGGCGGGAACACCCGGCACGACGTACACGCGCTTCCCTTCCTCGGTTCGGCACACCAGCCCGGGCGCGGTGCCCCGGTCGGGCAACAGGTACGTCGCACCGGCGGGAACGTCCGCCTGTCGAAGGTTGATCTCCGGCATCTCGCGGCCGAGCCGGGCGAACTTCTGCCGAAGGAAGTCCTCGATCTCGGGGTGGCGAACGAGCTGCACATCGAGGGCGGCGGCCAGCCCCTCCCGCGTGATGTCGTCCTGCGTGGAGCCGAGCCCACCGGTCGCGATGACGACGTCCGCCCGCGACAGCGCCAGCCGAAACGTGTCGGCGATCCGCTGCTCGTTGTCGCCAACGGCCTGGTGATGCAGGACGTCCACCCCGATGTCGGCCAGGCGGTCGGAGATCCACTGCGCGTTGTTGTTGCAGATCTGGCCGAGGAGGATCTCGGTCCCGACCCCGATGATCTCCGCCCTCATGCGGGTGGACTCGATCCGACGGGGGGCGCCGGCCGAGGACGTCGCATACGTGGCCAGGCTCGCACCACGTACTCCAGTCCGGTCCAGACAGTGAGGACCACCGCCGCGATCAACAGCGCCAGCCTCACCCCGTGCCACGCCTCCCCCAACGGCAGGATGTACAGGGCGATGGCGGTCAACTGGACCGTCGTCTTCACCTTGGCCGCGGGCGAGGCCGGCATGCTGATCCCTCGCAGGCCCAGGACGACGCGAAGCGCCGAGATCCCCAGCTCGCGAGCCACGATCACGACGGCCGCCCACACCGGGAACTCTCCCTGGACCGCCAATGTGATGACCGGGGCCGCCACCAGCACCTTGTCGGCCAGCGGATCCAGCCACTGGCCGGTCCTGCTGGTCGCAGCGTGGCGTCGCGCCAGATATCCGTCGAGACCGTCCGTGGCGGCGGCCACCGCGAATACCACGGCGGCCACGTAGGAGGCGGACCGCTCGTCGGCCACGATCAGCACGATGAGGAGCGGCACCAGGAGGACCCGCACCACCGAGACGATGTTGGGCCAGCCGAGGCCCAGCGGGGTCAGGGGCCGCTCGGCGATGGCGACCCCCTGAACGAATCGGGCGTGTACTGGGCGGTCAGGGGCACTCCCGGCGTCCCGGGCTTCCCGATCGGATGGCCGTTCACCGTGATAGTGGCCACGCCCCCGCTCTCCAGGTGGATCTGGATGGAATCGTTTCCATCGAACGAGCGAGCCTCGTTCCGGTGGATGATCCCCTGGAACGTGATCCTGCCGTCCGCGTTGATGGTGACCCGAACGGGCTTGATGGCGTGGATGTCCACCTGGACGGTGGGCGGCTCCACCGGGATCGACGCCCCCTTGCCCGTGCCTGCCTGAGGCGCGCCCCGCGACTTCGAGAGCAGCCCGGCCGCCGCGAACACCGCCAGGACGAGGAGCGCCACGCCGATCAAGAACGTCCAGCTCGGGTGGTGCCGAACCAGTTGCGGGAGATGGGGGTGCGCCGAGCGCGGACTTCGGATCGGCGCCGGGGCCACGCTGGGGAGCGTTGGCTGCGGGTCGCCGAAGTGCCGGTTGTAGATCGTCAGGACCTTGCTGGGATCGAGCCCCAGATACGTGGAGTACGACCGGAGCGAGCCGCGCACGTACACGTCGCCGAGGAGCGCGTCGAACTCCTCTCCCTCGAGGGCCTCGATGTACTCGGCGCGGATCCGCGTCTCGCGGGCGGCTTCCTCGACCGACTTGCCCCGGAGCTGTCGAGCCTTGCGAAGCGCCGGGCCGATCCCGATCCCTTGCACGCCGCTCATAGTATCGAGCGGCGGCTGCGCGCCACTCCTCAAACTTATTTGTCACTCTTTTTGGGCGGTGAACGCCGTGCCGACTGGACACGGATGAGACGGCCGGTTTATCGTTCGCGTGTCACGAAGCAAGACCGGGTCTTCGGATCCGGGAGCGCGGAGTGACCAAGGGGGCGGGCCTTCGGGTTCGCTCCCTTGCTATGTGGCCCTGACTCGCGACTCCTGCCACTCCTCCCACGTCATCAGGACGTCCCGCGCCTTCGATCCCTGCCCCGGACCCACGATCCCGCGTTCCTCCATCAGGTCCATCAGACGCCCGGCCCGGGCGAACCCGACCTTCAGCTTGCGCTGCAGCATGGACGTCGAGCCGAGCTGTGACCTGATCACCAGTTCGGCGGCCTGCTCGAGCAGCTCGTCGTCGCCGTCCAGGCTGTCCTCCTCCGTGGGCGGCCGGCCCAGCCCTTCCACGCCCGCCACGAAGTCCGGCTTGCGCTGCTCGCGGCACCATGTGGTGACGCTCTCGATCTCCTTCTCGGTCACCCACGCGCCCTGGATCCGAACCGCCTTCGACACGTTGGCCGGCTGGAACAGCATGTCCCCGTGTCCGACGAGCTTCTCGGCTCCCCCGACGTCGAGGATGACGCGGGAATCGGCCTGCGACGCCGTCATGAACGCGATGCGGCTGGGGATGTTGGCTTTGATCAGACCGGTCACCACGTCGACGCTGGGACGCTGCGTGGCCACGACCAGATGGATACCTACCGCCCTTGCCATCTGGGCGATCCGGCAGATCGCGTCCTCGACGTCGCGGGGAGCCACCATCATCAGGTCGGCCAGCTCGTCGATCACCACCAGGATGAAGGGCAGGCGCCCGAAGCTCTGATCCAGCCCGGGCGGGATCCGCAGCGTGCCCTCCGCGTGCGCCGAGTTGTAGGTCTCGATGTCGCGCATGCCCACCGTGGCCAGCGCCTCGTAGCGCATCTCCATCTCCCGTACCACCCAGGCGAGGGCCTCGGCGGCCTTCTTCGGATGGACGATGACCGGCGTCAACAGGTGGGGGATGTCGGCGAAGTGGGACAGCTCGACGCGCTTGGGGTCGATCAGCACCACCTTCACGTCGTCGGGACTCGTTCGCATGAGGACCGAGGTGACGAAGGTGTTGATGAGGCTCGATTTCCCGGCGCCCGTCGCCCCGGCGATGAGGAGATGGGGCATCTCGGCCAGGTTGACCAGCACGGCCCGCCCGTGGACGTCCTTCCCCAATCCGACGAACAGCGGCTTGGTCACCTCCTTGGCAGCCTTCGAGGACAGCACGTCGCCCAGCATCACGAAGTCACGGACCTTGTTGGGTACCTCGACGCCGATGGCCGACTTGCCGGGGATGGGGGCGATGATGCGGACGTCCGGCGTGGCCAGCGCGTACGCGATGTCGTCGCCCAGCGACAGGACGCGGTTGACCTTGGTGCCGGCCTCCACCTCGACCTCGTACATCGTGACCGTGGGGCCTCGGTGGGCGGCCACGACGCTGGCAGCCACCCCGAAGGTCCGGAACGTCCGCTCCAGCGCCGCGGTGGTGTGCTCGGCGTCGCGGCCGTCGGCCGTGCTCGCCGGGGCCCGCCGGAGCAGCTCGAGGGGTGGAAGGCGGTATCCGTTGCCTCGGGCCGCCACCGGGACGCGAACCCGCGCCGGTTCATCCGGCGCCGACAGCACCGGGGCGGAACCGGTCATCGCCGGGGCCACCTCGGCCAGCGCGTCGGTGTCGCGCCGCGGGCGTCTCCGCCGCCCCGTGGTCGAAGCGTCCTCGTCCTCGTCGTCCTCCTCGTGATCTCGTGGCGTCGGGACTGGGCCGATGAGAAGCCGCCGAAGCATCCGCAGGAACGCCACGAACGGCGTTGCCGTGAACACCAGGCCGCCCAGCAGGATCAGCCCGAACCCCACCGCGACGGCTCCATAGGGTGAGAGGAGGCGGGCCAGCGTCCAGCCGACCACGGCGCCCAGGACTCCGCCGGCCCCGCTCACGGCCTGGTAGCCGGCCGAAGGGCTCGGGTTCCCGCCGCCGATGGACAGGATGGAAAGGATGCCCGCCACCATCAGGGTCAGCCCGACCAGCATCCGGCCGCGAACCTCCGTGGCCGTGCCCTTGAGCATGAGCGCGCCCCAGTACACGGCCAGCAGGGGCAGCACGAATCCGACGGGACCGGACAGGCCCTTCACTATCACCTCGAGCCCTCGCCCGAACGGCCCCCCGGCGCCGAACCACAGCGCCAGCGCCGACAGCACGGCCAGGACGAACAACCCGATACCGAGCGCCTCGGTCGCCCGCGGGGACAGGTGCCGAGCCACGCCCGCCCCGGCGCGCCGCAGCCGGCCCGAGCCGGTCCCGCCGGTCTTCGCCTTGCGCGTTCGCGACGACGACCCTCGGCTGGACCGGGACCGTGCCTTCGATCTGGACCTGGACCTCGTTCTCACCGCGGCCATGGCTGCTCAGACCTCCATGATCACTGGGACGATGACGGGCTTGCGCTGGGTGGTCTCGGAGAAGTACCGCCGAAGGGCCGTGCGGATGTGGTCTCGGAACATGGACGGGTCGGTGACCTGCTCGGCGGCCAGTTCCTTCAGGGAGACGATCGTGCGGTGGCGGGCCTCCTCCAGGATGTGGTCGGCGGCCTCCTCGAACACGAAGCCCCGGTTGATCACGTCCGGCCCGGCCAGCACCTCACCGGAGTGTGCGTCGATGGTCACGACGACGACCACGATCCCGTCGCCCGCGAGCTTCCTTCGGTCCCGGAGGACCACCTCCCCCACGTCCCCGATCCCGAGCCCGTCGACGTAGATCCGGCCCGACTGGACCCGCTCTCCCCTCCGTGGTGTCTCGCCGAGCTCCACCGTGTCGCCGTCCTCGACCACCACGATCCGGTCGGCGGGGATCCCCACCTCGCGCGCCAGCCGGGCGTGATGCGCAAGGTGGCGAAGCTCGCCGTGGACCGGGATGAACCACCGGGGCCGCACCAGGTTGAGCATGAACTTCAGCTCCTCCGCGGCGGCGTGCCCCGAGACGTGCACCGGTGAGATCGGAACGTGGATCACGTCCGCCCCCGTCCGATACAGGCCGTCGAGCGTGCGATGGATGGCCGTCTCGTTGCCCGGGATCACGGACGAGGACAGGACCACGGTATCGCCCGGCTGGAGCTTGATCCACTTGTGCTCGTGGGCGGCCATCAGCGCCAGCGCGGACAGCGGCTCGCCCTGGGACCCCGTCGAACACACCACGACGTCGGCCGGATCCATCGACTCCACGTCCTCGATCAGGACGATGTCCTCCTCCGCCACGGTGAGGTATCCGAGACGCCGGGCGGCGCCGACCGACTGGTGCATGCTTCGTCCGAGGAAGGCGATCTTCCTGCCGGACGCCACGGCGGCGTTGGCCACCTGCTGGATCCGGTGGATGTGGCTGGCGAAGCACGCCACCACCACCAGGCGCTGGGCGTCGCGGACGATGTCCCGCAGCACCGGGCCGACCGTTCGCTCGCTTCCCGTCGTGCCCGGGTCCTCGGCGTTCGTGGAGTCCGACAGGAACACATGGACGCCCCGAGTGGCTTCCTCGGCGATCCCCTGCAGGTCCGTGAAGCGGCCGTCGATCGGCGTGCTGTCGAGCTTGAAGTCACCGGAATGGAGCAGGATCCCCGCCGGAAGGTCGATGGCGACGGCGCAACCGTCCGGGATCGAGTGGCTGACGCGATGGAACCGCGCGGTGAACGGCCCGGTCCTGATCTCCTGGCCGGGCTCGACGATCCGGAGGTCGGCACGCTCCCGTACCCCGTGCTCCTCCAACTTGCCCTCCAGCAACGCCAGGGTCAGCTTCGTCCCATAGATCGTGAGGGAGAACTCGCGCAGGAGGTACGGCAGCGAGCCGACGTGATCCTCGTGCCCGTGGGTGAGGAGGATCGCCTCGATCCGCTCGCTGTTGTCGCGAAGGAACTGCCAGTCGGGCAACACCAGGTCGATGCCCGGCATCTCCACCTCTGGAAAGGAGAGGCCGGCGTCCAGGACCAGGATCCGGCCGTCCATGTCGAGGGCCGCCATGTTTCTGCCAACCTCGCCGACGCCCCCAAGGAAGATCAGCCGTGGATCCGGGGAATGGGGAAGGGCAGCCATCGTCGGTTGTCAGATGGCTCCGGCGTCCCGCATCGCCTGCTCGACCTTCGCCCGCTCGTCCGTCGTCGCCGGGACCAGCGGGAGGCGAGGCGGGCCGACCGGCCGACCGGCGATCTCCAGGGCCACCTTCACCGGGATCGGGTTCGACGTCACGAACAAGCCCTTGAACAGCGGCATGAGGTCGTCATGGATCTTGCGAGCGCTGGGGACGTCGCCCGTTTCGATCAGCTCCACCATCTCGTGGATGCGGTCGCCGACCAGGTGCGAGGCCACCGAGACGATCCCGGCCGCGCCCATGCAGCACAGCGGGAACGTGGCCCAGTCGTCGCCCGAGTACAGGTCGAAGTCCGGCGGGCTCTCCTTCATGATCCGGCCGGCCGTCTGGAAGTCGCCGGTGGAGTCCTTGACCGCGACGATGTTGTCCACCTCGGCCAGCCGAAGCAGCGTCTCCGCTTCGATCAAGCAGGCGGTCCGGCTGGGGATGTTGTAGAGGATGATCGGGAGCCCCGTGGAGTCGGCGACCTTGGTGAAATGGGCGATCAGGCCGCGCTGCGGGGGGCGGTTGTAATACGGGGTGACCACCACGACCGCGTCGGCGCCGGCCCGCTCCGCCTCTTTCGTGAGCTCGATGGTCTCGGCAGTGTCGTATGTGCCGGTGCCCGCGATGACCTTGCCCTTCCCCGTCGCGGCCTCGATCACCGCTCGCAGCAGATCGGACTTCTCCGAGTGCGTCAGCGTGGGCGACTCGCCGGTGGACCCGGCCACGAACACCGCGTCCGAACCGTTGTCCAGCAGCCACGCCGCCAACGACTGCGCCCCGTCGACGTCCAGGGCATAGTCGTCCCTGAACGGGGTCACCATCGCCGTGATCACCGAGCCGAACCTGCCGGCCATCGCTCCTCCTTCCGCTCGGGAGGGTACCCCGGGAAAGGCGCCCGAAGGACCATCTCGAGCATCCGCTCTGGGCCGGAACCCCGGGCTGGGGCCGAGCCCCGGTCAGGAGTCCTGCCTTGCTCGACCCCGGCCCAGCGCGTAGGGCCGGAGCTTACACCGTTGCACAACGTTTAACAAGAGCCACATGCGTCACATGTTCAACCCGTGGAAACTGAGTCGAAACGGACGTCGATGGCGCGGGGCGCGGGGCTCGGTGCCGACCGGGGGTCCGCATCGCTCGTTTCCAGCGGGGTCGTGGCTATCCTAAGCGACGTGCGGATCTACACGAAGAAGGGGGACGACGGGACCACCGGGCTGCTGTACGGAGGCCGCGTCTCCAAGGGCGATCCGGCAACCGAGGCGTACGGGAGCGTGGACGAAGCGGTGGCGGCACTGGGCCTGGCCCGAGCCCTGGCTTCGGACGACGGTGCCCGATCGGTGATCCTCCGATTGCAGCGCGAGCTGTTCGTGGTGGGAGCGGACCTGGCCACCAATCCAGAGGAGCGCCACAAGCTGCAGCCCGGCGTCTCCTTGGTCACACCCGACATGACCGAGGAGCTGGAGCGCCTGATCGACCGGTCCGTCGAGGAGCACCCCCTCCCCCAGGAGTTCTTGGTGCCCGGGGAGAACGCACCTTCGGCTGCCCTGGACGTGGCCCGAACGATGGTCCGCCGGGCCGAGCGCCGAGCCGTGGAGTGGCGCGACGGCGGGGGGACGGTCAGCCCAGAAGCGCTGCGCTATCTCAATCGGCTGAGCGACTTGCTGTTCTGCCTGGCTCGTGAAGCCGCCGGAGATTCCGAGGCTCCGAGCCGCGAACGCTGACACGGTCCCTCTCGTCCGACGGACGGAGAACTCGGGGTGAAGGGTGGGACAATGCCAGGCCATGGGCACGACGGATCGCCTGGCATCTCAGCCCGTGCGGGCCGCGCACGAAGCTCTGGAGGGCCATCGCTGGCAGGAGGCCTTCGACCTGCTCGCCCGAAGCGATCGTGAAGGCCAGCTCGCCCCCCGCGACCTCGAAGCCCTCGCGCAGGCGGCGTGGTTCACGGGGCAGCCGGAGCTCACTATCGAGGTGAAGGAGCGGGCCTTCCGGGCTCATCTCGATCGAGGCGACCGCGCCCGGGCCGCGACGGTCGCGTTCGACCTGTCGCGCGAGTACATGATGAAACAGAAGCGGTCCATCGGCTCGGCGTGGGCGGGCCGGGGCGAACGGCTGCTCCAGGGCGAGCCGGAGTCCTTCGCCCATGGTTACCTGGCCATCTCCCACAGCTGGCGGTCCCAGGACGCCGGCGACGTCGACGAGGCCATCCGCTGGGCCGAGCAGGCCGTCGACATCGGCACGCGCTTCGGCGACCGCGAGCTGCAGGCGTGGGGGCTCCTGCAGCAGGGCCGGTTGCTGATTGCGGCGGGCAAGACCGATGAAGGCTTCCCCCTCATGGAGGAAGCGACGATCGCGGCGGTGAACGGCGAGATCAGCCCGTTCACGGCGGGTGTGGCCTACTGCGCCATCATCGCGGCGTGCCGGAACACCACCGACTACCGCCGCGCCAGCGAGTGGACGGAGGCGGCGCACCGGTGGTGCGAACGACAGGCCATCGCCGGGTTCCCAGGCGTGTGTCGCGTGCACAGCGCCGAGATCGTGGCGCTCCAGGGGGCCCTGGACCGCGCCGAGCACGAACTCGAGAAGGCGACGGAGGAGCTGAGCGCCTACAACATGGGCCCTCCGCTGGCCGACGGCTTCTACGCCCTGGCGGAGATCCGCTTCAAGCTCGGTGACACAGCGGGCGCCGAGGAAGCGCTGCGCCAAGCTCATGCGTTGGGCCACTCTCCGCATCCGCTGATGGCGCTGATGCGCTTGAGCGAGGGACGGGCCAAATCCGCACTCACGGCGATCAATGCCGCGGTCGTCGAGGAGGTCTCGGATCGCTGGTCCCGAGCCCGCCTCCTCCCCGCGCAAGCCGAGATCGCCGTCGCGGCAGGAGCGCTCGGCACCGCCCGGGAGGCCGCCCATGAGCTCGCCTCGCTCGCCGATCAATACGACTCACCGGCCCTGCACGCCAGTAAGCACGACGCGCAGGCACGGGTCATGCTGGCCGATGGCGACGCGGATGGAGCCGCCAGAGAGATCCGGACCGCCATCCGCCATTGGCAGGAGGTGGGCGCGCCGTACGAGATCGCCCGGGGCCGAGTCGTCCTGGCGTCCGCCCTGGTCGCGACGGAGCACGGGGACGAGGCGCGACTGGAGCTCGACGCTGCCAAGGCCGAGTTCGAGCGGCTGGGTGCGGCCCGCGACGCGACCTCGGTGGCAGAAGCGATCAAGGCCGCGACGGCCCGCGAGACGGGGCCGGCGAAGACGCGCAAGGCGTTTATGTTCACCGACATCGTGGGCTCCACCAACCTCGCCGAGGCCATGGGCGACGAGGCATGGGAGCACCTCCTCCGCTGGCACGACGAGACGCTCGAGTCGCTGTTCGCTCGCCGCGGCGGCGAGCTTGTCAGTCGAACCGGCGATGGATTCTTCGTGGCGTTCGACATCCCCAAGCAGGCGATCGATACCGCCGTGGCCATCCAACGGGAGCTGGCCGAGCATCGAACGACGCATGGATTCGCGCCGGCAGTCCGCATCGGGATCCATACCGCGGAGGCGAACCGGCGAGGGAGCGACTACAGCGGCATGGGCGTGCACGTGGCCGCCAGGATCGCCGCGCTGGCCGAAGGCGGAGAGATCCTGGCTTCGGCGGACACCGCAAAGGAAGCTGCTGGCTCACACGTCGGGTCGGCACCTCGACCGGTCGCGCTGAAAGGCGTATCCGGAGAGATCGACGTGGTCTCCATCAGCTGGTCCTGAAGCACAGAACGCAAGCACGCACGGTCATCGCCTCACGACTACGATCGCGCCAGAACCGGGAAAGGAGTCGAACATGGTGCGGGTCCACATCTGGCTGCGCAGAAAGGACGGCATGTCCGCCGACGAGTTCCGCGACTACTGGCTGACCAAGCACGCTCCGATCGCGGGTGACGGGTACGAGCACCTGCAGGGCTACGAGGTCGACGTGGTCACCCGCGTTCCCGAGGGGCAGGAGGCGCCCTACGACGGCGTGGCCGTCCTGACGTGGGAGGACCGGGACGGATTCAAGGCCGACATGGCGAGCGCACCCGCCAA
Source organism: Actinomycetota bacterium (assembly GCA_044870295.1). Taxonomy (GTDB): domain Bacteria; phylum Actinomycetota; class UBA4738; order UBA4738; family UBA4738; genus AC-52. Next base: position 25,130 of record JBIOYQ010000182.1, read on the forward strand.
GCAGGCGACCGACGACCTCGCGAACTTCACCAGCGGCTCTGGTCTTCTGTTCATCGATCACGTCGTGGTGAAGTAAGGCGCTGCCATGCCGCTGACACCCGAAGAGGTCGACGCGTTCCTGGCAGAGCCACTGCTGTGCCACTTCGCCACGGTCGACGCCGAGGGCAACCCTCGCGTCCGGCCCCTGTGGTACCTGTGGAAGGACGGAGCGTTCTGGCTCACCACGCGGTTGGAGGCGCGGCACACCGGCCGCGACCTGGCGTCCAGCCCCCACGTGGCGATCTCGGTCGCGTCGGAACAGCGGCCCTACCGGGCCGTGATGGCATTTGGGCACATCGAGGTCGTCGGCAAGGACGAAGAGGTCCTTCGAGCGATCGCCGTGCGCTACGGCGAGGAGGAGGGTCTTCGGTTCCTGCAGCACGCGCTCGAACAGCCCGACCGCGTGGCCATGCGCATGCAACCGGAAACGGTGCTGTCGTGGGACAACAGCCGCGAGGGGACCGACGACGGCTCGAAGCGGACGCCGCTCAGGTGACCGTCACGCGGACCCGTTGGACCGCGTTGTTCGAATAACCTCCCACATTCCAGGTCGGCTCCAAGGGCTGCTCGTTCCCGGCGGTGTCTCGGGCCCGGCATGAAAGCTCGTACTCCCCCGGGCCAGAGGGCGTCCAGGCGAAGGTCCACGGCGTCCACGCCGCCGGACCTGGTGGCTCGCCCAGCTCGGCGCCGTACCACGTCCGCCCTCCGTCCAGGCTGACCTGCACCCGGTCGATGGGACCCCACCCCGACCATGCCCGGCCCTCCAATCGGACGGGACCGTAGGGAATCACGCGGTCCCGGCTCATGAACTCGGGGAACCCCGGCGGCACCATGAGCGCGCGTGGGGCGATGCGCGTCACGGGCTCCCCGACATCCTCGGGCTGGTCGCGGTAGCGGTAGCCGCGCACCTGCTGGTAGCCCTGGAAGGGCTCGGCCAGGACCTCGATCGACCGCAGCCATTTCACGCTGGTCATCCCGTACCAGCCGGGCACCACGAGGCGCAGCGGGAATCCGTGCTGGGGAGGGAGGGGCTGGCCGTTCACCTCGTACGCCAGGAGGACGTCGTCCAGCAGCGCCTCCGCGAGGGGAAGGCTCCGCGCGTAGTCCTGCTCCACCTCGCCCTCCAGGCCATGGTCGGCTCCGGTGAAGACCACCTCGACGGCCCCCTCCTGGATGCCGGCCTCCTCCAGCACGCCGCGCACCGGCGTGCCGGTCCACTCCTCGGTGCCGATGGCCTCCGCCAGCCACGGTTGGCTGAGCGGGCGGGGGGACAGCTTCGCCCGTCCGTTGCCCGCGCACTCCATGGTCACGGCGGCCGAGCGCCGGGGCCGCGACCGGAGATCCTCGAGGGTGAGCGTCAGCGGCTGCCGGACGTGGCCGCCCACGGTCAGGCTCCAGGCGTCCGGATCGACGGCCGGAATGTCGTAGTGGATCAGCAGGTAGTGGAGGCCGATCGGCGTGATCTCGTAGCGAAGCGCCTCCAGTGGCATCCCGTGGTTCCTGGCCGCGAGCTGCAGCTCTTCCCGTGAGAAGCCCTCTGCCGTGTGATCGATCGTGTCATCCATCGAGGTCTCCCAGAAGGCTACCGCGCACTGCTTGCCCGGCACGGTCCCCCGGCGGCCACGCCTGCACGAAACTCTCCTCTCCGAGGAACTCGGGAAGGAGATCCTGGGGGAAGTTCTCCAGCTCCACCTGCTGCGTTCGATGCGCGAGGAGGGCATCCAGCTTCCGCTTGACCACGTCCCGGCAGTCGACCCGAACGGCGATGGTCTCGTCGGGAACCCCTCTCGGCATGAACGGACCCTCCGGATCACCGACGTCCACGCCTCGGGCGCGGAGCGCCTCCCAAAACGTGTCCATGGAGCTCTGTGGGATGGCGTTGTAGTACAGCCTCTGGAACGCGGCCCCATTGCCCGCCGCCGCCCGGGCGGCGTGGAAGGCCTCGGTGGCGGCCCGGCTCACGGTGACGTGGTCGTCGTGCATGGTCACGCCTTCGGGACCGAAGGTGACCACGATGTGCGGCTGGAGCTCCTCGAGGAGGAGGGCGATCCGGCCCGCCAGCTCGGTCCCGGGCACGTCCTTCACCCCGCCGTCCGGGAACCGGAGGTAGTGGATCGGCGCTTCGGCGAATCCCACCGCGGAAACGGCCGCGCGCTCCTCGGCTTCCCGGACCTCGGCCAGGTTGTCGCGGGTGGCCAAGGAGGGATCGCTGATCACGCCGGCCTCGCCGCTGGTGGCCACGATCAGCGAGTAGTCGATCCGCTCCGGCCCTTCCTTCGCCAAGACGCCGCCGACGCTGTAGGTGTCGTCGTCCGGATGGGCGTACACGGCGGTGAGCCGGATCACGACCCTAGGAGCCCGCCTCGTCGTCCAGACCGAGCAGCGGCTCGAGCCCCACCGTGAGGCCCGGGTGCCGGATGACCTCCTTGATGGCCAGGATGACCCCGGGCATGAACGACACGCGCTGCATGGAGTCGTGGCGGATGGTGAGCGTCTGTCCGACGCCGCCGAACACGACCTCCTGGTGCGCGACCAGCCCGGGGAGCCGGACCGAATGGATGCGGATGCCCGACGCGTCGCCGCCCCGGACACCGTCCACCGTCTCGGTGGTGGGTCCCTCCCAGGCCTCGCCGCGGGCCTTCGCCATCCGCTCGGCCGTGGCGATGGCCGTCCCCGACGGGGCGTCGAGCTTCCCCTCGTGGTGGAGCTCGATGATCTCCGCCGCCGGAAAGATCTTGGCGGCCATCTCGGCGAAGCGCTGAAGGAGCACGGCTCCGATGGCGAAGTTCGGGGCCACGATCACGTTCGACTCGTTGCCTTCCTCCTCCAGCATCCGTGAGATCTCGGCGAGCTGGTCGGGGCCGATCCCCGTCGTTCCGACCACGATGTGCATGGCGTGTTCGATCGCCCACCGGACGTTGTCCATGACGACGTCGGGCTGGGTGAAGTCGACGGCGACTTCGGTCTCGGACTGGAGCAACGTGTCGAGCTCGTCGGAGATGCGGACGTCCACGTCGGGGTGGCCGATCATGCGGCCGAGGTGCTCGCCGGTGAGCGAGGGATTGATCCCGGCCACCAGAGCCAGGTCGGGGTCCTCGGCGACGGCCTGGCACACCAGTCGGCCCATACGGCCGGCTGCGCCCAGGACGCCGACCCGGATCATCGCCCGGGTCCGGGGTGGTGCGCGGCCACCGGTGGAGCGGTGGCCTCACCGGCCGGCGTCCCGGCCCGGACCAGGCCGTGCTCCAGAACGCCGTCGAAGGCGTGCTGGTCGAACGGTCCGATCACGGCCAGGGCCATGGGCCGACCGAACACATCGCGGGCGGCCTCCGTGGCGGTCTCGATGGTCACCGCGTCGGTCCTGGCCAGCACCTCGTCGACCGAGAGGATCTCGCCGTGACTGATCTCCGACCGCCCGATCCTGGACATCCGGCCGCTCGTGTCCTCCAGAGACAACACCAACGACCCCTTGAGGTGGCCCTTGGCGCGATCCAGCTCGTCGGCGGTCAGGCCGCCGTCCACGATGTCGCGCATCTGCTCCAGCGCGATGTCCATGACGTCCCGAGCCTTGGTCGGCGTGGTCCCCGCGTAGACCGAGAACAGTCCCGTCTCCGCGAACATGGTGTGGTAGCTGTACACCGAATAGGCCATCCCGCGCTTCTCACGGATCTCCTGGAACAGCCGCGAGGACATGCCACCGCCCAGCGCCGAGTTCACCACGCCGAACGCGAACCTCCGTGGATCCTTCCGGGAGAACCCGCTCGTGCCGAACGAGATGTGGGCCTGCTCCGTGTCCCGGTGCTTGACGACGGTCCCGGCCGAGATCGGCGGGATGTCCCCGCCCACCCGCACCTTCGGCGCCTGGCCGGACGACAGCCGCTTCCCCGTGTCCATGTGCTGCTCGGCCAGCGCGCACAGATCCTCGTGCGCCAGGTGGCCGGCGGCGGCGATCACGAAGTGGGGCGGCTCGTACAGTCGGTCGTAGAACCGCTTGACCTGGTCTCGCGACACCGACCCGATGGTCTCACGGGTCCCCAGCACCGGCCGTCCCAGAGGGTGGCCGTCCCACAGGCCCTCGGCGAACAGGTCGTGGATCAGGTCGCCGGGGTCGTCGTCGCGCATGTTGATCTCTTCGACGATCACCATGCGCTCGGCATCGAAGTCTGACTTGGCCAGGACGGAGTGCTGGAGCATGTCGCTCATGAAGTCCATGGCCAAGGGCAGGTCCTGGTCGCGGACGCGGCAGTAGTAGCACGTGTATTCCTTCGCCGTGAACGCGTTGAGGTCCCCGCCCACCGCGTCGAACGCTTCGGCGATCCGGCGAGCCGACCTGGTCTTCGTCCCCTTGAACAGCAGGTGCTCGAGGAAGTGCGAGGCGCCGGCGATGGCGGGACGTTCGTCACGAGAGCCGACGTCGACCCAGATCCCGAGCGCCACCGAGCGCATGCCCGGCATGGTCTCGGTGACGATGCGGAGGCCTGACGCGTATTCGGTTCGAGAGATCTCAGTGGATCGAGGCTGGCGCTTCGGGCTCAAGACTCGCTCCGTCCGCCGCGGTCACCCCGATCCCTGCCGCCCCGGTCGCTTCGCCCGCGGTCGTCCCGGCGCGGGCGGAAGCCGCGCTCACGGCCGCGGTCGCCCTCGCGACGGGGGCGCCGCTCCTGCTCACCCTCATCGCCCTCGACCCGGGGCCAGCCGCCTTCGGGCGGATCCCAGCCCTCACCCACGGGCTTCAGGCTGATCTCGATCTTCCCGGAGGGTGCGGTCTTCAGCTCCTGGACCTCGACCTGGAGCTTGTCGCCCTGGCGAACGGCGTCTTCCACGGCGGACAGCCGCTTGCCCCGCCCGAGCTTCGAGATGTGCACCAGCCCGTCGAGGTTCGGCAGGATGTTCACGAATGCGCCGAACGTGGTGGTCTTGACCACGGTGCCGTCGAACCGCTCACCGACGTCGGGCATCCGGGGGTTCACGATCTGCTCGATCATCTCCACGGCCCTCTCGGCGCTCTCGCCGTCGCGCGAGCCGATGAACACCCGACCGTCGTCCTCGATGTCGATGTCGGCGCCGGTGAGGGCGATGATCTCGTTGATCCGCTTTCCCTTCGGCCCGATCACCTCGCCGATCTTGTCCACCGGGATCTGCTTCATGATCACCCGCGGCGCCTTCAGCGAGAGCTGCGTCCGCGGCTCCGGGAGGGTCCGGCCCATCACGTCGAGGATCTGCAGCCGGGCCTCCTTAGCCTGCTTCAGCGCCGAGGCCAGCACCTCCGCCGGCAGGCCCGTCACCTTGGTGTCGAGCTGCAGCGCCGTGACGAAGTCCTTGGTTCCGGCCACCTTGAAGTCCATGTCGCCGAGGGCATCCTCGGCACCCAGGATGTCGGTGAGGGTCACGAACTCGCCGAAGTCGGCGATCAGGCCCATGGCGATGCCGGCGACCGGCGCCTTGATCGGCACCCCGGCGTCCATGAGCGACAGCGTCGAGGCGCACACACTGGCCATGGAGGTGCTGCCGTTGGATTCCAGGACGTCGGACACCAGCCGGAGCGTGTACGGGAACTCGTCCTCGCTGGGGACGACGGGCACCAGGGCCCGTTCGGCCAGGGCGCCGTGGCCGATCTCGCGGCGGCGCGGGCTGCCGATGCGGCCCACCTCGCCCGTGGAGAACGGCGGGAAGTTGTAGTGGTGGATGTAGCGCTTGGACTCTTCGGGGTCCAGCGTGTCGATCATCTGGGTCATCCGCAGCATGCCCAGCGTGATGACGTTCAGGACCTGGGTCTCACCGCGCTGGAACAGGCCCGAGCCGTGGGCCCGGGGCACCAGGCCGACCTCTGCCGACAGCGACCGGATCTCGTCAGCCTTGCGGCCGTCCAGCCTGATGCCGTCATCGATGATCCGCTTGCGCATGAACCGCTTCTGGAGCTCCTTGAACGCGGGTGAGATCTGCGCAGCGAAGGAGGCGAGGTCGTCGCCCCACACCACGCCGAGGTGCTCCTTCAGCTCCGCCTTCAGAGCGTCGAGATTGGACTCCCGCTCCCTCTTGTCGGTGACCAGGGCCTCGGGAAGACGAGGGCCGGCGAACTCCTCGACGGCCTTGAATACGTCCTCGCTGAACGGGGCGGCCGGAGTGTAGCCACGCGGCTGGACGCCGGCCTCGGCGACGATCTCCCGCTGGAACTCGATCAGATCCGCGATGGGGCCCTTGGCGAACTCGAGCCCGTCGGCCACGACGTCCTCCGTCGGCATGGTCGCGCCCTCGTGGATACGCTCCACCGACCCCTCGGGGGCCTCGCCCTCCACCATGAGGATGTCGATGGACCCGCCCTCGTTCATCCGTCCCGCCACTACCACGTCGAACGTGGCGAGGTCGAGGTCCTGATAGGTCGGGTTGATCTTCCACTTCCCGCCGATCAGGCCGAGCCGGACCGCGGCGATGGGGCCGTCGAAGGGAAGGCCGGCCATCATCACGGCCAGGCTCGCCGCGTTGATGCCGGGCATGTCGTACGGGTTGGCCTGGTCCACCGACAGCACGGTGATGACCACCTGCACCTCATCGCGGTAGTCGTCCTTGAACGTGGGACGCAGGGGGCGGTCGGTGAGCCTGGCGGTCAGGATGGCGGTTTCGGATGGCCGACCCTCCCGCCGGAAGAACCCGCCGGGGATCTTGCCGGCGGCGTACATCCGTTCCTCCACGTCCACCGTGAGCGGGAAGAAGTCGATGCCCTCACGGGGCGCGGCCGTGGTGCAGGTGGCGAGCACCTGGGTCTCCCCCAGGGTCACCACGCACGAGCCGTGGGCTTGCTTGGCGAGCTTGCCGGTCTCGGCGACGATCTCTACGTCGCCGATGGTTCTGGTCTTGGTGATCATGTATGCCTCCTCGAACTCGAGGCCGCGGTGCGGCCTACTCGTCTGGTTCGAGGAGCCCGGGTCGAGGGCCGGGGACTGCCGGCCAGTTCTCAGTGGTGGGCCTCGGGCGGGTATCGCCCCGTCCGGGAACCGCGACTGATAACTGACCGCGCCTCGCCTCGGGCTCCTAGCGGTCGGGTGAGGTTCCTTCCTCTGGTCCTTCCTCCTCTTCCTTCAGCGCCTCAGCCCGAGTCGCTGGATCAACTCTCGGTAACGCTCGACGTCCTCGCGCCTGAGGTCTTCGAGGAGCCGGCGGCGCTTCCCCACCATCTGTAGCAGGCCCCGACGGGAATGATGGTCGGACCCGTGGGACTTGAGGTGCTCGGTGAGCTCCTCGATCCGCTTCGTGAGCAGGGCGACCTGAACCTCGGGCGAGCCGGTGTCGGTCTCGCTCCGGCGGTAGTCGCTGATCAGCGCGGATTTCTGCTCTTTGAGGAGGGCCATC
>JBIOYQ010000183.1:0-4808 GCA_044870295.1 Actinomycetota bacterium
CCGGCCGTCACGATGATCGGGAGGTAGTTCGCCGTGGTGGCCTCGGCCGCTTCCAGCCTGGCCTGGCCACTGCGCAACCGGTCGCGCACGCCGAACAGGAAGAAGATGCTGTAGTCCGTGACGATGCCCAGCAGCAGCACCACGATCACCGGCTCGAGGTCCTGCGGGACCGCCACCCCGAGCTTGACCCCCACCCACGTGACCACCCGGACCGACACCAGATAGGCCAGGCCGGCCGCCCCCAGCGCGGCCAGCGGGGCACCGACCGCCCGCAGGGCCAGGCCCACGATCAGCGCGATGAGGACCACCGTGGCCACCTCCACCCATGGGAGGGCCCGTTCGATCAAGGTGCCTTGACGGACCTGCGCTGGGATCGGCCCGGTGATCCCGATCAACGCGTCGCCGGGCTGGTCGATCTGTCGGGCGTACGCCAGCGCCAGGTTCCGTTGCTCCACCAACCCGAGTTCAGGGTTCATGTACAGGTAGGTGACGATGGTCGTCGAGGACTCTCGCGATGACGGGAACAGCTTCAGCGTGTTCGCGATGGGGAGGGCGCCCTGGATCTTGGCCAGCGCGGGCACTTGGTGCTGGTCCACCGCGAGGGCCCGTTCGACGGCCCGCGCCTGCGCTGCCGGTGACAGGCCTCGCGGATCTCGCTGGACCACGGCCACTCTGGACAGGAGCGGCACCTGGAACAGCTTCAGCGCCCGCAGCTCAGCCTGCAGCGCGGGGGCGTCCTGAGGGATGAGCGTGCCCACGCTCTGGGTGTTGATCGGCTGCGGACCGGGGAGGTACAGCGTGGCCAGCACCGCCACGGCGACCCACCCTGCCACCACCAGCAGGCGAGCCCGGACGATCAGCCACGCCGCAGTGGCGGCCATCCTGCCCGTGGCGATCCGCAGCCGCTCGCGGCGGCTCGGGCTCACCGAGTCACCACGTCGGAGCGGGAGGGAGCGGGTGGGAGCCGCCTGGCGACCCGATCCAGACCCAGCCGGCGAAGCTCGGCCACAGCGAGGTCGCGGAAACGTCCCTCCTCCAGATCACGCCAAGGGTTCGGGGTGATCTCACGGAGCCGGTGATAGGAGAGGCGCTCGGCCGCCCGCCGGGCCAGGAACTCCTCGAAGGCCGGGTCCGCCGCGGACCGGCGGGCCGCCCGCCGGATCGTTCGGATGTCCAGCGAGCGAGAGATCCGGAAGGGAAGGTAGAGGGCCAGGATGGGAACCGATGGGATCACGCCGACGGAGAACGCCAGCAGGACAGCCAGGTCCCCCACCGCGTCCCGGCTCTGTTCTCCGCTGGCCACCGCCGAGGCTCCCGCGTCGCTGATCCGTCGCTCGATCTCCGTGATGCGGTTGCCCACGAAGGGAAGCCCTTCCAACCCTTGCAAGGCGCGTCCGGTGTCCTGCACCGCACGTCCCGCCGTCACCACCGTGTCGGACAACGTGCCAAGGTTGGAGACCTCCCGGCCGACCGCGATCCCCATCCAGATCCAGAGGATGATCCACGCGACGAGCAACGCATCGAGGATCCGCACGACTCGGCCACTCGCGGAGGCGCCCATCGCTCGATGGTCGGTGGAAGGGCCGCTCGACCGCTAGGGCGACGTGGTGGGTGACGGCGAGGGGCAGCCCGGAATCTGGCTGAGGCCCGCAGCCACCGCGGCGCTGGCGGTCACCAACGCGGTGGGATCGGCCCCGCTCACCGCCGTGGACAGCTGTCCCACCGCGGTCGCCAGAGCGCGGACCTGATCGGCCAGCTGCGTCGCTCCCTGCGAGTCCAGCGTTCCGGCCTGGCTCTCCAGCTGCGATTGGAAGTCCTGGAGACGGGCGGCCACGTCACCCGGCGATGGCGGGGTGGCTCCCTGGATCTGGCCGACGACGGCCAGGAGCTGGTCCCGGATGTCGCACACCTGCTGGCCGACGGTGGCAGCGATCGACGACGGGAGGGTCGCCGGGAGCGTCACCGGGGTCGTCGTCGGGTTGTTGGAATCGCCACATGCAGCGAGGCCGGTGATGGCAACCACCACGATCAGAGATCGAAGATGCTTCATGGCTCCCCCTTGCTTCACAGTCGGGATGGGGCCTGCTCTGGTGATTCCCGACTCCCCCCGGTGGCAAACGGAACGTCCCGTCGCGACGGAGGTCAAGGGGACGCGATAATTGGCCTGGTCGAGCCGAGTCGACCGGGCGACGAAAGGAGGAACGATGGGGAGTGCTCGAGTTCGCCTGACTGAGCCCCTCGTCCGAGAGGACGGTGTCCTCCGACCGGCGAGTTGGCAGGAAGCCCTCGATCGAGCGGCTGATGGTCTGCGGGCATCCCACGACCGAAACGGTGGTCAGGGAGTGGGCGTCTTCAGCTGCTCGAAGGCGACCAACGAGGTCAACTTCACGGCACAGAAGTTCATCCGCCAGGCGCTGGCCAGCAACAACATCGACAGCTGCAACCGAACTTGACACGCTCCCAGCGTCGTCGGTCTGGCGACGGTGTTCGGGGCAGGTGGCGGGACCAGCTCATACGAAGAGGTCGAGCACGCCGACCTCATCGTGCTGTGGGGCTCCAACGCCCGGGAGACGCATCCGATCTTCTTCCACCACGTCTTGAAGGGGATCCGCAACGGCGCCAGGCTGGTGGTGGTCGACCCGCGCCGGACCTCGTCGGCGCAGTGGGCCGATCTGTGGTTGGGGATCGACGTCGGGTCCGACATCGCCCTGTCGAACACCATGGCCAAGGAGATCATCGCCCAGGACCTGCACCACGGCGCCTTCATCGAGCACGCCACCACGGGATTCGACGAGTACGTCGCCAGCGTCCAGGAGTGGTCGCTGGAACGAGGCGAGCGGGCTACGGGAATCCCGGCGGCCGTCATCCAGGAGTTCGCCCATGCCTACGCGAAGGCCGGCCGAGCCGAGCTCTGTTGGACCCTGGGCATCACGGAGCACCACAACGCCGTCGACAACGTCCTGGCGCTCATCAACCTCGGCCTGGTCACCGGCCACGTCGGGATCTACGGCTCTGGGCTCAACCCGCTGCGCGGCCAGAACAACGTGCAGGGCGGCGGCGACATGGGAGCCATCCCCAACAAGCTCCCCGGCTTCCAGGACATCGAGCAGGACGAAGCGGCTCGGGCAAGGTTCGAGCGGGCGTGGGGAGTACCGATCGTTCCGAAGTACGGCTGGCACCTGACTGCAATGTTCGAGGCCATGGAGCGCGGCGACTTGACCGGTCTGTACGTGATCGGTGAGAACCCGGCCAGCTCGGAGGCGGACCTGCACCGGGCCAAGCGGCTGCTGGCCGGCCTCGACTGCCTGGTGGTCCAGGACATCTTCCTGACCCAGACGGCGGAGATGGCCGACATCGTGCTGCCCGCCTCCGCGTCGTGGGCGGAGTCGGAGGGGACGATCACCAACAGCGAGCGCCGGGTGGAACGGGTGCGTCGCGCCCTCGACCCACCCGGCGAGGCGAAGGACGACCTGTGGATCATCGCTCAACTGGCCAAGCGACTCGGCTTCGACTGGGGCGACATCACTCCGGAGTCGGCCTGGGACGAGCTGCGCTCCCTCTCCCCCATGCACGCCGGCATGAGCTACCGGCGCCTGGACGAGGTGGGCGGCATCCAGTGGCCGTGCTGGGATGAGGACCACCCCGGGACGAAGTTTCTCCACGCTCGGCTGTGGCTGGACCCGCCGGACCAGGGGATGAAGGCTCCGATCTCGGTGACGCCGTTCGAGCCCCCCGTGGACGAGCTTTCGGAGGAGTTCCCTCTCCGGCTGACCACGGGGCGGCGGCTGGACTCCTTCAACACGGGTGTGCAGAGCGGTGGGTTCGCATCGCCGATGCGGCGAGGAGAGAGCATCGACGTTTCCCCGGAGGATGCGGAGATGTTGGGCGTGACGCAGGGCGAGCGGGTCCGCGTGTCGTCGCGCCGGGGCTCGCTGGAGGTGCCGGTCCACATCGACCACAGCCTTCGACCCGGACTGGTGTTCATGACCCTCCACTTCCCGGACGAGGCTGAGACGAACGTCCTGACCATCGACGCCACCGACCCGAAGTCCGGGACTGCCGAGTTCAAGGCCAGCGCCGTTCGCATCGACAAGCTGGCGGCGCGCGTGGAGGCGGAGACCTGAGTGGACCTCCATCTGATGCAGGCCGAGGCAACGCAGAGCGAGCGCGATGCGGTCGATGCCGTCCTGGGAGTGCCGCAGACCGGATGGGAAGGAGGGCATCGTTCGGACCTCGACGGGCACGTAGCGCGGGGTGGACGGGCGGCCCGCGAACAGCGCCACCTCTTGCTCCCCGGGCTGCACGCGCTGCAGAGCAGCGTGGGGTGGATCAGCCCGGGAGGCATAAACTACCTGTGCGTGCGCCTGTCGGTGCCGCCGGCGGAGGCCTACGGCGTCGCCAGCTTCTACGCGATGTTCTCCACCGAACCCCGTCCCGCGACGGTGGTGCACGTCTGTGACGACATCGCCTGCCGCGTCAACGGGGCCAAGGCGCTCTGCGAAGCGCTGGAGCGCACGGTCGGCCCGGCCGGCGAGCCGGCGTTCGAGGGTCGCGTCATCTGGACCACGAGCCCATGCCTGGGCATGTGCGACGCCGCGCCGGCAGCCCTGGTCCAGCGCGCCGAGCTCGGTGGTTACAAAGGCAACGTTCCCGTGGCACCTGCCAATGCCTCGGACCTGCTGAACGATTTCGCAGAGCCGCCTCGCCCAAAGGGGAGGGGAAGGAACTGGCTCGGACCCGAGCCGGCCGGCGGGTTCCGTCTGCTCCGCCGGGCTATCCGGATACCGATCGATCTCGACGAATATCAG
>JBIOYQ010000184.1:0-6974 GCA_044870295.1 Actinomycetota bacterium
CGGAGGCCCGAGCTCGTTGATCATGTACTGGGTGAACTCCTCCTGCACCGTGGTGACGTTCGGAAGCGTGATGTCGTCGAAGATGCTGGTCCCGTCGAGGTCCCACGAATCCAGCGTCACCGCCTGATAGACGGACCAGGCCACCTCGTCGCGCGGAACCTTGCTCCCGGCCTGGAGGTCCATGGACTCGTCGTCGTGGTTGTAGTGAAGGTCCAGCCACCGAGCCAGTTGCATCGCCCCGAACTTGCTCGGCGTGTCGTACGCGGTCCCGTCCTCCTGGTGGATGGCGTTGAGGCCGTCCATGGGGGCCTGCAGCCCCAGCGCCAGCACGAGTGCCCGGTCCACCTTCTTGGACTTGATGGTTCCATCCGGGGTGAACCCGGCCTTCGTCTTCTTCAGCCAGTCGAGCTTCACCGCGACGTTCGCGTACGGGTAGAAGGGATCCTCCGGCGGGAGGTCGGCGAAGGTGATGGTCGGATCGATCGGCTCGGTGGGAGCCCAGATCTCGACCAGGGTCCGGGCGAGGAACTTGCGGAGCTCCAGTGTGTCGGGCTCGAAGACATCGGTGCCGTAGTCCTGCATCCAGATGTTGTCCGTGGCCACATAGGTGATGGCGTCGTAGGCCCAATGGGTCTTTGACACGTCCGTGAAGGCAAGGGCGGAGGAAGCTGGGATCGTCACCAGCGCGGCCACGATCGAGGACACGACGACGATGCGGGAGACCAGCGGCCGCATGGATGCAGTATCGACCCCCTGCGCAAGCCCCTTGAGCAGGGGCGACCGTCCGAGCTGGTCAGAAGGTCACTCAGCTGCCCAGGACGGCCGCTCCAAACGCGTCTCCGGCGCCGGGATCGCCCTCAACGCCGACGCTGCCCTGGGACTTGCGTACGTCATCCGGGTCGTCGGCCTGCACGCCCCCGAGGGACCCGTACAGACCGCTGATGGCCCCCGCGCCGTTCACCCCGCCGGCCGGTTCGCCCGGGATCCCGATGACCAGGTCGTCCAACGTGTCGCCGTTGAAGTCGCTCGCGGTGACCCCACCGAACTCGTCACCGGTGTCGTTCGACCCGACGACGCCCGCGGAGTCCTGGTCCCACTGCTGATCGTCTGGCGCGCTTGCCTGCAGCCGGGCCGCCGTTCCGTACAGGACGTTGACGCACCCTGTGTCGGTGATGCTGTCGAGGTCCTCGAGGGGCACGCCCGTGGCGAGGTCGTCGAACCCGTCGGCGTTGAAGTCCCCCGCGGCGACCGTGGCGCCGAAGTGGTCGTCCTGCTCGGACTTGCCGCGCACGTCCGAGCTGTTCTGGTTCCACAGCTGGTCGTTCGGCGAGGTGGCCTGGAGCCCTCCCGAGCCGCCGTAGAGCACATTGACCGACCCGGCGTTCAGGATCTCGGGGCTGCCGACATCGTCGCCGAAGGCGCCCGCGGCGAGGTCGTCGAACCCGTCGCCGTTGAAGTCGCCCGAGGCCAGCGCGGCCCCCAGGTGGTCGGAGGAGTCCGGCGTTCCCTCGACGTCCGTGGTGTCGCGGTTCCAAACCTGGTCGTCGGGCGACGCGGCCTGCAGCCGGGACGAGGACCCGTACAGCACGGCCACCGACCCCGCCTTGTCCAGATCCGACACGTCCTGCCCGTAGACGCCCATGCCGAGGTCGTCGAACCCGTCGGCGTTGAAGTCACCGGAGGTCAGCGCGTACCCCAACTGGTCACCCGTCTCCACCTTGCCGCGAACATCGGGGCTGCTCTGGTTCCAGAACTGGTCGTCGGGAGCCACGCTCGCCTGCAGTCCGGCGGCGGTCCCGTAGAGCACCGAGACGGCACCGGCCTTCGACGTCCCACCGATGTTCTCGCCGGGGGAGCCGATCGCCAGGTCCCCGAAGCCGTCGCCGTTGAAGTCACCCGCCGAGAGCGAGCTGCCGAACGCGTCGTGGTTCTCCGCTTGATCCAGGACATCCGTCGCGTCCTGGGTCCACAGCTGGTCGTCGATGGGCGTCTCCGCCTCCAGCCCCTGATCGGAGCCGTATAGGACGTTGACCACGCCCGCCTCCACCTGGCCGTTGACGCTGTCGCCCGGTGCCCCCACCGCCAGGTCCCCGAAGCCGTCGCCGTTGAAATCCCCCGCCGCTACGGCCGTGCCGAAGAGGTCGCCACCACCCGCGGTGCCCTTCACGTCCAGGGATGCCTGGCTCCACCGCTGGTCCGGGGGCGCGATGACCTGGATTCCGACGTCCGATCCGTACATGACGTTGACAGCACCGGCGTCGTTCGCCTCGTCGGTGTCGTCGTGTGGCACGCCGATGACCAGATCCGGGAACCCGTCCCCGTTGAAGTCCGAGGTCACCGGGGCGGCGGGACGAGCGCTCGTGCCGAATGCCGTTCGAGCGGCCCGCGCGTCCGCGGCCACCGGCGGGCCGCTGGCGGAGCCTGCCAGCAGCACGGCCGCCGCGACGGCGAGGACGCGAGCAGAACGCCGCATGATCGGGTCCTCCTCGTGAATGGGACCGCGTAGCATACGGCGCTTCCGGCCCCGACCGCGATGCCCAAATGGAGGTTTCTCGCGCGTCAGGCCGGGTCGCCGGACCAGTGCTCGCGGTACCACGCGGCCGTCCGGGTGATCCCTTCGCGAAGGTCGATCGTCGGGTCGAACCCGAGCACCCTCCGGGCCTTGCCGATGTCCGCCCTGCTCCGATAGACCTCGCCCGGACGCTTCGCTTCGAACCGGACCTCCGCGTCGCCCCCGACCACGTCCTTGACCAGGCGGGCCACGTCGCCGATTGAGGTCTCGATCCCCGTCGCCACCTGGAAGACCTCTCCCCCGATGTCGTCGGCGTCGGTGGCCCGCAGGATCGCGTCGCACAGGTCCTCGACGTAGATGAAGTCGCGCGTCTGGCCGCCGTCGCCGTAGATCACGATGGGCTCACCCGTCAGGCACCGCTTGATGAAGGTGGGGACCGCGTTCTTCTTGTGGGCCGAGAAGGGGCCGTAGACGTTGGAGAACCGCAGCGCGACGGCGTCCATGCCGAACGACGCGGCGAAGGCCCGGCAGTACGCCTCCCCCGCCAGCTTGCTCGCGCCGTATGGAGAGACCGGCTTGGGGACGACCTCTTCGTGGATGGGGGGCGGGACCTCACCGACGGCGGCGCCCGACGACGCGAACACCACTCGCGGCACACCGAGCCGGCGACAGGCGTCGAGGACCCGGAACGTCGCCCGGGTGTTCCCTTCGAAGTCGGCGGGCGGGTTCTCCACCGATGGCTGCACGCCGGTCTGGCTGGCCAGGTGGATGACCGCGTCCACACTGTCGAGGGCGGGCTCCAGGATGGCTGCGTCGGACACGTCGCCGACCGTGACGGCCGCAAGGTCGGGCGGGACCGCATCGGCCGTCCCCGCTCGGAGGTCGTCGACGACACTGACCCGCCAAGAGGTGTGATCGCGGAGGAACCGCACCAGGTTCGCGCCGATGAACCCGCAACCTCCCGTCACCAGGACGTGCCGGACTTCCGTCATGGGTACGAATCCTCCGCGCGGGCGTGGGCCGGGATGGGAAGCGGCCTAGGCTATCATCCAGCCATGTCTCCACTGATCTACCTGCGCATCGTCGGCGGGATCGTGGCCGTCGGGATGCTGGTGTCCGCGGTGATCCGCCGGCGCCGGGGGCGCATCCCGTTCGCGGACGCGCTCATCCAATTCGTCATCGGCCTCGCCCTCCTGTTCCTGGCCATCGTGCCCGACGTCGCCGACCCGTTCCTGCGATTCCTTGGATTCAAGCCGGGTCGCGATCAGCGGCGGATCATCGGTGTCCTCATGGTCTCGGGCATCATCACGTACGTGCTGATCCTCCGGGCCTACGCTCGCACCGACCGGGTCGAGGCGATGCTCGCCGACTACGTGGACCGATCGGCCACCCGCGCGTTCCTGGGCGACTACGGCCAGGTCCGGCGAGGACCCGGCGGAAGGGTGGCCGTGGTCATCCCCGCATTGAACGAGGAGACCAGCCTCCCGCTCGTCCTCAGCGACATCCCCCGAGAGGTGGAAGGGCTGAACGTCGAGGTCATCGTGGTCTCGGACGGCTCGACCGATGCGACCGAGCAGGTCGCCAGGGAACACGACGCGCTGGTGGTCGGCAGGGATCTCCGACGGGGGCAAGGGGCCGCGGTGGCGCTGGGGTATCGTGTCGCGCTGCTGCGGGGCGCCGACATCGTGGCGACCCTGGACGCCGACGGCCAGTACGACCCCTTGGAGCTGCCCCAGTTGATCAAGCCGATCCTGGTGGGCGAGGCCGACGTCGTGCACGGCTCACGGGTGCTGGGCCAGTACCACGCTCCGGTGTTCGGCCGGTCCCAGGGGGTCAAGGTGTTCGCCCGGTTGACCAGCCTGCTGGCTCGAAGCCCGATCACCGACCCGGCCAGTGGCTTTCGGGCGTTCTCGGCGGACGCGCTGGAGCGGCTGACGTTCCGGGAACGGCAGTTCCACGCCAGCGAGGTCACCGTGGCCGCTGCCAAGCAGGGACTGCGGGTACAAGAAGTACCGTGCACCTTCCGCGAGCGAACCGCCGGACACACCAAGAAGCCCCCGCTCCTGCGGTACGGGATCGGGTACGCGAGGAGCCTGGTCAGGACGTGGCTGGGGTAGGACCGCCCGCCGCACGAAGCGCATGAAGACCCAGACGGTTCCCCCCGCCGCCCCCACGTCGCCACCTCCTCCCCCTGCCGGGGTGTCGCTCCGGCCGTGGATGGCCTCGGGGGCGCTGCTCTCGGTGGTGGGCGGGATCCTGCTGGTGTTCTTCCTGTCGATCTTCCCGGCGAAGGGCTACTCCGCGCCGATCGGGTGGGACGCCGCCGAGTACCTGTGGCGAACCCGGCTGGCCCAGGACCAGGGGCTCGACGCGACCACCGTGGTGATGCCCACCGCTGCCAGACCGAAGTCGGGACGGCCCGGGTACGTCGTGGTCGGGGCGGCGCTGTCGTCGCTGATGCGGGCCAACCCGATCCGTGTGGAGATGGTGATGGGAGCTTCCCTGGCCGTGGTCATCGCGCTGGCGGTCGGGGCGCTGGTGGCCGGGGCGCTGCGTCGCTCGTCCTGGGAGCTGGCCGTGGTGGCGCTCCTGGTCGGGCTGTCGCCACCGGTGATCCGCCTCATGATGCCCGAGGGATACCTGGACACGATGTTGGCCGCCGCGGTGTTCTCCGTGGCGGCGCTGTCGGCGGTGCTCGCCGTGGACGACCGCCGAGGTGTCGTCCCCGGTGCGCTCCTCCTCGGGTGTGCCGCCATCCTGCACTGGTCCATCTTCTCGATCATGGCGGCCACGCTCCTGCTGTTCGGAGCCCTGCTGCTCCCGATGTCGTGGCGCCGGTGGCGGACCCGATCGGATGGCCTGCTCGACACGCCGACGGCGCGTGTCGGCGAGATCGTGGTGGGTGGCGGGGTCGTGGGCGCCGGGCTGTTGTTCGCCGTGCTGGGCCAGCGACTCCCCACCCCGAGGACGGACGTGTCCGAGTTCGCGAAGAAGCTCCGCCGGGACCTCCCCAAGTACCACCTCCCGGTCCTTCTGCCCGCCGCGGTTGTGGGCGCCGCCGGCCTGGCCGCCACTGGGGCTGCGCGTTCCGATCGCGCCGGCCTGGACGCGACGGGAACCGACCCGGCCGCCCGAAGGCGATCGTGGTATCTCCTGGCGCTCCTCCTCTCGTGGGGCGCGGTGGTGCTGGGCGGCTACGTGGCGCGACAGTTCTTCCATCTGTCGTTGCCGGCCCACCGATTCCTGTCGTTCGGCCTGGCCCTGCCGATCCTGGTCGCCATCGCATTGCTCTGGCTGGGCATGTTGGCCGCTCGCTGGTGGAGGCCGCTCGGCGCCGTCGTCGTCATCGCCGGGCTGTCCTTGGCAGCGGTGGTCGCGCACGCGCAGTGGTGGGGGGCCAAGCCGTTCCTCCAGCGGCCGAAGGTCCAGGACGCCGGCCTGGCCGCTGCCTATCTCGACGCCCGGCACGTGCCGGTCGACCGGCCGTTCGTCCTGATCGTCGGTCCGACCGACTGGACCAACATCGGACTGGTCGGCCACACGGCCCGGGCGGCCCTCCCTCCCGACCGCCTGGCCTCGCTCTACCTCTATGTGGGGACGCCGCAGGACTACCTGGCACAGCGCCCCATCGACTCCGACGTCTCTCGGAGCTTCTTCCGAGCCATCCAACCGCTGTACGCCCGAAACCCGATCGCGTTCGAGCTGGCCTCCTTCGATCCGCAGGGGTTCCGCTCGTGGGCGACGCAGCATGCGGACACGCTCGTCGACGACCGCGTGGCCGTCTTGGGCGGCCCGGCCCAGCCCATGACCCTGCGCTCGGACGCACCGCCGGTGAACCGGTTCCCGTGGTGGGCGATCGGCCTGCTCGCGGTCGGAGCCATCCTGGTCCTGGCGTTCGCCGGCTTGGGATGGACGTTGTGGGCCTTCCGGCCGTGGCTTCGTCCGGCCGAGCTGTTGGCCGTCGCCCCCGCGGTCGGGATCGCCGCCGTGGTGGTGGTGGGGACGGTGGTGGATCGCGCGGGCCTGCGTCTGGAAGGCCTTGCCGGCGCCGCCGTTCCGTTCGTGGCGGCCGGCCTCGGCTGGGCGGGCTGGGTCCTCAGAGGGCGGCGGCGGTCCCCGGAGATGGCCTGAGCCACCGACGCACCGCGCCGGCCATCCAGCCGAGCACCCCCGCGATGACCAGGGGCAGAGCGGCGCTCCCGCCGTGCAATGGCAATCGGACCCACGCCCAGAGCAGCGCGCTCAGCATCACGGCGGCCAGCCCGAGGGCCGGAGCCAGCGCGACACGGACCACGGGGTCGGGCGGGAGGAGCAACCAGGCCCAGCCAGCGCCGGCCGCCGCCAGGAGCGCCGCGATCAGCAGCCCGTAGAGCGCCAGGTGCCAGGCCCGGGTGTCGGCGATGGGGGTGGGCGGCGGCTCCACGTGCGCGGACGGGATAGGACCCGCCAGGGTGGTCACGCC
>JBIOYQ010000185.1:0-5582 GCA_044870295.1 Actinomycetota bacterium
GCCACGATGTCCGGCTTCACCCTGGTGCCCTGGAAGCTGGCCGGACCGCGGCTGCTGAAGAAGGCGAGCTGGTTGCCGCTGGTCGTCGCGCCCACCGTGAAGGACTCGTCGTACTGCGCCGGCGGTCCATCGTTCCCGATGGTCTGGCATGCCGACCCGGAATTACCGGCCGCCACGACGGGCACGATCCCCGAAGCCCGGACGGCCTGCACCGTGCTGAACAGGATCGACTGCGTGCAGCCCTCCTGCGAGATCGAGCAGTACCACGAGTTGCTCACCGCGACGGGGGCCTTCGACGGGTCGGGGTTCTGCCCGTTCAGGTCCCACGGGGTCATCATGAACTCGAAGCAGGTGATGTACGTGTCCGGGCTCCCGAATCCCGAGGAGTCCATGGACCGGCAGCTGAACCACTGCGCGCCGGGTGCCACGCCGATCTGGTTCGTCCCGCCGTCGTCGCCCACCATGGTGCCGGCCGTATGCGTGCCGTGGCCGTACGGGTCCTGCGGGATCTTGATGCTCGGATTGGTGGCGTCGTACCAGTTGTAGTTGTGGTCGGCGGTGGACCCGTTCCACCCGCGGTAGTGCGTCTTGAGCGCCGGGTGGTCCCACTGCTGCCCGGTGTCGATGTTGCCCAGCACGATCCCCTGGCCGGTGAAGCCGTGCGCCCAGACCTGGGGAGCGCGAACCCGGCTCACGTTCCATTCAACGGTGTTCGGGGAGGCGGGGGTGAGCTTCGGTTGCACGGTGGGCAGGATCGTCGACTTCAGCCACGGGTTGGCGACGATCTGCGCCACGTCCGGGCGAGCGGCCAGCGCGTTCACCACGTCGCGCCCGCCCGTCACCCGCAGGGCGTTGACCGCCCAGTGGGACCGGTAGGACGCTCCCATCCGATCCAGGAGCGCCACGATCGGAGCCTGGGTCCGCTGGGCCAGTGAGGCCAGCGTGCTGTACACGAACTCGCCCTTGGCGACCTTCGTGGGAAGCGTCGCGGCGCCGCTGAGATCAGCCTTCGCGCCAAGGAGCACCAGGAAGCTGGTGGTCTTCCCGTCTGCGGTGTCTCGCATGACCATCGACGACACCTTGCTGGCTGCGTCGGCCGATACCGCCGGACCGGTTTGGGACAGGGCGACCGTCGAGATCAGCACCACGACGGCCATGTAGCGAGGAAGTCGTCGAACCATGAGCCATCTCCCTTCGCTCGTCGGCTCCCGGACTCGGCCCGGGAGGGGTGGGGTATCGTACCGGTGCCCGCCAGAAACGTCGAGCGAGGAGACGCCGTGCGCATCGAGACCTTCGACATGGAACGCATGCAGTGCCTGTACGAGAACGAGGTCGAGTACAACCTGTCGGAGAGCGGCGTCCAACCCCTCACCGTGGCCGAGCTGGTGCAGGGTGAGGACCTGGAGCGTCTGCTCTCCGTCGGCCTGGGATACCCGCACTCGAACGGGTCCGCGACCCTTCGCGAGCGCATCGCCGGGTTCTATGGAGGAGCCGGGCCCGAGAACGTCACCGTCATGAACGGCGGATCCGAGGTCAACTTCATCGTGCTGTGGACGCTGCTCGAGCGCGACCGGCGTCTGGCGTTCATGGTCCCGAACTACCTCCAGGGATGGGGCCTCGGCCGCCATTTCGGCGCCGGCAGCGACCCGATCCCTTTGACGGTCGTGGACCGCGACGGTTCGCGTCCGTGGGCGCTCGATGTCGACGAGCTTCGGCGAACGGTGTCCGACCGGACCGGCGTGGTGATGGTGACCAACCCCAACAACCCCACCGGCTCGGTCCTGACCGAGGACGAGATGACCGCGGTGGTCGAGGCCGCCGCCGGCGCTGGTGCGTGGCTGGTGGCCGACGAGATCTATCGAGGGGCGGAGGTGGATGGGGAGACCACCCCCACGTTCTGGGGCCGGTACGACAAGGTCGTCGTGACCTCCGGTCTGTCGAAGGCCTTCGCCCTTCCGGGCCTTCGCCTCGGGTGGGCCGTGGCGCCGCCGGACCTCATCGATCGCCTATGGATCCACCACGACTACACCACGCTGACCCCGTCGATGCTCTCCGAACGATTGGCGTCCGTGGTCATGGAGCCTTCGCGGCGCGAGGCCATCCTCTCGCGGACCAGGTCCATCATCCGGGCGAACCTGCCCGTGCTGGAGGAGTGGATCGCCGGGCAGGACGCCCTGATCGACTACGTCAGACCCGCCGCCGGAGCGATCGCGTTCGTCGGTTACGACCTGCCGATCGGCTCAACGGAGTTGGTCGACCGCATCCGCGCCGACCAGTCCGTCCTGGTGGTCCCGGGCGAGCAGTTCGGCGCGGGGAACTACCTGCGCATCGGGTTCGGCGGCGAGGTGGACTTCATGCTGAAGGGGCTGGAACGGCTGGCCGAGACCCTCGGCCAGCTTCGGTAGCTCCTTCGTCAGCTCGCCGGGATCGTCACCTCGGGGACGTTCCGTGACAGGAAGTCCAGGATGGTTCGCACCTGCCGGACCCGTTCGTTCACGTCGAACGACGAGTGGCCCGTGGGGAAGACGTACAGCTCGTGGGGATGGTGGCGCGCCGCCAGCTTCTCCACGTACAGCATGGCCTGCCGGTAGGGGCAGCGGCTGTCGTTGCGCCCGATGATGAACAGCACCGGCGCGCGCACGTTGTCCGCGAAGTTGATGGGGCTGCGGTCGCGCATCAGGTCCGGGACGTCCTTGGGCGCGCCCCCCAGCAGGGCGCGGTCGTAGGCCTGGAGGGTGGGAGACAGGTCCTCGTACCCGGCCTCGTAGTCGCCGACGGGCACGCCGGCCACGCCGCACACCCACAGCTTCGGATGCTTTCCGAGGTCGAGCAGCGTCACGTAGCCGCCCCAGGAGTACCCCGCGATCACGGCGCGACGGGGGTTCGCGATGCCGTGGGCGACCAGGTCCTCCAGGCCCGCGTTGACGTCCTCGAGGTCCGGACCGCCGATGTCTCCGATCAGGGCGTCTCGCCACTCGCGACCGTACCCGATGGAACCGCGGTAGTTCACCATCCCGACGGCGAACCCGGCGTCCACGTAGGCCTGGACTTCCGGCATCCACCGATCCAGGTCCAGCCATGTCGGCCCGCCGTGGACGAACATCATGGTCGGGAACGGGCCCGGCGTCTCCGCGGGCGTGACGTAGAAGCCGTGCACGCGCTGCCCGTTCGGGTTGTCGAAGTGCCACGACTGGTAGGGCTGCCCGGCCGGAGCCCGCGTCCCCTCCAGGTGCAGGACCTCCCGGCCGGTGTCGTCCAGGATCAGGCGGCGCCGATGCCCCTGCTCGTGGAGGAACCACACGCGGCCGTCCGGCCGCACCCTCGCCTTCCAGATGATCCCCGGCTCGGTCTTGAAGATGCGGGTGCTTCCCGTGGCCAGGTCGTACCAGAGGAGCCGCCCGCGCCCCTCGAACTCGTTCACCAACAGGAGCGCCGACCCGTCCGGCCACCAATCCTGGACCCACACGTTCCCGTCCATGTCCAACTCGAGATCCGTGCGCTCGCCGGTGGACAGGTCCCAGAGAGCGGGCCGCTCGAAGCCGGTGCGTTCGTGCGCGATGGCGAGTCGGTGGTCCCCGGACACGGGGGACCAACACGCCGCCGAAAGCGTCATGCCCTCATCAACCTGCTCACCCAGCACGGCGCCGGTCCGCGGGTCCATCACCCGCAGCGCCGGGTGGATCAGATCGCCGTGCTCGGCGTGTTCGACACACAGCAACGACCCGTCCGGGGACAGACCGCCTCGGACGAATCCGCCAGCCTCCGAGCTACCCAGCCGGACCGACTCCGTCGATCGGTGGATCTCCTTGGCCGGGCCTCCGTCCAGCGATACCCAGACAGCGAACCCGTCACGATCGCTGATGGCCGCGGCCACGACCCCGGGCGCCTGGGCCAGCCCCTCGTTCCAACCATCGGGAACGCCGTCGAGGAACGGGGTGACCTCCCCGCCGTGAAAGGGTTCGACCAGCCAGCGCCCCGATTCGTCGCCCGTGTCGTCCTGGAACCACAGCACGCCCTCGCCGTCGAGCGTCGGAGTCCCGTCGATCAGCCCGACCGGATGGTTGGTGACCCGGCGCTGCCGGCCCGTGGCCACGTCCCAGGCGTGCACCTGCCAGATGCCCGGCTCGTTGGACGCGTACACGACGCGGTCGGGTGCCACGGGCGACCATTCGGGCAGGTAGGAGACGGGGGCGCGGAACCTCCGCTCCCACGCGGGCACCAGGGCGTCGTCCACGAACCGGAGGCTAGCAGTACTGCCCTGATCGTCGCCGATGAGCGAGAATCTCGTGCCCTGCCCACCCGCGACTCCAGGAGGTGGCACGCGTGCGCACCATGTCGAGATCGCCGATCGTCGTGACGGCCCTGGCCGTTCTGCTGCTGACCGGCACGTCGGTGGCGCACGCGGACCGGTACCTCGGCTCCTCGTCGGCGCCGGTGCGCGTCCTCCGCCACGACGGCCCGGGGCACGGCCCGGACTACTCGACGGGCATCGCGGTCGCGCCCGATGGCAGCAGATTCTTCGTCACGGGGTACGTCTACGGCGGACCGACCCGGGGCGACGACTACTCGACCATCGCCGCTGACGCGGACGGCACACCTCTGTGGGGCCGGTCCTACAACGGGCCCGATTCCAACATCGACGAGGCCTTGGATGTCGCGGTCTCCACCGACGGCCGGACGGTGTACGTCACCGGGTACAGCTTCGGGGGGCCGGCGACCACGAACGACGCGACTACCATCGCGTACGACGCCCTCACCGGTCGTCAGCTGTGGGTGGCCAGATATGACGGGCCCGGCCATGACACCGACGTGGGTGTCGACGTTGCTGTCGCTCCCGACGGAGAGTCCGTATTCGTCACCGGGGCGAGCATCGGCACGGACGGCATGCTCGACGTGCTGACCCTGGCGTACGACGCTTCGACCGGCGCCCAGTCCTGGGTGGCGCGACACGGCGAAGCGAACGCGGCCGCGGACGAGGGGTTGTCCCTTGGCGTGAGCCCGAATGGAGGCCTGGTCTTCGTCACCGGATATCAGACCTCCGTCGACGCCGACTTCCTCACGGTGGCGTACGACGCCCAGGGCGGCGGTGAGGTCTGGAGCCGCAGCATCGACGCCGGAGGCGACGAGCTTGGCCGATCGCTGGTCGTGGCCCCGGACGGATCATCGGTGTACGTCACGGGATACCGGTCGGGCGTGCCGGGCGGCGCCGTACCCCTGGCCTGCTTCAGCGGCGACGCGGCCGTCGGCGACGATTACCTCACCGCCGCCTACGACGCCACCTCCGGGACCCGCCGGTGGCTTCGGAACTACGACGGTCCGGATCACGACTGCGACCAGGCCTACGCCATCGCCGTCGATCCAGCCGGCTCCGCGGTGTTCGTGACGGGGTCGAGCTTCGCTCCGAGCTCCGACTTCGATGTGGCGACGGTCGCCTACGCAGCCGCGGACGGCCACGACCTCTGGTCGGCGCGCTACGACGGACCCGATCACCTGTACGACGCCGGCGATTCCCTCGTTCTGTCGCCGAACGGCCGCAGGCTCTACGTGGCCGGATCCAGTGTGGGGGCCTCGACCGACTACGA
>JBIOYQ010000186.1:0-10106 GCA_044870295.1 Actinomycetota bacterium
TCGACGGTCACGGTCTCTGCTGCCGGGATTCGGTCGAAGTCCCCTACATTCGTTGAGGTGAGGAGGCGGGCCGGATCGAATGGGGCGGGGCCGAGACCGTCTGGGTCGACGTCGGTGTAGATCTTCCCGGGGCCCTCGCCGGACTGGTTCTGATACACCACCATGACTTGACCATCGGGCCCGATCGCGATGTCACCGAAGTGTCCGACGTTCCGTCCCTGCGCGGCCTGTGGCTCTCCGAACGATCCCACGATCCCAAACCCGTCCACGGGAGCACCGGCGGCCTGGATCACCGGCCCACCGGTCCACGTCACCCACACGCTCCCGTCGCCCGTCGTGATCGTAGGTTGATCGGGAGTGCCCACGCGGTGGCCGGGGCGTCCGGGCAAGGTCGGGCCGGTCACCGACGGCACGAGGGTGTCGATCACGTGGAACGTCGCGCCGTAGTCGAGCGACAGGGCGACGGGCAACCGGATTCCCGTGTACACCAGGTAGGTCATGAACAGATTGCCGTAGCGATCGAACGCCAGGCTCGAGTCGCAGCAGGCCAGGCCCAGCTCGCCGCCGACGGCGATGATCTGCGTCGTCCACGTGGCTCCCCCGTCCATGCTGTAGGCCTCGAACAGCCCGAAGAAACTCTCGAGGTTTGAGGTGACCACGATGTTGTTCGGGTTGGTCGGGTTGACGGCGATCGCGGTCTCGGCCTGGTTGCCGGTCATCCGGCTCACATTGACGTTGGCCGGTCCCAGGGAGCTCGCACCCGCCATCTGGGGTCCGCGGACCGCGATAGCGCCGCAGCACAGGGAGGGAAGGATCGAAGCCGCGATAAGTTTCCGCAGGGTCGCCACCCCTCTCTCCCCAGTGTCAGGAGATGTCGATCTCCATGCCCTCGTACGACAGGGCCAGGCCTTCGCGTTCGCCCCACAACTCCCGGGCCCGCCCCAGCATCGCCTCCAGCTGGGCGTCGGAGTGCAACGGATCGTGGTGGAACATGAACAACCGCTGGACCTTGGCCACCAGCGCGAACGTGACGGTGTGCGCCACGCTCGAGTGCCCCCATCCCACGCGCTTCGGATATTCGTCCTCGGTGTACTGCGCATCGTGCAGCAACACGTCCGCACGGTCGGCCAGCGCGTAGCCCGAGATCCAGTCCGGGGTGACCGACTCCAGGTCCACACCGAGCGCGGGCTCGTGATCGGAGATGTAGGTCATCACCTTGCCCCCGTCCTCGACGCGATACCCCAGCGTCGGACCGGGGTGCTTCACCAGGTCTCCCCTGACGTTGACGCTCCCCAGCTCCCACTCGGTCTCGGGCACGTCGTGGAAGACCAGATGCGACGGCAGCTCGTCGATGTGCACCGGGAACAGCGGCGGCGAGAAGTACGTGGCCACCCGATCGCGAAGCGAATGCGTGGGGGAGCGCGGGCCCCAGATGTGGATCTCGCAGTTCGGATCCCAGATGGGCCCGAAGAAGCCCAGGCCCTCGATGTGATCCAGGTGCAGGTGGGTCAAGAGGATGTCGACGCGGGTCGGATGGTCTCCCCGCAGCGACACGCCGAGGTTCCGGATGCCGGTGCCCGCGTCGATGATGAGCATCCGCCCATCGGACGGGGTCACCTCCACGCAGGACGTGTTGCCGCCGTACCGGATCGTCTCGGGCCCGGGCGCGGCCAGCGAACCGCGGCACCCCCAGACGGTGGCCCGCACCTAGGCATCCTCCTGCGGCTCGGCGTGCTCCCAGAACAGGGCGATGGCGCCGACGCAGTCCTCGGCATGCGCGAACAACGGGAGCGCGGTCACGGCGATGTCTCGGTTCTCGCCGTCCATGCCCTGGATCCGCACCTTGCGATGCACCGGGACCTTTTCCGCCAGCGCCTTGGCCAACGGCACCTCGTCGGGCGGCAGGCGTCGTCCTTGCAGATCGCACGGCACGAAATCCTCTCTCCACCGCTCGATCGGCAGGGCCCCCGCCTCGGCGAAGGAGATGCCCAGGATCTCTCCGCACCGCTCGTTGAAATAGACCAGCGTCCCGTGCTCGTCGACGATGAACGCGGCCGAGGCGAGCTTGTCGGCGAGGTCACGGGCCAGGATCAGGACGAGGCTGCGCTGTCTCATCGCCATAGTCATCGACGTCCTCGTGGTCGTGGAGGGGTGGCCGCTGGCTTCGGTCGTCCCCCCGCTCGGATCGGAGCCGGGCAAGGGTATTCGCTGGCCGCGGCAAGCTCAAGGATGCAGAGTCCGCCCGCCAGAACCTTCGCCATCGACACCATCTTCTCGCTTTCCGCAGGGTAGATTCACGGGCGATGGCAGGCCAACCAACCAGGGTTGCCCCCAGCCCCGAGCTGGTCCGAGCTCATCTGAACAGCTTGCCCAGGCGCTTCCGGCAGGCCTCGGCCAACGGCATGGTCGCCGAATGGGAGCTGCGCCTGGGCAGCCAACGCTTCGCCATCTCCATCGCGGAGCGGGCATGCACGGTGCGAGAGGGCCCCGCCGCGGCGCCGAACACGGTCATCTCCACCGAGCCCGATACGTGGTTGGCCATCGACGAAGGAGCCCTCACCGGCGGCCAGGCGTGGCTCGAGCGGCGGCTGACGGCCACCGGGAATCTCGACCTGGCGGTTCGCCTGCAGACGCTGTTCCGGCCCTACCGGCGGGCCCGTCGGGATGCTGAGCTGGACCAACTCGAGGTCCGGGCGAGCGGGGTGAAGCTGTCCACGTACGTGCTCGGTCGCGGTGACCCGGTGGTGCTCCTCCACGGGCTCGGAGGGACGAAGATCAGCTGGCTGCCCGTGCTGGCCGCGCTGGGCCGGCGTCACCGCGTCATCGCGCCCGACCTGCCCGGCCATGGCGAGTCCGACAAACCGAGGGCCGACTACTCACCGAGGTACTACGCCAGGGTCGTCCGCAGCCTGCTCGACGAGCTGGAGGTGAAGCGGGCGGTGGTGGTGGGGAACTCCATGGGCGGCAGGATCGCCCTGGAGCTGGCCGTGAGGTCAACGGATCGGGTGGCCGCTCTGGGATTGCTGGCTCCGGCCGTTCCGGGCTTCCGGTGGCGATACCTGCTCGGGTTCACTCGGGTCTTCCCGACCGAGATCGGCCGCATACCGCTCCCACTGCGCGAACGCTGGATGCGGATGGCGATCCGCCGTCTGTTCGCCGACCCCTCGCAGCTGCCGGACTCCGCGTACTCTGCTGCGGCCGCCGACTTCATCCGGATCTACCGCGAATCCCTGGCCCGCATGGCCTTCTTCTCCTCGCTCCGCCACATCGTCACCGAGCGGCCCGAGCCCTTCTACGCCTCGCTCCGCCGGATCAAGCAGCCGGCGGTGGTGGCGTTCGGCGAGCGCGACCGCCTGGTCCCGGCCCGGTTGGGCATGCAGTTGGCCGAACGTCTGCCCAACGGTCGGTACGTGGCGCTCCCCAGGTGCGGCCACGTTCCGCAGTTCGAGGCGACCGAGGCGACGCTGGAGGCGCTCGCCCCGTTCCTGGCTTCCGGTCCGCGAGGAGCGCGGCGGAGCTAGGTCTCGTGTTGTAGCAACGCGCGTTCGAAGGCTGCGTAAGCAATGTCGTCGAACAGCACGAACCGGACGAGTTCCACCTGGGTCTCCGATCTCCTGACCGCATCGATCGCGACCGGCCCGGCCAGCTCCAGCGGGTAGCCGTACACCCCGGTGGAGATGGCGGGGAAGGCGACCGACCTCGCGCCGAGCTCGTCGGCGACCTTGAGCGATTCGGTGTGGCAACTCGCCAGGAGGTGTGAGCGGTCTTCGGATCTCGAGAAGACCGGCCCGACGGTGTGGATGACCCATCGTGCTGGGAGCCGCCCGGCCGTCGTCGCCACCGCGCCCCCCGTGGGGAGGCCGTCCGGGTAGCGCTCGGCGCGGATCTGTCTGCACTCGGCGAGGATCTCGGAGCCCCCCGCCCGGTGGATCGCGCCGTCGACGCCGCCACCGCCCAGCAGCGTCGAGTTGGCCGCGTTGACGATGGCGTCCACGCGTTCCTTCGTGATGTCGCCCTTCGCCAGCTCGACCCGCATCCTTGACCCTCCGTGTTCTCTCTGACCATCATGGCTCGTGCGCCCGGCTAGCACGCCGAACTACCAGCTCCGACGGCTGGTGGCCCTCACCGCCCTGGTGGTCGTGGGGTACTCGGTTGTTCGGATCGGAGGAGCGGTCGGGTCGGCGTTCCAGGGCGACGGGGGAGCAGGTGCGTCCGGCCCGGCGCCCTCGGCCGGTGTCTCGCCGACGCCCACCTCGACCACCGGCGCGGCGGCAGTGGCGGTCCCGGCGTGCGCCGAGGGAAGCCAGCCCGCGGAGAACGCGAGCGCGGCAGACTGGAGGAAGACCCTGCTGAACACGAGGTACCGGCTCCCGTCGACGTACGAGCCTCCCATCCTTCAATCCGTGACCAGGGCCGGGTTCTCGAAGGCCGGGGGATTCGTCGTTCGATCGGTCGTGATCGACGACCTGAAGGCTCTGCGTGGCGCGGCGGCGGCCGCGGGAACGCCGATCGAGATCGTGGCGGCCTATCGCAGCTTCGAGCAACAAGCCACCTTGTTCCAGAAACGGAAGAAAGACCTGGGGCTGACCGAGGCGAAGCGGAAGACCGCCCGGCCGGGGCACTCGGAGCACCAGCTCGGCACGGCCATCGACTTCAAGACACAGGGAGCGACGGACGTCAGCGTTCGTTGGGACTCGACCGCAACCGGCCAGTGGATGCTGGAGAACGCCTGGACGTTCGGGTTCATCCAGAGCTATCCGCAGGGCTCGAGCGACGTGACCTGTTACGGCTACGAGCCGTGGCACTACCGATACTTCGGACGGGACGTCGCGGCGGCGATCCACCAGTCCGGTCTCACCGTCCGCGAATATCTCTGGAATCAGGCGCATCGGCTACCATGACGGGCCAGAGATGAAAGCGCCCCGACCTCGCTCGGGGGTGCGGTGAGCCGAACCCTCGAGGCGCCTCCCCGCCCACGAGCCCCCAGACATCGGAAGAAGCCGAACTACGGCTTCCGACGTGTGATGGCGCTGCTGCTGGTGGCCACAGTGGGAGCGTTGGTGTGGCGAACGGGGATCCTGGACTCCGTCATTGGCGGCGAGAAGTCGGCGGCGACGGATCGATTGCCCAAGAGCGGGCCGTCCACGCAGGGATCGACCGCCACGACGCCGTCCACCGGATCGTCCGCGGGACCGTCGCCCACGGCGTTGAGCTCGCCCGGTCCCATCAACACCGCGTTCCCGGGACTCACCACCTTCCGCGGGAATGCTTCGCGTTCCTACTACGGCGAGGGGCCGCTGCCCACGCACCCGACCATCCTGTGGCGCTATCCGACCAGCGGTGGGCTGTGCGCCATGTCGACGAACATCGACGGGACCCGAGTGTGGTGCGGGACCGGGTGGACCGGCCAACCCAACGTGATCGAGCACGACAACGGAAAGGTCGAGATCCGCATCGGGGCCTACGACGGCCACTATCACTTCCTGAACGGGGCGACCGGGAAGAAGTGGCGGTCGGACCTGGTCACCGGGGACCTGGCGAAGGGCTCGGCGACCACCGATCCCGACGGTTTCCCCCTGTACTACGCGGGGTCGCGGGACAACCAGTTCAGGATCGTGGCGCTGGACCGCCACAAGCCGACGGTCCTGTGGTCGATCGACGCCAATGCCAACAAGCAGAAGAAGTGGAACGACGACTGGGACGCCGCGGCCCTGGTGATCGGGGACTACTTGCTGGAGGGCGGGGAGAACTCGTGGTTCTACGTGGTGCGGCTGAACCGGCATTACGACTCGAACGGGCTGGTCCAGGTGAACCCGAAGGTCGTGATGATGGTGCCCGGGTACGACGATCAGCTGCTGTCGGACCTCGGGGACGACGACGTCTCCATCGAGAACTCGGTGGCCTATCGAGACGGTGTGGTGTACTTCGCCAACTCGGGCGGGCTGGTCCAGGGGTGGGACATCAGCGACATCCTGAAGGGCGGCACGAAGTACGAGCGCGTGTTCCGATTCTGGGACGGCGACGAAACGGATGCCTCGATCGTGATCGACGAGGAGGGCTACCTGTACGTCGGCCGTCACGCGTCGTTCAACGTCCCGACCCGATCCCAGAAGCGGGATCACCAGGTGGGCTCGCTGATGAAGCTCGACCCGAGCAAGCCGAAGCACCCGGTGGTGTGGGACGTGCAGATCGGCGGGTTCGAGGCGGACGGGGGGATACTGGGCACCCCGGCGCTCTACGACGGTGTGGTGTTCGTCACCAGGACCGAGGGAGGCTTGGTGGCGGTGGACCAGATGACGGGCGAAATCCTGTGGGACAAGAGCCTGCCGGGCCCGACGTGGGGCTCACCCGTGCCGATCGACGGGCAGATCCTGGTGGGCGACTGCAGCGGAGTGCTGCACAACTTCGACATCTCGAACCCGCGCAAGAAGCCGAAGGAGCTGTGGCGGGTGAAGCTGTCGGGGTGCATCGAGTCCACGCCGGCGGTGTGGAAGGGCATGATCTGGGTCGGCTCGCGGGGCGGGGCGATCTATGGGATCGGCGACGCGAACTGACGACATCCGGACCGTTTCTGCTGGTCTCGGACCAAGTCTCAAAATGAGTCTCGTTTTGAGACTTCCCTGGAACTGAACCACCTACCCCGCTCCTCCGTCTCCCTTGACATGTTCGGGAAGCGAGCCGCCGCGGTGCTGACTCTGCTGGCAACGATCTCGCTCGTCCCGTCCTCCGGAGGCGGCGCCCGGGCCACGACCGCCCCCCACGCCCCCTTCACCAGCGAGATGCTGATGAGCCGGGCCGTCGCGGCCAAGCTGGCTCAACTCCCCCTCATGCCCTTCGTCCGAAGTCGCTCAGGTTTCGGCCTTACGCCCACCCGAACCGGCCTCGTTCGGGGCACCGTAGGGAGGAAGGACCTCGGGGAGGCAGCCGCTGGATTCGGCAAGCTCTGGCTCATCGAGCAGCCATGGCAGATGATTCACGGCAGGTACCACAGCAAGCCAGCTCGGGTCCTCGCCATCGACCTTCGCACCCGCCGTATCAGCGGACCGGCGATCTCCGTCGGCCGAGGCGCCTCCGGCATCGCCAGTGGCGCGGGATCCGTCTGGGTCGTCAACTCCGACGACGGCACGGTCTCCCGGATCGATCCCTTCGCACGCCGCGTTACCGCCACCATCTCGGTGGGCGGTCGCAACCTCGTCCGGCTCGCGGTCAGCCGCGGCTCGGTCTGGGTCGTTCGCGACGACTACGACACACTGAAGCACGGCGGCGAGCTCATCCGGATCGACCCGCGCACGAACCGGGTCGCAAGCCGAACCGTCCTTGGCAAGAACATGTGCGGGAGCTTCGGGCTGGCCGCGGGCGGCGACGCCATCTGGGTCACCGCTGACGCCCAACAGAAGGTCATCCGGATCGATCCATCCACCGGCCGCATCGTCACCCGCATCAAGCTGCACGGTCCGCCCATCTCACCCGCCTTCGTCAAGGGCTCCCTGTGGGTGGCGAACGAGGCCGAGGGCCCCATCCGCTTCTGGCGCATCGACCCGAAGACGAACCGGGTGTCTGCCATGCGCAGTTTGAAGGGCCTCGACTATCTGTACGAGCAGACCGGGAACGTGTTCTGGGGCGGGGATGGCACCACGGTCAGCGCGATCGATCCGGTCGACGGCTCGACCGGCCTCAGCTTGTCGCTTCCCAACGCCTACCAGTTCGTCGTGTCCCGACGCACCCTGTGGGCCATTAGCTGGTACTCGACCGGAGCGGCTGCGCTGCGGTGGGTGGACCTACGCGCCGGGGTGAGGCGGCTGGACGTCCCGGACTCTCGGGTGGCATAGGCGCAGCGAACCCTGCCGCTACCTGCCGCCGACCTCCTTGGCCGCCTCCGTGAACCACTGCATGTGTTTGTTGAGCGACTCGCCCGTGATGGCGTCGATCACCCCGAAGTGGTCCACCACCGCCTGAGCGCGGACCTGCAGTCGCTGGAACTCGTCCGAGCTGCGCACCTTGTTGAGCTCGTCCCGGTCCCCCCGGACGATGAAGAATCCCTCCAGGTCGCCTCCGTGGGGCTGCAGGAAGAACGGTTCGATCGAGTGCGCCTTTCCCTCGGTGACCAGCTTGGTGAGGAACCGGAGCGACTCGCCGAACAGCTCCACCGACTTTCGCTCTCTGCCCGGGGCGGTGGCCCCCCACCTGATGAAGATCGCCGCGTCAGCCATGTCAGAGCCTCCTGTTCACACCATCCGGCTCCGCCAATTCAAGCCGGGCTCTGAGAAGCATTCCACTGCTGGCCACTCGGGGACAAACTACCGTGCAGATAGGGGAGGGGCGCTGCCGCCGCGCGACTCAGCCCGGCGGACGACCTCTCCTGATTGGAAGGTGCTGCGTGGCCCATCGCTCGACCTCGGTGCGCTTCCACACGCGGCCTGACGCCAGATGCTGGACGGGCGCCGGGAAGTCCGGGCGCCCCACGTAGCGGCCGGCGGTGCTTCGAGGGATCCCCAGAAGCTCGACCACCTCCCGGAAGCCCACCAGCGACGATCGTTCCATCCTGCTTGGAGCATCGGCGTGATCGGATGGAAATTGAGACGGGAAGTCCCAGCAGCGGGCTTGGGGAGACGAAAAAGAAGCGGGAGGCTGGCTCCACCCTCCGATGAGGCCAGCCTCCCGACCCCTCAGATATTGGAGACTATTGGTCCCACATTTGTCAAGCGGGAGCCCGGCGAGAATTAGGGGTTCCCCTGGTTCTGGGAGGTCGTTCGGGTCTTGTCGAAGCGGCAGCGCTCTGATTGGGTGTGAGCGTCCGTCCACAAAGAGGGAGCGAACATGCGTCTGCCCGTGACCCGGTTCAGAGCCCCATGGTTGGTCGGCTTGGCGTTCATCGCCCTGGTGGCGATTCTGGAAGTACCTCATGCTGACGCAGCCCGCCAAGCTGCCGCCGACTGGCCCCAGTACGGCTTCGACTCCGCCCACACCGGCTACAACCCACTGGAGGACACGATCGGCGTGTCGAACGTGTCACAGCTGACGCGACAGTGGCGAGGGACCGTGGGTGGCGGCGTCCGAGGCGTTTCGGTCGCCAACGGCCAGGCCTACGTTGGGGCCGGCGACGGCAGGCTCTATGTGTTCGACGCCGCGGGCACCATCAACTGCTCTGGGGTCCCGAAGATCTGCGAGCCGCTGTGGACCGCCCTGACGTCCAAGGATCACTTCGTGAACACGCCCGCCGTGGTCGACGGTGTCGTCTACGTGAGCTCCAGCGACGGCAGGGTCTACGCCTTCGACGCGAGTGGTGTGACCAACTGCTTCGGCGTACCCAAGCGGTGCCGGCCGCTGTGGTATTCGACGAACGTCGCGGTCTGGGGATCGTCGCCGGCCGTGTTCGGCGGCGTGGTGTTCGTCGGCGGGGACAATACTCTGCAAGGGAACTTGGGCATGTCGCTGTTCGCCTTCGACGCCGCTGGACTCACGGGGTGTCAGGGGAGCCCGACCAGGATCTGCCAGCCGATATGGAGCGGAAGGACGTTCGGCGCGGTCTCCGTCTTCTCCACGCCGGCCGTGGCGGATGGGATGGTCTTCATCGGATCGTTGACGGGCGACCTCGAGTTCGGCTCGTTGGACGCCTTCGCTGCCGGAGGGTGTGGCGACCAGATCTGCGATCCAGTCTGGACGGTGGCCTGGACCGGTCCCTATAGCTTCGCCGGGGACCATTCGCCGTCTATCGCGAATGGCCTGGTCTACGAGGTTCGCGACGACGGCAGTATGTTCGCGTTCGACGAAACGACGGGAACGCTTGTCTGGAACCCGGGAAGCAGGAACGCCACGAGTGACGTGGCGGTGGCCAACGATGTGGCCTACGCCGGCTGGGGACGGGAGGGGCTGGCCGCGTTCGATGCCGCCGGCATCACGAACTGTGTGAAAGGTGGAAACCACTACCACTGCGAGCCCTTGTGGACGGCGAAGCGCACCCGATCGTTTTCGGGTGAGGACCTGGCCGTGGCCAATGGGGTCGTGTATGTGCATACGTTCCTCGGCGACCTGGGCGCCTACGACGCGGCCGGTGTGGTGAACTGCTCCGGCCAGCCCGTCGTGTGCGGTCCGCTGTGGCAGACGCG
>JBIOYQ010000187.1:0-8387 GCA_044870295.1 Actinomycetota bacterium
ATCGAAGCCGAACCGATCCGTCCCACGCATCGCGACGACAGCCTGGACACGCACCTCCCCTATTGCGCCGGCCGGTCGCGGCCGGGGAAGGCCACCGAGTTCTGGTGGTGGGTGTTCATGCGGGTGAGCGGCCTCATGCTGCTGGTGCTGGCCGTCGGCCATGTCCTGATCATGCACGTGGTCGGCGAGGGCGTGGACCGCGTCAACTTCGGGTTCGTCGCCGTGCGGTGGCAGAGCCCCTTCTGGCGGTCGTGGGACTGGCTGATGCTGTCGCTGGCCCTGGTCCACGGCATCAACGGCCTGCGCATGATCACCCTGGACTACATCCGCCGGCCGGGGGTCCGGGTGGCCGTCAACTGGTTCTTCACCACCGCCGGGATGGCGGCGTTCGCCTTGGGCTCGATCATCGTGTTCACCTTCGACCCGTGCCGGTGGCCGGGGACCGTGGGCATCCACTGCTGATCGCTCGGGTGAAGGCGGAGCGGCTGTGACCACGTTCCACGCGTACGACGCCGTCGTGGTCGGGGCGGGCGGGGCCGGGCTCCGGGCAGCCCTGGAGGCCTCCAAGAGCGTCAAGACGTGCGTGATCAGCAAGCTGTACCCCACCCGCTCGCACACCGGGGCGGCCCAGGGGGGGATGTGCGCCGCCTTGGGGAACGTCGAAGAGGACTATCCCGAATGGCACGCCTTCGACACTGTCAAGGGCGGCGACTACCTGGTCGACCAGCCCGCCGCGATCCTCATGGCCGAGGAGGCCATCGACGCCGTCATCGAGCTGGAGCACTGGGGATTCCCGTTCAATCGCACCCGTCGGGGGAAGATCGACCAGCGGCGGTTCGGCGGCCATACCCGCAACCACGGCGAGGGGCCGGTGCGCCGGGCCTGCTACGCGGCCGACCGCACGGGCCACATGATCCTGCAGACGCTGTACCAGCAGTGCATCCGGCAGGACGTCCGGTTCTTCAACGAATTCTACGTCCTGGACCTGCTCATCACCGACGGCGCGTGCGCCGGCGTGGTGGCGTACGAGCTGGCCAACGGCGAGATCCACGCGTTCCGATCGAAGTCGGTCCTGTTCGCCACCGGTGGCTACGGCAAGGTCTTCAAGGTCACCTCCAACGCCCACACCCTGACGGGCGACGGCCCGGCCGTGTGCTTCCGGCGCGGCATCCCCCTGGAGGACATGGAGTTCTTCCAGTTCCACCCGACGGGGATCTACAAGATGGGCATCCTCATCTCCGAGGCCGTGCGCGGAGAGGGCGGCATCCTCATCAACGACGAGGGCGAACGGTTCATGGAGCGTTACGCGCCAACCATCATGGACCTCGCACCCCGCGACATGGTCAGTCGCGCCATCTATCAGGAGATCAAGGAGGGGCGCGGCATCGGCGGGAAGGACTACGTGTATCTCGACGTCCGCCATCTGTCGCCCGAGGTGATCGAGACGAAGATCCCCGACGTGACGGAGTTCGCCCGAATCTATCTTGGGGTCGAACCCACCACGGAGCCCGTGCCCATCCAGCCGACGGCGCACTACGCCATGGGCGGCATCCCGACCAACGTGGACGGCCAGGTGGTGGTGGGGCCCGACGAGGTGCCGGTGCCGGGCCTCTACGCGGCCGGCGAGTGCGCCTGCGTGAGCGTGCACGGCGCCAACCGCCTCGGGACCAACTCGCTGCTCGACATCGTGGTGTTCGGCCGGCGCGGCGGCGCGCACATGGCGGAGTTCGCGAAGGACGCCGACCTGCCGGAGACCCCCGAGCAGCCGGAGATGGCCACGTTCGAACTGCTGCGCCACCTGCTGCGCGGACCGAACCTGGAGTTCGCCGCCGACATCCGGGCCGACCTCGAGCGCCACATGTTCGACCTCTGCGGGATCATCCGGAACGAGGACGGCCTGCAGCAGCTGCAGGGGATCCTGGGCAACCTCCGGGAGCGCTACAAGCTGGTCGGCGTGGGCGACCGGGGCAAGACGTTCAACACCGAGCTGATGGAGGCGGTGGAGCTCGGTTTCCTGCTGGACGCGTCCGACGCGATCGTCGCCGCGGCCAGGACGCGGGACGAGAGCCGGGGCGGCCACTACCGGGAGGATCACCCGCTGCGGGACGACGACCACTGGCTGGTGCACTCGCTGGCCTACCGCGAAGATGACGGGGCGATCCGCATGGAGTACAAGGACGTGAAGCTGGGACCCTACATACCGATGGAGCGGAAGTACTGAGGTCCACAATGGACCAGGACCTGGACGAGCTCGAAGGGCCCGATCTCTGGGGCGACGAGGTCTGGGAGGAGGGCCCGCCTCGTGAGCGGGGCGCCAAGCGGCGCGACCGTCCCGCGCTGGCTCCCGGCCAGGTCCCGCTGACCCTGCGGATCCGCCGGTACAACCCGGACCTCCGTCCCGAGCCGTGGTGGGACGAGTTCGCCGTGAACATGGAGCCGTCGGACCGTCTGCTCGACGCGCTGCACGAGGTGAAGTGGCACCACGACGGCACGCTGGCGCTGCGCCGGTCGTGTGCCCACGGCATCTGCGGGTCCGACGCCATGCTGATCAACGGCCGCAACGCCCTGGCGTGCAAGGTGCTGGTCCGCGACGTGGCGCCCAAGGTCACGGTCGAGCCCATCCGCGGCCTGCGGGTCCTGAAGGACCTCATCGTCGACATGGAGCCCTTCTTCGAGGGCTACAAGAGGGTCCTCCCGTTCCTGGTCAACGACGACCAGCCGCCCACCCGCGAACGACGCCAGTCCCCCGAGGAACGGGCCCGCTACGACGACACCACCAAGTGCATCCTGTGCGCTGCCTGCACCACTTCGTGCCCGATCTTCTGGGGCGACGACGAGTACATCGGCCCGGCGGCGATCGTAAACGCCCACCGGTTCATCTTCGACAGCCGGGATCAGGCTGCCCGCGAGCGCCTGGACATCCTGGCCGAGAAGACCGGCGTGTTCCGGTGCCGCACCGTTTTCAACTGCACCGAGGCCTGCCCCCGCGGGATCAAGGTCACCAAGGCCATCCAGGAGGTCAAGCGGGCCATCATGTTCGACCGGCTGTAGCGCGGCGAAGCGGCCGTCGGCGCCAGTACGATGGCGTGGTGAGGCGATCGGTACTGCTCGCCAGCGTTCTCGTTCTCCTCGCGTCCTGCACGGGTTTGTCTAACGGAGAGTTCCAAGGGAGCGGACGCATTCGCGGCACGTTCCGAATGGGCGATCAAGCGCTCCAAGACGGCGCGTGTCGCTCCGACGGTACGCCATCCCCTTGCTGGGTGGAGATGATCGAGCTGACGGGGCCACCCACCGACCGCTGCGGACCGGGCGACTGTGGGGCCGCAGCAGACGTTCTCAGCGTCGGAGTGCCATGGAATCCTGGGAGTTGGCGAGTGATGCCGCCACCGGTCCCGGGTTGGACGCAGCCGGCCCCGTTCGACATCGTCGTGGAGAAGGGCAAGCTCACGACGTTTGAAGCGGAGTACGAGCCCGCTTAACCCTGGACTTGAGTGAGCGTCACGTCCAGCTGCGTCGAGTCGTACGCGTAGTCGCCGCGCCACGACCCCACGATGAAGTAGATCGAGTCGCCCTTCGACACGAACACCAGCGAGCTGGAGAAGCCGCCTCCGCCACAGTCGATGGTCGTCCCGGTGAACAGGAGGCTCTCGAACGAGCCCTCCTTCAGCAGCGCCGCCGATCGGAAGCCGTTGCCGCCGGTGCAGTCGATGTCGAGGAAATTGGCATCGATCGACACGGCGCCGTCGATCGGGCTGGTCCACCCAACGATCACCGATCGCTTTTGCAGGGGATGGATGCGGACGACGCCGGCCGGCCACGTGAACGTGGTGGGATGCTGGTCGATGCCGGTGGCGTTGACCCCGACGGCGGGAAGGCCGTCGAACGGCCCCTGCCACTGCTCCAAACCTTCCACGCCGAAGGCGTCGGCCACGAATCCATTCAGCAGGGTATAGGACGAGGTATCCATGGCGCGGCCCTGGAGGAACGACCACACCGCGGGGTTGCCGTACTGATCAGGGTTGGGGTTGGCCTGGTTCGGAGACAGCGCGAAGTCCGTTGCCAGGTCCCAGGTCAGGGAGGTGGCCTGTGCCGTTCCGGTGAACGCCGGGCCGGCGACGATCAGGACGGCGAGCAGAGGTACCAACGACCGGAGCCGACGCATCGCGACCTCCTCCAGAAGGGACCGGGGGCTGTTCTACCTCCGACCGAGCGGCGAAGGCAAGGAACCCGGCCGGCGCGAGGTGTTGGCGCTACGCTGTCCGAGCCGGTAGAAAGTGCCCCGTACGCCCGAGGGGGTTCGTACCTGGAGAGCATCGGACACGACATCCTGATCGTCGGAGGGGGGGCGGCGGGCCTCCGGGCAGCCATTGCCGCGGCCGAGGCCTCGCCAGGGCTCTCCATCGGGATGGTCTCCAAGGTCTACCCGATGCGCAGCCACACGGTTTCGGCCGAGGGAGGAGCCGGAGCGGCCCTCGGCCCGGACGACACCCCTGACCTGCACGCCTTCGACACCATCCGGGGAAGCGACTACCTGGCCGACCAGGACGCGGTGGAGGCCTTCGTGAACGAGGCTCCCGGGGAGATCATCCAGGCAGAGCACTGGGGATGCCCGTGGAGTCGCGACCCCGACGGACGGATGGCGGTCCGGGCCTTCGGCGGCATGAGCGTGAATCGCACCGTGTTCGCCGCCGACAAGACCGGCTTCCATCTGCTCCACGCGCTGTTTCAGACCTCGCTCAAGTACGGCCAGATCCACCGGTACGACGAGTTCTTCGTCACCAAGCTGATCGTCGAGGACGGCCGGTGCGTCGGAGTGGCCGCGCTGGATCTGCGCGACTCGGTGGTGCGGCCGATCGCCGCAAAGGCCGTGATCCTCTGCACCGGCGGCCTGGGGCGGATCTTCTCGTTCACCACGAACGCCGCCATCAACACGGGCGACGGCATGGCCTTGGCCTACCGCGCCGGCGTCCCCCTCAAGGACATGGAGTTCGTCCAGTACCACCCCACCGGCCTGCCGGGGACGGGCATCCTCATGACCGAGGCGTCACGCGGGGAGGGCGGGTACCTCACGAACAATCAGGACCGGCGGTTCCTGGAGGACTACATCCCCACCAAG
Organism: Actinomycetota bacterium; assembly: GCA_044870295.1. GTDB lineage: Bacteria > Actinomycetota > UBA4738 > UBA4738 > UBA4738 > AC-52. The sequence goes on from JBIOYQ010000187.1 coordinate 5,117, forward strand.
ATGGAGCTGGGCCCGCGCGACATCCTTTCGCGGGCCATCATCGAGGAGATCGAGAAGGGCCAGGCATTCGAAGGCCCCTACGGGCACTACGTCCACCTCGACATCCGCCACCTCGGCGAGAAGACGATCGACAAGCGCCTGCCCTTCGTCCGGGAGCTGACCACCAAGTTCGTCGGCATCGACCCGGTCCACGAACCCATCCCGGTCCGGCCGGTCGTCCACTACATGATGGGCGGGGTGGACACCGACATCATGGGCCGGACGCTCGTGCCGGGCCTCTACTCGGCGGGCGAGGCCGCCTGCGTCTCCATCAACGGCGGCAACCGGCTGGGGTCGAACTCCCTCACGGAGTGCCTGGTGTTCGGCGCCCGGGTGGGCAGACAGGCCGCCGCCGACGCCGACGGCACGCCGCCGATGCCACCAGATCCGACGCTGGCCCACCACGCGGACGACGAGCAGCAGCGGATCACGTCGACGCTGCTGGAGCGGGGGGACGGGCGCGAACGCATCGCTCCCATCCGGCGAGACCTCCAGGCCACCATGGAGCGGGGGGCCGGGGTGTTTCGCACCGAGGACTCCCTGAAAGAGTCGATCGAGGACGTCGCGAAGCTGAAGGACCGGTACCGGGACGTGGCCATCGACGACCGCGATCACGCCTTCAACACGGAGCTCATCACCGCCCTCGAGCTGGGCAACATGCTCGACGTCGCGGAGACCGTCCTGTGGGCTGGGGTGGAGCGCCGGGAGTCCAGGGGGTCGCACACGCGGCGGGATTACCCCGATCGCGACGACGACCAGTTCCTGCAGCACAGCCTGGCGTTCGCCGCGCCCGACGGCCCGCCCAGGATCGAGCATCGGGCCGTGACCATCACCCGCTGGCCCGTGGCCGAACGGAAGTACTGATCGGAGGAATCGGGATGACCGACCGGATGGTGACCCTCAGCGTGGCCAGGTACCGGCCCGAACATGGTCCGGCGCCGTACCTCGACCGGTACGAGGTCCCCTACCGCGAGGACATGGTCATCCTGGATGCGCTCAACTACATCAAGGACGAGCTGGACGGCAGCCTGGCGTACCGATGGTCGTGCCGGATGGGGGTGTGCGGGTCATGCGGCATGATGGTGAACTACAAGCCGCGGTTGACCTGCTCCACCTTCCTCCGGGAGTTCTACCCGAAGCCCATCGTCGTGGAGCCCCTGGACACCTTCCCGGTCGTTCGAGATCTGGTGGTCGACATGAGCGGCTTCATGGAGAAGCTCCAGGCGGTGAAACCGTGGATCATCCGCGAGGTCGAGGCCTCGGTGGATGACGGCGAATACCTGCAGTCGCCGGAGCAGGTGGACCGGTTCAAGCAGTTCAGCATGTGCATCAACTGCCTGCTGTGTTACGCGGCATGCCCGGTGGCGGCCAAGGACCCGGAGTTCCTCGGACCAGCCGTGCTGGCATTGGCCCACCGGTACAACGAGGACTCCCGCGACGAAGGGTGGAAGGAGCGGCACCAGGCGATCGCGGTGGACTGGGGGCTGTGGGACTGCACGTTCATCGGTGAGTGCTCGGTGGTGTGTCCCAAGGGCGTGGACCCGGCGGCCGCGATCCAGCGCGAGAAGGTGGCGAAGACCACGGATGCCATGCTCTCGATGATGCTCCCCTTCGGAGGCCGCGGGTGAGCCGGGACGAAGGGCGGAGCACGCCCTATCCGGTGTACTCCCGGACGTACCCGCGGTGGTGGTGGCTGCGCCGCGGCCCCTACCTGCGGTTCGCGGCTCGCGAGATCACCTCCATGTTCGCGGCGGGCTTCTCCGTGCTGATGCTGGCGTTCCTGTTCGCCCTGGGCAGCGGTCCGGCCTCGTACGCGGGGTTCCTGGACCTCCTGGACACACCGTGGATGGTGGCCGTCTCCGCGGTGATCCTGGTGGCGCTCCTCTACCACGTCGCCACGTGGTTCCGCCTGACCACCTCCATCCTGGTGATCCGGGTGGGACGGGCCGTCCTCCCGAAGGAGGCGGTGCTCGCCGCCCTCGTCATCGCGTGGCTGGGGGCCAGCGCCCTGGTCGCCTACTTCCTCATCTGGTTCTGATGGACGAGCGAGGGGGCCGAGGTACGAGCGGAAGCACCCTGGGAGACGTCCTCGACTGGTCCGACGCGCGGCAGGTGTCGCGCCGCCGACGGCGGGCGGGGCCTCGGGGCCCACGTTCTCTGGTCGAGGCCATCGCCTGGGCCCTGTTCTCGGCCGGCGGCTTCGTCTCGGCCATCCTCCTCCCCGCGCAGGTTGCCATCCTGGGGATCGCGTTCCCGGCGGGATGGCTCCCGGACGACGCCCTGACGTACACACGGATCCACCACCTCGTGGCCAACCCGCTGACGAAGCTGTACCTGCTCGCCCTCGTCTCTCTTCCGCTGTTCCACTGGGCCCACCGGTTCCGTTTCGCCATCCACCACCAATTCGGGATCGGCATGAAACGCCTGGTCGCGGCCGGTTGCTACGGAGCGGCCCTGGGCGGGACGGGGTTCGCGATCTGGGCGCTGCTCCGGATCTGACGGCTGCTGTTGGCTCGGTTTGTCACAGAACCACTCGAATCCGGACCCGGCAGGAATGTTTGAACGTCACGCAGCCTAGGTAGAAGGGACTAGGTGCTCCATCGGTCGGTGGAGCGAGGGCTCTTCGGGAGCCCTAGGAAAGGGGGCATGCATGAAGAGGGCCATCGTGGTCTTCGCCGCGCTGACGTTGGGTGTGGTGGCCTACGCCGGAGCAGCCGCGGGGGCCGGGACCTCCACATCGCAGCAAGGCCAGATCCGCTTCAGGGTGGGCGAGCACTGCAACATCATCTTCATGTTCAAGGGGTTCGCCCCCGGCACTCCTGGCCGGCTCCACGTGATGTCGAAGGACAGGACCGTGGACCTCAACTTCCACGTGCAGTCGCAGTCCTGGGCCTGGAACGTGTCGGTCCACCAGCTCTTCAGCGGGCCGCACACCGACGAGTCCGTGTCGTTCCGCATCGCCGTCGACGGCATGCACAAGGTCCTCAGCACGACCGTCACCGTCCACTGCCACTGCGGTGAGGAAGAGGGTGGTGGTGGTGGCGGCGGCGGCAATGAGAACGGCGGGAACGGTTCCACCGTTTCCACGGCCGCCCCGGCTGCGGCCGTGACCAGCCAGCCCGGGTTCGCCGGCTGACATCGAGGTGCGAAAGGTCGGTCGGATCGCGATCGGCCTGGTAGCGGGGACGCTGGTTCTGTCGGCGCTCGCGTCGGTGACCGGCGTCTCCGCTCG
>JBIOYQ010000188.1:0-12977 GCA_044870295.1 Actinomycetota bacterium
TTCACGACTCTGGGCGCCGTGGCCATGCGGGACGATAGCCGGCCGCTTCCTCCCACAGGCGTGCCAGAGCCAGCAGCACCTCCTCGCCGCCGTCGGGCCCGACCAGCGAGACGCCGATCGGCATCCCATCGGTGGACCGTCCCGCCGGGAGGTTCACCGCAGGGAGCCCCGCGAGGTTCACGGAGCTGGCCATGAAGCCGGGCCCGACCCGATCGACCTCGACGGTCCTGCCGCGCCCGAGGTCGACCACCGACTGATCGGCGCGTGGGGCCGGATACGGCGTGGTCGGGATCACCAGCGCTTCTGCCTCGGCCCGATCCAGTCGATCCCGATACCAGCGGCCGATCTCAGCGCGCCGCTTGGCGGCCGCCTCCCGCCGTTCCTGCGGGAGCGCCTCCCCCCGCTCGAGCCAGGAACGCGGCTGCTCGGCCACCAGGCGGTGCCGCTCGGGGTCCCGGAGGGCGGGATGGGCGGCGGCGAACTCCGGGTAGCAGACGTGCGTCCAGGTGCTCCTGGCGTCCTCGATGCCGGCGCCGTCGACCGACTCCACCTTCACGCTCGCGCCCGCGAACGTCCGGCCCACCGCTTCGACCGCCGAGGCGACCTCCTCGTGGACGATGTCGGAGAAGAAGCCCTCCAGCACCGCGATCCGCCTGGGAGCGCGTGTGCCCGCCGTATCCCCCTGTCCGGACGAAGGCCGTCCATCCATCGCGCGGAACAGCAGCTCGAGATCCGAGGCGGTCGCCGCCATCGGCCCGGGGCAGTCCATGGAGGGCGCGAGCGGCAGGAGCCCGTCGATGGGAAGGCCGCCGTTGGTCGGCTTCAGTCCGAACGTGCCGCACATCGACGCCGGGATCCGGATCGATCCCCCTGTGTCCGAGCCCAGCGCCATGGGCACGATCCCAGCCGCCACGGCGGCCCCCGAACCGCCGCTGGAGCCCCCGGTCATCCGGGCGGGGTCCCACGGGTTCCCCGTGCGTCCGCACGCGGAGACGAGGTTCGTGCCGCCCGCGGCCAGCTCGTGCTGGTTCGTCTTCCCGATGAAGGCGAACCGCTCCCGGAGCCGCGCGATCACCGTCGCGTCGCGATCGGCCACCACCCCGCGATAGGCGGCACAGCATCCGGTGGTCTCCCGGCCCGCCACGTCGAACAGGTCCTTGACCGCGAGCGGGACTGGGTGGCGCCCATCGCCTTCGCCCACCAGCACGTCCGCCCACAGTTGAGAGAACGCGTTCACCGACGGCTGCCACGCCTCGGCTCGCCGGAAGGACCGCTCGACCAGCTCGTCGGAGGTCACGTCACCCGTCGCCAGGGCGGCGAGCATCTCGCCGGCGCTCTCCAGCTCGCCGTCCCGAAGCCCGCTCATCTCACGCCAGCATGAACGCTCGCACCCGTTCGACGAGCTGCGGGATGGACGCGTACATGGAGGTGCCGTCCTCGAACATGATCAGCTCGGCGTTCGGCATGATCTCGGCCAGCACGCGCCCCACCTCGGCGGGATGGATGACGTCCCCTTCCTGACAGATCACGAGCGTGGGCGCGGTCACGCGGCGCATCTGCTCGCGGTCCTCCAGCGGCCAGTCTTCGATGACCTCTCGGATCGCGCGCGGCACGCCCTCCACGTTGAGGTCGGCCATCCTCTGCCGGTCGAAGTCACGCAGCCATGGATACTGGAGATACGCGTCCACGCGGTCGGGCTCGCTCATCAAGGCCTCCACGGCATCGTCGAGGGAACGGCCCTCCACCAACGACGCGGTCCTCTCCAGGCGCTCCTTGTACTGGAACGGCCGGTCGAGTCCGGCGGGCAGCAGGAACACCAGCTTCCGGAACCGATCCGGCTCCCGGGCGACCAGGTGGGCGATCGCCCCGGCTCCGAGCGACGTGCCGAACGCCAGCTCCGCGCCATAGGCGTCGGCGACGGCCTCGACGTCCCGAGCGAAGTCCGAGAACCGGTACCCGTGCTCCGGCGACGAGCTGTGGCCGTGGCCCCGGAAGCAGAACCGGACCTTCGTGCCCGGAACGTAGGGCGTGAGCAGGGCCAGCTCTCGGCACGAGTTCGTCAGGCCGTGGGCCAGGACGGTCACCGGTACTCCTTCGCCGTCGACCTCCACGTGGAGGCGGACGTCGTCGGTCAGGACCTCAGGCACGGTGCGGGCGAGCGGCGCTCACGCGGTCTGGGCCGCGAAGCTGCGTCTCCACGCCGCCACGCGTTCCCGTTTCTTCGCCTGGCGGTCGTCGATGGACCGGAGGAGCAGGATGGCCAGCACGCCCCACGCGATGAAGCACAGGTTGCCGGCGATGAAGAGCCATCCCTCCACCCGCAGGTCCTGGACGGAGGGCACGGTGCTGAAGAACGCCGCGCCGGTCTGGAACAAGGCTTGCGACAGCAGCCGCCCCCCCCACCACAGACCAAGCAGCGGGGTTGCTCGGCGGCTGATCCAATCGATGGAGCCGGCCTCCGGGTCGCTGGCCTTCCACAGCTCCCGAGTGGTCAGGAACGGCATGACGATGTTCGCGAAGGGGATGAGCCACCAGCCCACCGCCCAACCAGGCGAGTACTTCAGCTCACCGGCGCCGAGCGCTCGGATGTTCGCATGGGCGCGGTACTGCCAGATGAGCCACAGGATGCCGGTGACCAGGATGAAGTAGATGAGGGACCGGTCGACGTTCACGGCCACTTCCCTGCTGTCGAGCACCTCCGCCCCGGCTTTCGTTCCCCGCACGAAGCTACTGATGTCCGCGAGGTGCCCGCCCCACAGACCGGCGGACACCAGCGCCATCACCATCGACAGGGAGATCAGCACAACCATCCACATCACCAGTGTGTGGCCCGATTTGAACTCGCCCTGGAACGAGCTGCGGAGATCGGGCGCAGTGGTGGCCTGGGGCACCTCGACGGCTCTGGGCTCCCATGCGGTGAAGCGGTTCCACGCCTCGGTCCACCCCTGGTCCGATCGAGGAAACCGTTCCACCGGTCCGCCCGGGGTCTCGCGATCCCAGATGCCGAAGAAGTCGGCACCGTAGCCCAGGATGTACCGAACGCCCGAGTGGCTGAATCGAACGGCACCCTCGCCGATACGAGGCCCGGCTGGTTCGCTGGTCGATGCTCCGGAGGGTGCTCCTTGGGTGGGCTCCGCGGTCATGGGAAGAGCGGTCGCGCCCGCGACGCCACCTCCCTCCCCAGCGGAGGGACCACCGCCGATGTCCGAGGGCGTCGCCGTCGACGACGGTGCGGGCACCTCGACGGCGTTGGGCTCCAGGTTGTGGTACCGGTTCCACGCGTCGGCCCATCCCTGGTCCGACCGAGGGAACCGTTCCACCGGGCCCCCGGGACGGTCGCGTTCCCAGATCCCGAAGAAGTCGTTGCCGTACCCGAGGACGTAGCGGTACCCGGAGTAGCTGAACCGAAGGGCTCCCTCGCCGGGCCGGGCACTCGTCGCGGGACCGGAGGGAGGAGGCTCACCCGAGGCAGGCGCCGACGTGGGCTCCCGCGTCGTCGGTGGATTCGCCGCCTCAGGTGTCACGTCTTCGGGGGTACCGGCGGCCGGCGGTTCCTCACCCTCCAGACGGGCCCACGCCGGGGTGAGCGGAGGCGGGGTGACGATCGGCGGCTGTGCCGATCCGGCTGCGGTCCCCTCCCCCGATTCCGGCGTGCCTTTGAGGTCGCTCAGGCAGTACCGGCACTTGATCGCTTCGTCCTGGATCAACTCGGCGCAGTACGGGCACTTCTTCAACGAAGGACCTCCCCCGACGGCACGGGCTCCGAGCGTAACCCGTTTCCCCGCCGCCACCAAGCCGCGCTGAGCGCTATCGAAGCGCGCCTCGAACGGTCCGCGCGATCTTCCCCGCGGAGATGCCTGCCCAGTCGCGCAGCTCCTCCGGCGTGCCCGACCCCGGCATCTTCGTCACCGCCAGCTTGATCACGGCGCCGGAGAGCGGCGCCCCGCCCGACGAGACGGCCTCCAGGGCGGCGTCTCCCAGCCCTCCCTCGATCCAATGGTCCTCCACCACGACCAGCAGTCCGGTCTCCTCGAGGGCGGCGCGCAGGGTGCGTCGATCCATCGGCTTCACCGAGTATGCGTCGACCACCCTGACCGTGATGCCGTCCTCCGACAGCTGGTCGGCGGCCTTCAGGGCTTCGAACACGGTCACGCCCGCGCCGACGATCGTGGCGTCGTCGTGGTCGCTCGAGCGGAGCACCTTGCTGCCACCGACGGGGAATGCCTCGCCCGGGTCGTACAGCTTCGGCGTCTTCTCGCGGGTCGACCGGAGGTACGAGATGCCGTCCCGCTCCACCATCTCGGCCACGAGCTTGGCCGTGGCGTTGCCGTCCGCCGGATACAGCACCGTCGATCCGGCCACGGCGCGCATCATGGCCAGGTCCTCCAGCGCCATCTGAGAAGGACCGTCCTCCCCGATCGAGACGCCGGCGTGCGAGCCGCACAGCCGAAGGTTGGCCCGGCTGACCGCCGCCATGCGGATGAAGTCGTAGGCGCGCGTGAGGAAGGCGGCGAACGTCGCGGCGAAGGGGATCTTCTCCAGGGCCTGCAGCCCCACGGCGGCACCCAGCATGTTCTGTTCGCCGATGTACATCTCGAAGAACCGGTCCGGGGCGGCCTTCTGGAAGTCCTCCGTGTGCGTCGAGTTGGACACCTCACCGTCCAGGACGACCAGGTCGGTCACAACCGGCGCGAGAGCGGCGAGTGCCTCGCCGAACGCCTTCCGTGTGGCGATGTCCCCGTCGTACGTGGGCACGGTGGCGCCGGTCAGGTCCACCGCCGGTTCTCGGGAGACGTGGTCCGGCTTCGGCGGCGTGATGGCGATGGTGCGTTCCCCGCCGAGCTCCTCGATCGCCTGCTTCGCCTGCTGCTCGTCCAAGGCCTTGCCATGCCAGCCATCGGCATCCGCAAGGAACGAGACCCCGTGGCCCTTGACCGTCCGCGCAACGATCAGGGTGGGACCGTCACCGTCCTCCGCCTCGCGATACGCCTGGTCGATCTGGCGGACATCGTGACCGTCGATCTGGATCGCCCGCCACCCGAACGCCTCGGCCCGCCGTACGTACTTCTCGCCGTCCCACTGGAGCATGGTCGGCCCGCGCTGCCCCAGCCGGTTCATGTCGAGGATCCCGATCAGATTCCGCACCTGGTGGAAGGAGGCGTTCGCCATGGCCTCCCACACGGACCCCTCCACGATCTCCGAGTCACCCATCAGGACCCACGTCCGCCCGGGCAGCTCGTCCAAGCGCATGGCGAGGGCCATGCCCAGACCGATCGGCAACCCCTGCCCCAGCGAGCCGGTGGCCACGTCCACCCACGGCATCTCGGGAACCGGCGCGGGGTGGCCCTGGAGCGGACTGCCGAGCTTGCGGAACGAGAGCAGCTCCTCGTCGCTGACGGCGCCGACCGCCTTCAGCACGGCGTACATCAGCGGGGACGCGTGTCCCTTCGACAGCACGAACCGATCGTTGCCGAGGTTCTTCGGATCGTCGACGTCGAACCGGAGGTGGTCCGAGAACAGCACCGCGGCGAGATGGGCGGCCGACATGGACGAGGTCGGATGCCCGGACGCGGCTGCGGTCGACGCCCGGATGCTGTCGACGCAGAGCTGGGCAGCCAGCTCGTTCCACTCCTGCACCTTGTCCATGGTCACGGCCTCCTGGAGCGCCAGATCCGGTTCGTGTCCTGCTCGAACACATTACCCGCAGGGCTCGGAAACCATGAAGCCGGGCCCTTGCCGCGGATCGACTAGCCCCAGCCGAGCTCGGTCAGCCGCTCGTCCGAGATGCCGAAGAAATGGGCGATCTCGTGAACGACCGTCTCGGCCACCAGGTCCTTCAACTCCTCTTCGTTCCGGGACGCCCCGACCAACGTGCTCCGGAACAGCGTGATGCGGTCGGGCAGGACGCCCGAGTAGCCCATCCCTCGGGCGGTCAGCGGGATCCCTTCGTACAGCCCGAGCAACCCCGGCTGGTCCTCCGGCGGCTGGGCTTCGACCAGGACCTCCACGTTGTCCAACCGCTCCTGGATCCACGCGGGGAGTCCGTCCAACGCGCCGACGACCAGCTCCTCGAACCGCTTGGCGGATATCGCCTCCCTCATGAAGGGTGATTGTGCCGTGAACGGCGGCGGCCGTGTGGGGTAGGGTTCGAGCGCCATGGCCGTGCACATCGGGATCGGGCTGTTCACCGCGCAGGTGCCGCCGGGCTCGGGGCGAACCTTCACGCAGGAATACCGGGAGATCATCGACCTGGTCCGGCTGGCGGAGACGCTGGGGTTCGAGTCGGCCTGGGTCAGCGAGCACCACGGCAGCGGGGACGGATACATGCCGTCACTGTTGCCCACGCTGGCGGCCTTCGCCGCCGCCACCGATCACATCCGGCTCGGCACGGGAGTCTTGCTGACGCCGTTCCACGATCCTCTGCGCATCGCCGAGGACGCGGCAACCGTGGACCTCATCTCGGGCGGCCGCCTGGTCCTGGGGCTCGGACTGGCGTGGCGCGAGGAGGAATTCAGGATGTTCGGCGTGCCGTTCAACGAACGGGTCCGGCGGACCGCGGAGACGATCGAGGTCCTCCGGCGCGCGTGGACGGGTGAGCGGTTCTCCTTCGACGGGAAGGTGTTCTCCTACGACCGCGTGCTGGTCTCACCGGCGCCCGAACGGGACGGCGCCATCCCCATCTGGCTGGGCGGCAGCGTCGAGCCGGCCATTCGGAGGGCGGGCCGCCTGGCCGACGGCTATATCCGAACGCGGGGCGGCGAGGTCGAGAAGATGCGCCGTGATGTGGGATGGGCCGACGAGGCCGCTCGCAAGGCCGGGCGCGACCCCACACCGCTGGCGTTCGCCCAGCTCCAGAACACGTTCGTCTGGGACGACGCCGACACCGCCTGGGAGATCGCGTCGAAGTACGTGCCGAACCAGCTCGGCATCTACGGCGGATGGGCGGCCGGCGGAGACACGCCAGATCAGGGGTTCCTGCTGGATCCGCCCGACGAAGAGACCTTGCGCCGGTTGACGCCGACCGGCGACCCACAGGGCGTCATCCACGCCCTGCGGCCACTCGTCGAAGCCTTCGGTTCGCGCCGCGAGTTCCATCTCATCGTCCGGCTGCACTATCCGGGCATGGACTTCGAGACGGCGTCGCACGCCATGGAGTTGTTCGCGGCCCGCGTGCTGCCCGGGCTGAAGGGCGACTGACTTCTTCCCTCAGCCGCGGACGCGCGCGGCATGGCGCCGACCGGCGACCGCGGCCATGGCTCCCAGCATCGCCAGCCCGAACAGGGCGAAGAGGATGACGGGAAGGACCGACGGGGCATCGGGGACGACCGGCCTGCCGGGGACCTGCGTTGGCACCGCGGGGGGTGCCGCCGGAAGGCCCTGCGTCAGGAGCCATGCGTACAGCTCCGGCGGAGCGCTCCACCACAGGCCGGTCCCGGCGGTGGAACGATGCGGCAGCACCGACACCTGGACCAGAGGGCGTTCCGGCGCGTACGGATACAGCGTGGCGAGCGTCGGCGCGGGGGTCGAGGTGCCACCGTCCGCCGGGCCGACCGAGGCCTGCACCTGGTAGGCGGGACCCACCGTCTGGGGGTCTGGGGAGAGGACGTACCACCCCACATCGGGACCGGCTGAGACGAGTCCGAGGTCGGCGAGCGTGGCCGTCATCCCGCCCTCGGATTCGCCCGCGCCCCACAGACCGAACTCGGGCGACCAGTAGACCTCTCCCTGAACTGCGATGGGCCGATCGAGACCGGGGCCACTGATCACGAGCGTGCCGCTGACCGGATCCATGGACTCCCCTTTGGCCAGCGCCGTACCTGCGGACGACAACACGGCGGCGACCGACACGACCATCACGACGAGCTTGCGCATGGCTGCCTCCAGCACCAGGGGGATCCGTCTTTCGACCCCTCTACGCCGCGATGACGCTTCGGGTTCCCTAGAAGCCGGCCCGGGAGCGGTCGGGCAGCTCTTCGGCCGCCTCCTTGAGCGCCGCCCAGATCTCCCTGAACACGTCGGCGGCGAAGGAGGCCGGCTGGCTGCCCTGTCCGCCCATCGCCCCCCGCAGCGCCGTGGCGGTCATCTCCGCGGCCTTGTCGAACAACGCCTGATCGACCTGTGCCATGTGCTGGTCCTCCCTCTCCTCGATGAACCGACGGCGGGTAAGGCTAGCTGACCGGGGCTGGCGGTATCGTGGGGCGCGTGCTCGTGACCACGGCCTGGCTGGCCGATCACCTGGACGACTCCAACGTCGTGGCGGTCGACATGCGATGGCGGGAGGATGGCTCAGGCCGCGCGCGCTACGACCGCGGGCACATCCCCGGCGCCGTGTTCGTGGACTGGGCCAGCGACATCGTGGATCCTGACGCGCCCGTCGCGTTCGCCCTGGCGCCTCCCGATCGGTTCGCGCGGGTCATGCAGGAACGAGGCATCGGCGACGACACCACGGTCGTGGCATATGCGGACCGGTATGGGAACGGACCGTTCCGGCTGTGGTGGGCCTGCCGCCTGTACGGCCACGATCAGGTGCGGGTGCTGGACGGCGGCCTGGACAAGTGGCTGGCGGAAGGCCGGTCCGTCACGGCCGACCGGCCGAACCAGCGGTCGTCACCGACCACGTGGACGGCCCGCCCTGGACCGTCGATCCTGGCGACGGCGGAGGACGTCCTGGCCGCGTCGGCCGACGGCTCGGTCGCGGTCCTGGACTCGAGACCGGCCGCCCAGTTCGCCGGCAAGGCCGTGTGGTTCGAGACCGGTCCCGTGCCGGCCGACGGTGACGGCATCGCTCACACAACCAGAGGGGACTTCCGGGCCGGGCACATCCCGTGGGCGGCCAGCATCCCGTTCGACGAGCTCTATCGCGACGACCACACCCTGAAAGACCCGGAGGAGCTCCGCGAGCTGTTCGCGCGGCGCGGCGCCTTACCGGGCTCGAAGGTGATCACGTACTGCGGGTGCGGGATCTCCGCATCGGCCCTGCTGTTCGCGGCCACGCTGGCCGGCATCGAGGACGCGGCCCTCTACGACGCGTCGTGGGAGGAGTGGGGCCGGCGACCGGACCTCCCGGTCGTCCGGGACTGAATTGACTGTAACGAAACTCTGAGGCAGGGTTTTGATGCACGCCGATACAGGGAGGCGCCTGTTGAAGGCGATTGTGGTGACGGACAAGGCTGCGGGAACGGCCGGGATGACGCTCGTGGAGCGGCCCGAGCCGTCGGCAGCGATAAATGACGTCGTTGTTCAGGTTCATGCGGCGGGATTCGTGGCGACTGAGCTGACGTGGCCCTCGACCTGGACCGATCGCGTCGACCGTGACCGGACACCGTCGATTCCCGGGCACGAGCTGGCCGGAGTGGTCACCGGCCTCGGCTATGGCACGACGGGGCTGTCGGTGGGACAGCGGGTGTTCGGCCTCACGGACTGGCATCGCGACGGCACCCTGGCGGAGTATGTGGCCGTCGAGGCGCGCAACCTCGCGCCGCTGCCGGGCGACGTCGACTTCACCGTGGGCGCGAGCCTGCCGATCTCGGGTCTGACCGCGTGGCAGGGACTGTTCGAGCACGGCCATGCGCAGGCGGGGCAGAGCGTGCTCGTGCACGGCGCGGCCGGCTCAGTCGGGTCGATGGTGACGCAGCTCGCGCGTGAGTTCGGTACGTACGTCATCGGAACCGGTCGCGCTGCCGACCGTCAGAAGGCGCTCGACTTCGGCGCGATGGAGTTCGTCGACCTTGAGAACGACGCGCTGGAAGACGTCGGCGGCGTCGACCTGGTGTTCGATGTCATCGGCGGCGACATCCAGAAGCGGTCCGCGGGCGTGATCCGGGCCGGAGGAACACTGGTGACCATCGTCGGACCGACCGAGGCGCGGCCCGCCGACGGCCTGGCGGTCGATTTCGTTGTCGAGTCCGATCGTGCCCAACTGGGTGAGGTCGTGCAGCGGGTGCGGGACGGACGACTGCGGACGAACATCGGCAACGTCGCGGCCCTCGACGATGCCGTCGCCGCCCTCAATCCGACCGAGCGGATCAGCGGGAAGACGATCATCAGCGTTCGTTCGTGAGGACTCGAAGCCTTCCTCCGCTTGGCCTGCGCCATCATGTGGCGACACCGCCACAACATCTCGAACTGTAAGGAGTTCTAAGCGTCAGCGGCCGTAGCGCTCGAGCCAGACCCCCAGCGCCGCGAGCACCAGCCCTCCGGCCAGGCCCGCTCCGGCAAAACCGATCCGGATGGACAGGATGGCGTCGCACGCCGTGGCCTGATCGGGCGCGCAGGCGAAGTCGCCTGGGAGGAGCAACGCGATGAGCACGCCGGTCGCGCCTACGACGACCGCCGCGGCGAAGAACAACGTGCGGATCAGACCTCCGTCCACGGCATCGGTTGTAGCGCGAGACGTGCCGTGCGTCGAGTACGTTGACGCATTCGTCACGACTTCTCGACGGAGTCAGCTCTCGGATCGTTGCGTGACGTGCCAGTGGCGGGGCAAGACGAGGTCGTCGGCTTCCACGGGCCCCCACGAACCCGGGTCGTACTCCACGACCGGCGGCGGGTTCACGAGGACGGGCTCCAGGACCTCCCACGCCCGCTCCACCTCGTCCTGGCGGGTGAACAAGGTGTGATCGCCTTCCATGGCTTCGATGATCAAGTACTCGTACGCCTCCAGCAGGCCGCCCTGGTACGCCGTGTCGTAGTCGAACTCCAGCGCGGCCCGGTCCAGCTCCATCCCCGGCCCGGGCTTCTTGATGTTCAGGCCGATGGTGATGCCCTCGTCGGGCTGCACCCGGATGGTGAGGTGGTCGCGCCCCGGTGGGACCGCCTCCGTCCCCTTGAACACGTTGTAGGGGACATCCCGGAAGGAGAGTGTGATCTCCGTGAGCTTCCGTCGCAGCTTCTTGCCCGTGCGAAGGTAGAACGGCACGCCGGCCCAGCGCCAGTTGTCGATCTCCAGCTTGAGCGCGGCGTAGGTCTCCGTCTGCGAGTCACGCTCGACCTCCGGCTCCTCGCGGTAGCCGCGGTACTGGCCCCGTACCACGTTGTCGCGCAGGCAGACGTGCATCGAACGCAGCACCTTGACCTTCTCGTCCCGGAGTCGGTCGGGATCGAACGAGACGGGCGGCTCCATGCCCACGAACGTGAGCATCTGCAGCAGGTGTGTCTGGACCATGTCGCGGAGGGTCCCCGTCTGGTCGAAGAACTCTCCTCTCCCCTCGATCCCGATCTCCTCGGCCACGGTGATCTGCACGTTGTCGATGTAGCGACGGTTCCAGATCGGCTCGAACATCCCGTTGGCGAACCGGAAGGCCAGGATGTTCTGTACCGTCTCCTTCCCCAAGTAGTGGTCGATGCGGAAGATCTGTGACTCGTCGAAGACCTGATGGAGCGCCCGGTTCAACTCCTGCGCGCTCTGGAGATCGCGCCCGAAGGGCTTCTCGATGACGATGCGAGCGTCGCGGTGCATGTGGCTCTCCGCCAGTCGGGCCACGATCTGCGGGTAGGCCACAGGCGGGGTGGCACAGTAGTAGGACCGTCGGCCCTCGGTCCCTCGTTCACGGTCCAACATCTCCAGGTGCTCGCGGAGGTGCTCCATGGCCAGCTCGCTGGCGAACTCTCCGGGGATGTAGGAGAGCATCCCGGCGAACTCGTCCCAGTCCTCGTCCGGTGGGACCCGCCCGAATTGCTTGACCGCCTCCCGCGCGCGAGCGCGGAACTCGGCGTCGGTCATGGTGGTGCGGGCGTAGCCGACGACGGCGAACGCCCGAGGCAGGAGGCCCTCCTTGAAGCAATGGAAGAGGGCCGGAAGCAGCTTGCGCCTCGTCAGGTCCCCGGACGCGCCGAAGATCACGAGCGCACGCGGCTCGGCCGGCTTGACCGCCACGTCAGGCGCTCTTTCGGGCCAGGTCGGCGGCGACGCGCTTGAGGTCCACGCTCTCGTCGCGCAGGAGTGCGGGGTCCACCGGGCGACGCGCCCGGACCAGTGCGGCGGACCGGCGCACGTCCTTCCCGCGGTTCAGCCCGACCACCGTCTCGACGATCCCGTCCCTCAGATAGAACGCCACGAAGTCCCTCGCCTCCATGTCTCCCCGGATCACCAGCTCGTCCCACTGGGCGGCGATCCCCACCGACTGCAGATTGTGCTCGTACTGGTCCGACCAGAACCAGTGAGGATCGTCGAACGGGTCGGGAGACCCCAGCATGCTCCTGGCGGCGGCCGCGCCCTGCTTCAACGCGTTGTCCCAGTGTTCGACGCGCAGACGGCGCTTGAAGAGCGGATGCACGTGGTTCGCGACGTCGCCCGCCGCGTAGACACCCTCGACCGAGGTCCGGCATCGTTCGTCCACCAGGACGCCGTTGTCGACCTGCACCCCCGATCCCTCCAGCCACTCGACGTTGGGCTGGATGCCGACACCCACGACGACGAAGTCGCAGTCGAGACGACGGCCGGTGGTGGTCACGACTCGCTCCACCCGGCTGTCGCCCTCGAAGCGCTCGACCCCATCCTCGAAGTGATAGCGCACGCCGCGGTCGCGATGGATGCCCTCGATCACCCTGCCGACCTCCGGACCGACCGCCCGGAGCAGCGGGGCGTCGAACACCTCCACGACCTCGACCTCGACGCCGAGAAGGCGCAGGGAGGCCGTCACCTCGCAACCGATGAAGCCGGCGCCGACGACCACGGCGGTGCGTCCGGCGCGGGCCTCGGCTCGGATCCGGTCGGCGTCCTCCAGCGTTCGGAGTGCGTGCACGCCCTCGAGGTCGATCCCCGGGACCTCCAGCGTTCGGTTTCGTCCGCCGGTCGCGATCAGGATCTGCTGGTAGGAGATCCGTTCTCCGGTCGACAGCTCGACCTCACGATCCGTCGAGTCGAGATGGACGGCAGATGACCCCAACCGGAGCTCGACGTCGTGCTCCTCGTACCAGGCCTCGCGATGGAGGAGGGTGTGCTCCTTAGTCTCCTCGCCGCGCAGGTAGCCCTTGGA
>JBIOYQ010000189.1:0-5230 GCA_044870295.1 Actinomycetota bacterium
TTGGGGCGTTCGACCTGCTGAGCGTCTACGTCGGCGATCGGCTCGGCCTGTATGCCGCGCTGGCTGGCGGCGACGCCGTCACGCCCTCGGAGCTTACGGAGCGGCTTGGGATCGACCGCCGATACGCCCGGGAATGGCTGGAGCAGCAGGCTGTCACCGGGGTCCTGGAGGTCGACGATCCGGCGAAGGATCAGGAGGAGCGACGCTACTCGCTTCCGCCGGCGCACGCGGAGGCCCTGACCAAGCCCGACAGCTTGTTCTCCATGGCTCCGCTGGCCCGCACGTTGGTCTCGGCGGCCCAGACCCTCCCTCAGGTCATGACGGCGTTCCGGACCGGCGGTGGCGTCTCGTGGGGCGCCTACGGCCTGGACATGATCGAGTCGCAGGGAGACTTCAACCGTCCGTGGCTCGTGAATCAGCTCGGGACCGAGTTCCTTCCGGCCATCCCCGATGTCCACGAGCGTCTCAGCGCGGATCCTCCGGCCCGCGTGGTCGACGTGGCTTGCGGCGTGGGGTGGGCGGCGATCTCCATCGCCAAGGCGTATCCGAAGGTGCGGGTCGACGGGTTCGACCCGGACGAGGCGTCCATCGACCAGGCTCGCCGGCTGGCCAAGGAGCACGGGGTGGACGATCGAGTGCGGTTCGAGGTCCGGGACGGAGCGACCGTCGGCTCACAAGGCCCCTATGACCTTGCCGTGGTGATCGAGGCCATCCATGATCTGGCTCGTCCGGTCGAGGTCCTGGCGGCCATCCGCGAGAGCCTGGCTTCCGGCGGAACGCTCCTGGTGGCCGACGAGCGCGTCGCCGACTCGTTCACCGTCCCGGGCGACGAGGCGGAGCGTTTCATGTACGCGGCCAGCATCCTGGTCTGTCTGCCCGGCGGCTTGGCCGAGCAGCCCTCGGCCGCGACCGGAACCGTTATGCGCGCGAGCACGTTGGGCGACTACGCAACGCGGGCCGGCTTCACCGGGTTGGAAGTGCTGCCGTTCGAGCCGGGGTTCCTGCGCTTCTATCGCTTGACTCCCTGACGGTCGGCATGGCAACTCTGGAGGAGGCCGGTCGCGTCGCGCGGAAGCTGCCCGAGGTCACCGAAGGGGTCCGGCACGGCAACCTCACGTGGTTCGTGGCAGGCAAGGCGTTCGCTTGGGAGCGCCCGTTCAGCAAGGCCGACCTCAAGCGGTTCGGTGACAAGACGCCGCCAGAAGGACCGATCCTGGCGGTGCGCGTGCTGGACCTGGACGACAAGGAGGCGGCGCTCGAGGAGCACCCAGGATCCTTCTTCACAATCCCGCACTTCGACGGATACGCCGCCGTGCTCATCCGACTGAAGAGAGTCAGGAAGAACGCGCTGGAGGAGGCGATCGTCGACGGCTGGCTAGCTTGCGCACCACGTGACCTGGCCGACGGATACTTGAGCCGTCAGCGCGAAGCTGGTGGAAAGGATCGCTAGTTGTCATCGGTTGCTGCTAGGGTTCGCCCAAGTGCACCCCCTCTCCACCGAGAGGAGGAATGTTGGACCTGGGTGTCACGCTGACGAATACGTTCGTCGTGGTCGCGGTGGGTGCGATCCTCGCGTACTTGGCCACGGACCGTTTCCGTACCCTCCGCGAGGAAATCGACCGATTGCGAGCCGAGATGACCGAGGGGTTCGGCAGCCTGCGGGCCGAGATGACCCAGGGTGATGGCAGCCTTCGAGCCGAGATGACCGAGGGGTTCGGAAGCCTCCGAGCCGAGATTACCGAGGGGTTCGGAAGCCTCCGTGCCGAGATGACCGAACAGCGCACCGGGCTCAAGGGCGACATTGCCAGGCTCGAGGATCGGATCGATGCCGGTCTGTCCGCCGTGCACACGGAGATCGTGCAGGTGGCGCTGGCGGTCGGCGCTCGCGGTAAGACCGCGGAGGGCTAGCCGCTAACCCTTGCCGCCCTCGCCGCCCAACTCCTGCTGGCCGGCACCCAGGCCGACGTAGTCCGGGACCGGCTTCGGACCCGGGACGTCCGGTGACGGAGCCCAACCGGCCGACCGGACGGGACCCGAGAGACCCACCAGGTCATCGGGCCTGACCGGGATGCGGTTCAGTTCGTGCCCCGTGGCGTCGCGCAGCGCGGCCGCGATGGCCGCCGGGGCCACGATGGTCGAGGGCTCGCCCACGCCCTTCACCCCGAACGGGACGCCGGGCTCGGGCTCCTCGATCACCTCGGACACCACCGGCGGCATGTCCAGGATGGTGGGGATGAGGTAGTCGGTGAACGAGGCGTTCTTCACCACGCCGTCCTTCACCTGGATCTCCTCCATGAGGGCCAGGCCCAACCCTTGGGCGGTGCCGCCCTCGATTTGGCCCTGCACACCCTGCGGGTTGATGGCCCGCCCGACCTCCTGGGCCGCCGCGATCTGCACCACCCGGACCAACCCGAGCTCGATGTCGACCTCGACGACGGCGCGCTCGGCGGCGAACGCGAAGCTGACGTGCACGTCGCCCTGCCCGTTCTCGTCGAGCGCTTGCGTCACCCGGTGGTGGTAAGTCCGTGTGGCGGTGACGGGTTCGTCCAGGGAACCGCCGCGACGCTCCCATTCGTCCTTCACCGCTCGGCAGGCCAGCTGCACGGCGCCGCCCGACATCATGGTCTGCCTCGAGGCGGAGCTGGAGCCGGACGAACCCACGAACGTGTCCGAGGGGTGGATCACAACGTCGTCGACGCCGAGCTCCTCGCGGGCGATCTGAGCCAGGATCGTGCTCAGACCCTGACCGACCTCCACGGCCGCGCAGTGGACTTCGACGACCGGCCGGCCGCCGGCGCCGAGAGACACGGTGACCCTGGCTTCGGAGGAGTCGTCGAATCCCTCGCTGTAGGCGATGTTCTTGTAGCCAACGGCGAACCCGACGCCGCGGCGGATCGACTCGCCCCGCCCGACGTTCCCCGCAACCCCGCCGGGCAGGGCGATGGGGTCGCGGCGGCCGGCAGGCTGTTCGGGCGGCAATGGGATGGACGCGCACCGCTCGATCACCTCGTGTACGGGAGCCGATCCCTGGATCACCTGCCCGGTCGGCAGCACCGAGCCCGTTCGAAGGGCGTTCTTCAACCGGATCTCGACGGGATCCATGTCGAGCATCCTTGCCAGCTTGTCCATCTGGGCCTCATGGGCGAAGGCGGCCTGCACGGCGCCGAAGCCGCGCATGGCCCCGCACGGAGGGTTGTTCGTGTACACGCACGTGCCTTCGATCAACGCGTTCGGTACCTCGTAGGGACCGGCGGCGAAGGTGGACGCGTTGCCGATGACCGCCGCGGAGGACGACGCATACGCGCCGCCGTCGACCAGGAGCCGGATACGAACGTTCGAGAGCTTGCCATCGGCCGCGGCGCCCGTCCGCATCCAGATGTGGGAGGGATGCCGATGGACGTGCCCGTAGAAGGATTCCTCGCGGCCGTAGGACATCTTCACGGGGCGACCCGTGTAGAGCGCCAGCATGCACGCGTGGATCTGCATGCTGACGTCCTCGCGCGCCCCGAACGCCCCGCCGACGCCGGCCAGGTACACGCGCACCTTGTCCTCGGGGAGGGCCAGGCACGGCGCGATCTGCTGGCGGTCGACGTGCAACCACTGCGTCGACACGTAGAGGTCGACGCCCCCGTCCTCGGTGGGGATGGCCAACCCGGCCTCCGGCCCCAGCGGCGCCTGGTCCTGCATGCCGGTCTCGTAGTAGCCCTCGACCCACACGTCGGCGTCCGCGTCCGGGTCACCGTGGACGATCCGCACGTGGCGAAGGACGTTGCCGAACTCGTGCACCTTCGGCGCGTCCGGTCGCAGGGCACGTTCCATGTCGGTCACGGGGTCCAGGACCTCGTAGTCGACGGCGATGCGCCCGACCGCCCGTCGGGCCAGTTCGGGATGATCGGCCGCGACCAGGGCGACGGGCTCTCCGTGATAGCGAACCCGCTCCGACGCCAGCACGGGCTGGTCCGAGAACTCCAAGCCGTACGTCTTCTTGCCACGGACGTCGTCCGACAACAGCACCGCGTGGACACCCGGCGAGGCGACGGCGGCCGAGATGTCGATCGAACGGATGCGAGCGCTGGGGTGTGGGGAGCGCAGGGTGTGGCCCCACAGCATGTCGCGGTGCCACAGGTCACTGCCGTAGGCGAAGGCCCCCTGCACCTTGGGTGAGCCATCGACCCGGCGGGCCGACCGGCCGACGCCCTCGCGAACCCGCTCGATGGTCCGCGTGCTCATCGGCTGCCTGCTCCGGCGATGCGCGTGCCGACCCGGCGCCCCTCGGCGGCGATGGCGTCCTCGTCGGCGTTGGCCAGGCGTCCGCCCCGCACGACCGACCGGCCTTCCACGAACAGGTCCCGAACCCTGGCCGGCCAGGCGTGCACCACGGCCGCCACGGGGTCGGCCTCGGTTCCGGCCCAGGACAGTCCGTCCACCGAGAACAGGGCCACGTCGCCGCGCTTGCCCGGCTCGAGGGAGCCCACGTCGTCCCGGCCCAGGCACGCCGCGCTGCCGCGCGTGGCCACGCGAAGGGCTTCTCTTGCCGACATCGCGCCCGCGTCGCCGCCAGCCCGGCTGACCAGCATGGCCTGGCGGACCTCGGCCAGCATGTGGCCCGAATCATTCGACGCCGAGCCGTCGACGCCCAGGCCCACCGTGGCGGACTCGTCCAGCAGGGCCCGCGCCCGCGCGATCCCCGAACCCAGCCGGAGGTTGGACGTCGGGCACCACGCGACGCCGGTGCGGGTCTCGGCGATGCGACGCACGTCCTTGTCGGACAGGTGGACGCAGTGGGCGAGCCAGACCTCCGGGCCGAGCCACCCCCAATCGTCCAGCAGCTCCAGCGGCCGCAGGCCGAACCGTTCCTGGCAGAACTGCTCCTCGTCGACGGTCTCGGCGATGTGGGTGTGAAGCCGAACGCCGAGGTCCCGAGCGAGCTGGGCGGAGTCCTTCATCAACCGCTCGCTCACGGTGAACGGTGAGCACGGCGCCACGGCGACGCGAAGCATGGAACCGGGGGAGGGATCGTGATACTCGTGCACCAGCGACTGCGTGTGGTCGAGGATCGTGTCCGGATCCTGTACCACCGAGTCCGGCGGCAGGCCGCCCGCGGATTGGCCGAGGTCCATCGAGCCGCGGCACGGATGGAAGCGCAGGCCGATCGAGCGCGCCGCGTCGACCTCGACCTCGAGCAGGTCGCCGGAACCCTGCGGGAAGACGTAGTGGTGGTCGGTCGAGG
>JBIOYQ010000190.1:0-41238 GCA_044870295.1 Actinomycetota bacterium
CGCCGAGCTGGCCGTCGCTGGCGGCTTCCTGACCATCCCGGTGGCCGCCGACGAGGAGATCCGCGGTCCCCTCCTCCTGGCCCGCTCCATCCTGGGCTCGCCCGAGGGGGCCGCCGTCACCAGCGGCACACCGGCCGCCGCCGACATCGAGCGAAGCCTGAACGCGCTGTCCGGCCACGACGACCCCGGCCTGGACAGCCTTCCCCCCGACCCGAAGCTCCTGCGCACCCTGGACCTGGCCGCCATCGCCATCCGCACCCTGACCTCGGCCCAGCCGGTGGCGCTGCTGGTCGACGACCTGCAGTGGACCGACGACGACAGCCTGCGGCTCATCCGCTACCTCGTCCGCTCGGCCGCATCCAGCCCCTTGTTCTTCATGGCCGCGATCCGACCCGAGGAGTTCGCCACCGTCACCGAGGCGGTGAACCTCATCGCCGACATGGAGCGGCTCGGGATCGTGCGGCGGCTCAAGGTCAGCCGGTTCACCCAGGTGGAGACCGCCGAGTTCCTCCGCCAGCTGCTCGGCGGCAAGGTCGATCCCGGGAGCGCCGCCGCCATGCACGGCCAGGCCGAGGGCGTCCCCTTCATCGTCGAGGAGCTGGCGCACGCCTACCGCGAGGGCGCGATGATCCAGGAGATCGACGGCACGTGGAAGCTGGCCAAGAACGCCGAGCGCCTGGTTCCGTCGGCCGTCCGCACCCTGATCTCGCGCCGGGCGGCGCACGTGCCGGACGAGACCCGGGCAGCCATGGCCGAGGCCGCCATCCTCGGACGCCACTTCAGCTTGAAGGATCTCCAGGCGATCAGGATCCAGCTCGGCGAGGGGGAGCCCACCATCGACGCGCTGGACGAGACCCTGGCCCCGGCCGTGGCCGGCGGCCTCCTGGTGAAGCACCCCAAGGACGCTCCCGCCGACTACAGCTTCTCCCACGACCAGGTGCGCGAGTTCGCCGTCGCCTCCCTCCCGCCGGCGAAGGGGCGCGCCATCCACCGGGCCATCGTCGACCTGCTGATGGTGGGCGATCCCGCGCCGGAGAGCCTCCCGTTGCTGGCCCATCACGCGAAGGAGGCCGGGGACAGCGACGTCTGCGTCAAGTTCTCCATCCAGGCAACCCGCAACGCCCTGGCCGCGAACGCCCCCGAGGAAGTCATGCGCGTCATCGACGTGTCCCTCCCGCTGGCGTCCACCCCCAGGAGCGGCTGGCCCTGCTCCAGGCGCGCGACGACGCGCTCGACATGCTGCGCCGTTCCAGCGACCGACTGGAGGGTCTGGCCGAATTCGCCGCCCTGGCAGAAGCGATGGGCGACGCCCACCTGGAGATGGACGTGCAGCTCCGCCGGTCGGCCGCGCTGCAGCTCTGTGAGGAATGGGACGAGGCGGCGACGCTGGCGCGGACCATCCGCCGGCGGGCCACCGAAGGCGGCGACGCCAAGGCCGAGCTGGCGGCGTGCCTGGAGCTGGGGCAGGCGCTGCTGCACGCGCGCCTCGGGGAAGCCTTCTCCATGTCCGGCCACGACATCGATCTCGATGCGGCCGAGGAGGCTTACCTCCGCGCCGTCGAGCTCGCCGAACAGCAGGCCGACGTGCTGGCCGAGGCCGGCGCGTCCCGTGAGCTGGGCGTGATCCATATGGGACGGGCACGTGCATGGTTCGTCGAGCAAGCCCTGGCCGGCGAGCACATGCAGATCCTGGCGAGAGTGGCGGGCGGCGAGCGGTTGGAGGACATGGTCGCCAGCACACCCATCGCCGGCGACATTCGCGCCGCATCCGAGCGCATCGAGCACGCCCTGCGCCTCTACGAGCAGGCCGGCGACCGGCGTGGCGCCATGGCCTCGATCATCGCCCTGGCCTACGTGAACTGGTCGCCGGACATCCACTTCGGGTCGGGGGCGGGGCGGCACATCGAGGAGATCCGCCGCCTGGCCTCCCGCATGGACACGCTGACCAAGGAGAGCGAACGGTCCCTGGCCGAGGCCCAGATGCTGTACGGCGCCCACGTGTTCTCCCGGGCGAAGGTGGTGCCCGACCTGGCGATCTCCCGTGGCGCGGAGGCTCACCGGCAGGCCAAGGTCATCGGGGAGCGGCACCTGGAATTCCTGGCGGCGGGCGGGACGGCCATGGCGCACTTGGACGTCGGTGACCTGTCGGAGGCCGGCCGATGGGTGGACCTGGCTGCGGCGGCAGCCGCGGAGGCCCCATCGCCGTTCCGAGCCCGGATGCTCGAGATGTGGCGCGGGTCGGTCCAGGCCGCGGAGGGTGATGTGCGCGGCATGCGGGCGCACCTCGAGCGGGCCGTGCAACTCGCCACGGAGCAGGGGCTCCCCGCCGCCAGGAGCGAGACGCTGGCGCTTCTGGCGTTGAAGGCCGCGTCGTTCGGGGCGGAGCGCAACGACGAGGAGCTGCTGTCCCTGGCCGAGGCGGCGGCGAACGAGGCCAAGGCGTTGAAGGAGCCGCTTCCCGGGCACGCACCGTGGGGCGCCCAGGCCGACGCCGCTCTGGCTCACGTGGCACTGGCGCGCGGAGCTAAGGAGGAAGCCCTGCGATACGCCATGGCTGCGGTCGATCACCTGCAGTCGGCCATGCAGGAGGACCTGCACGTCGAGATCCTTCTGCCGGTGGCCGAGGTGCTCACGGTCGCCGGGCCCGAGGAAGGCCGGCAGATGCTTCAGTTCTTCCTTCAGGTGATGCTGGCCCTGACCGCGCAGCGCACCCTGGACGAGCAGACGCGGGTGCGATGGTTCCGGGGCCCCACGGGGAGCCGGCTGGTGCAGCTGGCCGGATCGCTCGACCTCATGGCTATGCAGCCCGGCGACGGCGACGCCGGCCCTGCACTGGATGACGCCGACGTGCAGCTGTTGAAGGCATTGACCGAGGGCCTGACCAATCGGGAGATCGCCGAGCGCACGGGCCAGGTCGAGACCGAAGTGGCGCGCCGTCTCGCCGAGATGTTCGCCCGTCTGGGCACGCCGACGCGATCGGACGCCACCGCGTTCGCCTTCCGTGAACGGGTGGTGTAGCGAAGTGCTGAAGGCGCGGGTCGACCGGCACAAGTGCGTGGGAGCGGGCAACTGCATCACCATCGCCCCGACCGCGTTCGACTGGGTCGAGGGGGACTACGGCAAGGCCGATGTGCTCGACGTATCCACCATCGAGGAGGAGCAGCTCCGCGAGGCCGCCCTCTCCTGCCCCACCAGCGCCATCGTGATCGAGGAGGTGGACCAGCTCCTCCCGTGGCAGCTGCGCGGGAAGTCGGCGACGCGCCGGGTGCAGCGGACGTTCATGTTCACCGACATCGTGAAGTCCACGAACCTGGTGGAGGCGCTCGGAGACGAGGCCTGGCAGGGCGTGCTGCGATGGCACGACGAGACACTGCGATCCCAGTTCGTGGCGCACCGGGGTGACGAGGTGGCGGCCACCGGCGACGGCTTCTTCGTGGCGTTCGAGTCGCCGGACGAGGCCCTGGCCTGCGCCGTGGCCATCCAACGCAAGCTCGCCGAGCACCGCCAGACCGCCGGGTTCGCCCCACCGGTGCGGATCGGATTGCACGCCGCCGGCGCCACCCAGGTGGGCCGAAACTTCAGCGGGAAGGGCGTGCACGAGGCCTCGCGCATCGCCGGGCTCGCCGGGGGCGGTGAGATCATCGCCAGCCGGGAGACGGCGACGGGCGGCCGGTTTCCGATCTCCGAGCCACGAACGGTGGAGCTCCGCGGGTCCTCCGAGCCCGTCGAGGTCGTCACCGTCGACTGGAAGTAAGGTCATCCCATCAGGGAGGAGGCGCCATGTTCGCACGAGTGACGGTGGTGCAGGGCTCGCCCGACCGCTACGACGACGCGGTCAGGGTCATCAACGAACGGGCCGTGCCGGGAGCCAAGCAGATTCCCGGTCTCGTGGCCGGGTATTGGGCGGCCGACCGGTCCTCGGGCAAGGTCGTGACGTTCGCCGTCTTCGAGACGGAGGAAGCGCTGAAGGCCAGCGAGGAGCAGGTTCGCGAGCTTCGGGAGCGTTCGGTCGCCGAGGCGGGCGGGCAGATCGTCAGCGTCGAGACCTACGAGATCGTCGGTCAGGCCTGAGCCTCTCCAAGGTCCCGCTCCCGAACGACGCATCTGAACCCGATATGGGTGGTCGAGGTGTCGACCGTCTCGCTCTGCCGGGCCGCGGGGCGATAGCGGAGACAGTAGTTCGGCGCGCAGAGGTGTGAGCCCCCCTTGATCACTCGCCGAGGGATGTGTGCGCCGGGCTGCCCGGGGACCAGGCTCTCCTCCGCGGTCACGCCGCCGGGTCGCTCCGGCGCGCAGCAGACGGGCTTCGGCTGGTCGAGTCGGAACGACCCGAAATAGTCTGCGGTCCACTCCCACACGTTGCCGGCCATGTCGTACAGCCCATAGCCGTTCGGCGGGAAGCTCTTCACCGGCGACGTCCCCTCGAATCCGTCAGTCTCGAGGTTCTGCCAGGGGAACTCGCCCTGCCACGTGTTGGCCATCATCTTGCCCTTCGGCGTGAATTCGTTTCCCCAGGTGAACGCGGCCTGCTCGAGTCCCCCACGCGCCGCGAACTCCCACTCGGCTTCCGTGGGCAGCTCCTTGCCCGCCCACACCGCGTAGGCCTCGGCGTCCTCGAACGCGACATGGGTGACGGGGTGCCTCTCCCGCCCGTTGAGGTCGGTTCGGGGACCCTCCGGACGGCGCCACTCGGCGCCCGGGGTGTAGGTCCACCAGTTGGAGACATCGCGCAGGTCCACCGGACCCGCCGCCTTGCGGAACACGAGCGAACCGGAGACGAGGAGGTCCGGATCCGCGTCCGGGTACTGAGCCGGGTCGAGCGGTCGTTCGGCAACGGTCACGTACCCGGTCGCCGCCACGAAACGCCGGAACTCGGCCACGGTCACCGGGTGCTCGTCGATCCAGAACGGGTCGACCGTGGCGCTATGAACCGGCGCTTCCTCCGGGTAGAAGTCCTCCGACCCCATGAGGAAGGTGCCACCCGGCATGCGAATCATGTCGTTCATGCCTGCCCCCGGGGCTCACTCCCGGGCCATCATGGCCATGGCTTCCTTCTCGAGGTCGATGAACTGGTCCCCCGAGACGTCGACGATGGCCTCGTTGATCGTGCCCCCGGTGAACGCGTACGGGGACTGGCCGGAATAGTCGTCGGTGATCGGCTCGGCCGGGTCCCTCCCGACGTTCAATCCCTCCCCCACCAGGGAGAAGTTGCCGGGCTGGGTCACGATGTGCCCGCTCCCGACCTCCTCGTCGTTGACGTACAGCGTCAGCGTTCCTTCGGTCGGCATCCCACCGTTCTCCTTCTCGAACGTGGCCGCCAGCACGACCTTGCCGAGGGGGACGTCCTTCGTCGATTCGACGGTCTGCACCTTGCTGCCCACGAAGTTGTAGACGTACTTCAGCCTGTGATCCTTCACGTACAGCGCGTGGCCGCCGAACCGCGCGCCGTGGGAGAACAGCACGCCCTGGGCATCTTTGGAATCGATCTCGACGCCCACGGCGATGCTGTAGCTCCGGTTCCGGATGTTGACCGCCGCGGACTCCGGAACCTCCGCCGAATCGGGGTAGTAGACGTACCGGTCCCTGGGCGGAGCCACCTCGGGCCGGCTCGGGTCGGCGAGCACCTCGACCGCCGTGGAATCGATGAGGGGCAGACCGTTGTACATGCCGGCCAGGTGGAACCAGTGGTTGATCATCTCCTTCAGCTTCACCGGATGCTCCGCGGCCACGTCGTGGCTCTCCGTGGGGTCCTTCATCGTGTCGTAGAGCTCCCACCGGTCCTCATCGAAGTGCCCCCAGCCGGCGATGGTGGGGTGCACGCTCACGGCCTTCCATCCCTTGTGCCACACCGCTCGTGATCCGAGCATCGAGAAGAAGGCGCTCTCCTTGGGGGTGGGGACGTCGTCGCTCTCGAACGTCGAGCGGAAGCTGACGCCCTCCAGCGGGATCTGCGGGTAGCCCTTGACGACGTCCGGCATCTCGATGCCGAGAAGGTCGTACATCGTCGGCACGATGTCGGTGGCGTGGAGGAACTGGTGCCGGAGCTCGCCCCGCGCGGCGAAGCCCTTCGGCCACGAGATCACCATGGGATCGGCCACCCCGCCCTCGAAGTTGTAGCGCTTCCACATCTTGAACGGGGTGTTGAAGGCCCACGCCCACCCCACGGGGTAGTGGTTGTACGTGGCGGGCGAACCCAGCTCGTCCAGGTACTTCAGGTTGTCCTGGATGTCGTCGGGGATCCCGTTGAAGAACTTGTTCTCGTTGACTGAGCCGTTCGGGCCACCCTCGCCGCTGGCGCCGTTGTCGGACACGAGCACGATGATGGTGTTCTCGCGCTGGCCGGATTCCTCGAGGAAGGCCAGCAGCCGGCCGATCTCGTGATCCGTGTGGCTCAGGAACCCGGCGTACACCTCGGCCATGCGGCTGAACAGCCGCTTCTCGTCGTCGGACAAGGAGCCCCACGGCCGCACCACATCGACCGGGTTCCAGGGCTTCCCGTCGACGCTCTTCTCCTCGGCGTAGGGGTTGAGAGCCGAGAGCTCGGCCTCCTCGGGGAAGATCCCCATCTTCTTCTGCCGCTCGAACACGAGCTCCCGGTACGTCTCGTAGCCCATGTCGAACTTGCCCCGGTACTTCTCGATCCATTCCTTGGGGACGTGGTGCGGCGCGTGGGTGGCTCCGGGACAGAAGTACATGAAGAACGGCTTGTCGGGGGCGATCATCTTCGCATCCTTGATGAACTCGATCGCCCTGTCGGTGAGGTCCGTCGTCAGGTGGTAGCCCTCCGCCGGTGTCGACGGCTGATCCACGGGGTGGTTGTCGTAGACGAGGTCCGGATACCACTGGTTGGTCTCGCCCCCCAGGAACCCGTAGTAGCGCTCGAATCCGCGGCCGACCGGCCAGTTGCGCTTCGTCGATGCCAGGTTCATCTCGTCGGACGCGACGAGATGCCATTTCCCAAGCATGTAGGTGTTCCAGCCCCGCTCGCTCAGGACTTCGGCGATGGTGGCGCACTCGAACGGGATATGGCCGTTCGAGTTGGGGAATCCGGTCGTGGCTTCCGCGATGCAGGCCATCCCGTTGGTCGTGTGGTTTCGCCCCGTCAGCAGCGAGGAGCGGGTCGGTGAGCAGAGGGCAGTGGTATGCCAGTTCGTGTAGGTGAGACCCGTCTTCGCGAACGAGTTGATGTTCGGCGTCTCGATCAGTCCGCCCCATGGCTCCATGGCGGAGAAGCCGACGTCGTCCAGGACGATGTACAGCACGTTCGGCGCACCCTCGGGCGCCACCGGTTGCAGGTACGGGTCCCAGTCCGGGACCGAGTCGCGTGAGTCGATGTTGATGGTGCCCTTGAACCGCTTCGTCATTGCAGACCTCCGAACTTGGCCGCTCGATCGGCTCACCGCCGCCCGGACATACGACAATGCGAGCGGCGGGGGGCCACTCGCGTCACTCGAGAATGGCTCTCGCGAGTGAAGACCGCTTCATCCCGACGGGGTGATACGAGCGTCTCGCCGCGTCCGTTCGATCGCCTCACGTACGGTGGGGAACACGTTGTCGTCGATGACCTCCACCGCCCCGGCTCGCCGCCACAGCTCCAAGACGGGCGAACTCACCCTGGCCAGCGCCAGGACGACGCCGTCGCGCTGCAACTCCCCGCCGATCTGGGCCACCATGTCGGCTCCATCCGTGTCCGTCTGGGACACGGCCTCCCCGTCGATCACCACGGTTCGCAAGCCTGGCTCGCCGGCGATCATCTGGCGAAGCTCATCGCGGAATCGGGTCGCGTCCGCGAAGAAGAGCGGACCGTCGATCCGCACCACCACGACACCGGGCGTGGTCTCCAGGGCCGCGCCGTCCCCTTCGGCAAGGTACGCCTGGGAGCTCTTGTCCCAACCCAGGCGGCGGACCGCCGGCTTGGACGCCCGGCTGATCAACGCAAGGAGCGACATGACCACGCCGATGAGAACCCCCTGGATGATGCCGAGGAAGAGGATTCCCAGCAGCGCACCCATGGAGAACACCCAGTCCGACCGGTTCACCCGGAAGTACCGACCCACCGCATTGAAGTCGACCAAACCCACCATCGAGTCGATGACGACCGCCCCCAGCGTGGCGCTCGGGAGGTTCTCGAAGATCGAGGCGAGGAACAGCAGCGTCAGGAGGATGAACAGGGCATTGATCAGTGACGCCATCTGCGTCTTCTGGCCGGCCGCATCGGCAACCGACGTCTTCGACAGGCTTCCGTCGGAGGCGAAGCCTCCCACGAAGCCGGCGGCTGCGCATGCGGCACCCTCAGCCACGAGCTCCTGGTTGGGATCGATGTCGTACCGATGCTTGAGCGCCATCGTCCGACCGGAAGCCAGCGTCTCCGAGAACCCCACGAAGACGATCGAGAACGCGCCGGCGATCAGCGAAAGGATGTCGTCCCACGGCATGTGCGGCACACCCACGTCGAACAAGCCCGTGGGCACGTTTCCCGTGATACTCACCCCGTGCTTCATCAGATCGAACGCGGTCACGGCCAGGATCGAGAGGGCCATCACGATCAAGGCTCGCGGCCACCGCCTGAGGAATCGCCGCATCAGCAGCAGCGCCGCGAGCGAGAGGGCACCCACGGCCAGGGTGACGACGCTCGTGTGTGGAAGCTCCTTCAGCGTGTCGATGAGCTTCTGGACGTAGGTTCCCTCGGTTTTGGTCACGCCGAAGAGCTTGTAGGACTGGTCGATGATGATCCCGAGGGCGAACCCGAGGATGAAGCCCGCCAGGACCGCCTTCGACAGGAAGTTCGAGACCCAGCCCATCCGGAGGATGCCCAGGAGCACGTAGACGACACCAGTCACGAGCGCGAGCGCCGCCGTGACCGGCACGAACGCCGATGTCCCAAGGGCGGCCGAGCCGGCGATCGGAGCGACGACGGCCGCCGACACCGCCGCGACCGTGGCGCTCGGACCCTGCGCCAGCTGCCGCGACGTCCCGAAGATCGCGTAGGCGATGAGCGCCGCGAACGACGTGTACAGGCCGAACTGCACCGGCACACCGGCGAGCGCCGCGTACGCGAGGCCCTGGGGCACGAGCAACGCCCACACGGAGAGGCCGGCCACCGCGTCGCTGGTCAGCCAGGATCGTTGGTACCGGGGAAGCCAGTCGAGGACCGGCACGAATCGCCTGATCCGGCCCGGGCGAACCGTGGACGCAGTTGTGCCCTCCTTCGTTGACGGTGCCCCGCGTCCGATGGTCACCCTCGCTCTTCTGGTTCCACTCTTTCAGCGAACCTTCCTGACTCGGCTGCCGCATCACCCGATCCAGGTGATGCGTCCTGCGCGCCCGATCCGGTTCGCTGTTCGTCCGATGAGCTCCCTCGGGACGTTCACGTTGATCCTGATCCTCGCGGGCGCCAGCATCCTCACCTGGGTGGCGGGCTTCTTCCTGTCGAAAGCCACCGACGTGATCGACGACCACTACGGGCTCGGCGAGGCGCTGGGCGGGATGATCCTGCTCGGCATTGCGGGGACGCTTCCCGAGATCGCCATCACCGTTTCCGCGGCGCTCAGCGGCCACCTCGCGCTG
Organism: Actinomycetota bacterium; assembly: GCA_044870295.1. Classification (GTDB taxonomy): domain Bacteria; phylum Actinomycetota; class UBA4738; order UBA4738; family UBA4738; genus AC-52. The sequence continues at coordinate 9,568 of JBIOYQ010000190.1, forward strand.
GCGACGGGCAACCTACTCGGCGGCATCGGGATGCAGACGCTGGTGCTCGTGATCCTCGATGCCACTTCGAAGCGATCGGCGCCGCTGTCCAACCTGTCGAACGCCCTCGAGCCGCTCCACGAGGGGGCCCTCGTTATCGGCCTCGTGGGCATCGCGGTGATGGGCACGGTCATGTCGCCGACGGCCACGATCGGCCCGGTGAGCCCCGCCTCCATCGCGATCGTGGTCCTGTGGTTCCTCGGCATCTTCGCCCTGAACCGGTCGCGGAAGTCGCAGCGGTGGAAGGCGGTCGACCTCGACCCCGTGCAAGCCGCGGCGACAACCTCTGAAGGAGTGGTCCCGGGTCCACCGGCCGCGGGATCCGCCGGGCCGAAGAACTCACTGGCGGACAGGCCGATCCGGAGGACGCTGATGGTGTTCGGCGTCGGATCGATCGCCACGCTCGTGGCCGGCGTGCTGCTCGAGCAGAGCGGGAACGAGCTGGCCACCCGATGGGGCATCAACGGCGCCATCTTCGGCGCGACCATCCTGGCCGCGATCACGGCCCTGCCCGAGATCAGCACCGGCATCGCGGCGGTCCGCATGGGTCAAGTGGGGCTCGCGATGGGCGATATCTTCGGCGGCAACGCCATCCAGGTCACGCTGTTCCTGGTGGCCGACCTCCTCGCGGGAAAGGCGGTGCTCCCCACCGCCAGCGCCGAATCGATCTGGCTCGCGGCGCTGGGCATCGTCGTCACGGGGATCTACGTGAACGGCCTGGTCACGCGACCCGATCGAAAGGTCCTGGGGGTCATCGGCCCGGACTCACTCCTCGTCGCCGTCACTTACCTTCTCGGCGTCTTCGGGCTGATGGCCCTGAAGTAGGTTCTGGTTGAACCAGGCGATAACGTAGACGGCCAGATGCCTGATGTGAGCCGGCGCGAACCGGGTGCCGAGGATGCCACTCGCCGAACCTATCTCGCGCACGAACGCACGCTGCTCGCCTGGTGGCGGACGGGCCTCGCCGCGTTCGCGGTGGCCATCGGGATCGGCCGCGTGGTGCCTGCCCTCATCGATGCGTCGGCGTGGCCATTCGTCATCCTGGGGGTTGGCTTCGGCCTCCTGGGAGTGGCATTCGTCCTCTTAGGAGCCCAGCGTGATCGAGCGGTCGGCCGGCAACTCCGTTCGGGACGATTCGAGCCATTGGATGGAGGCGTCGTCTGGGGCGTGACGCTCGCGCTGCTCGTCCTCGGGCTGGCAACGCTCGTCCTCCTGGTGCTCGAATCGTGAGGAGCTCCGCCCGACCGGAACCGAGCCGTCAGCCCGCCTAACCGAACACCTTCACTCCGGTTTTCGACAGCAGCTCGGCGGCGCGGTCGTCCTCGGCCTGCCCGTCGCCTTCGCCCGACGCGCGCACCAGCTCGGCCAGGTCGCGCAGACACCGCGCCTCGTCCCATACCCTCTCCAGTCGCGAGAAGGTGGCGATGGCCGAACGCAGCAGAACGGGATCGCCCGCCACCAGACCCTCGGCCCACGCCAGGAACGCCTCGGCGTTCGGCCGGTCCGGCGCCACCCGCCGGAGCCTCTCCAGCGGCTCGGCAGTCTCGTCGACACGACCCGCCCTCACCAGCGCCCGGACCAGGTGGAACAGCATCTCGTCGGCCATTCCCAACATCAGATGCTCCTCGCCCAGTCGATCGATCCCCGCCCGCAGAGCGGCGATGGCCTTCTGGACGTTCCCGCGGGCCAACTCGATCTCTCCCATCAAGATGGCGCCGTACGGCATGCCCTGGACCTCGTGCCGCATCCACTCGGAATCCAGCCACCGCCGCAGCTCCCGCTCCGCCGCATCCAGATCGCCTCGGAGGAAGGCCAGCATGGCGTCGTAGTAGTAGGTGGCGACGATGATGTGGGTATACCCGAGCCGCTCGCCGACCTCGCGGTGCATCTCCGTGGCGCGCTCGATCTGGCCGAGCTTCCCCTGGTCGTAGGCGTAGTTGCAGACGTTCTGCCACAGCCAGCCTTCGTAGTCCCGACGGCCGGAGCGCTGCGACAACTCGATCCCCTCCCACAAGATGGACCATCCCCGCTCGTAGTCGGGCGCGTAGTCCATGAGCGCCGAAGCCACCGAGTTGTGGGCTCGAAGCGACAGATCGAGATCGCCCGCCTCCTCCGAGATCCGGAACCCTTCCTCCAGCAGCCGCATGCCCTCCTCGACGGATCCGAGGTGCAGCAGGGCGATCCCGAGCGACAGGAGCGCCTGGCCCTGGTTGACCTTGTCCCCCAGGCGTGAGGCGATGTCGATGGTCCGCCGTAAAGGCGGCACGGCGTCACCCAGCCGGCCGCGACGGCGGTGGTAGTTGCCGACGAAGGCCAGCGTCCGGGCGAGATCGCGGTCCGCCCCCGCCGCCTGGAGCCGCTGGACGGCCCGCTCGGCCCAGGGGATCACGTCCGCTTCGTGCCCTCCCTCGAACGAGCCCCACGCCATGACGGCCTCCAACCGACCCATCGCCGCCTCGTCGCCGAGGGCTTCGGCCCTCCCCAGGGCGGCCCGGGTGGCGGCAAGGACGTCGTCGAAGGACTCCAGTCCCCGGGCGGCGTTCACGACCGCCTCCGAAAGACGGAGCAGGTCCTTCGGGGGCAGCCCTGCCCGGTCGCCGGCCGCCAACGCGGCCCGATACCACCGCAATGCCTCGGCCTGCTGCCATAGCCGCCACGCGCGGTCGCCGGCCAGCCCGGCCCATCGGGCGGTGGCTTGATCGACCTCCTTCGACGGCGGCTCGCCCAGCTCCTCCTGATACGCCGCGGCCTGGACGTAGTGGGCGGCCACCACCTCGGCCAGCTCCTCCGCCCGATCGCCCGCGCGATCCTCCGCCCACCTCGCCACCTCGACGTGCTTGTCCGCGCGGAGGGCCTTGGGCAACGACTCGTAGGCCACGTCGCGGATCAGCACGTGGCGGAAGGCGAATTCCAGCTCGCCGGCGAACGTCGGCGGCTCGCGCGGTGTGAGGATCTCCTTGACCCGTAACCGCCCGAGCGCGTGGCGGACCTCGTCGGGATCGCCGCCGGCAAGCCGCGCCACCGCGCCCGCCCAGAACGCCCGACCCACCACGGCAGCGTCCTGGAGCAGGGACTTCTCCTCGGCCGGCAGCCCGTCCAGCCGCGTGGCGATGAGCGCCTGGATCGATCGCGGCACGTCCACCTGGTCCACCGGCTGGGCCAGCTCCAGTCGAGACGCCTCGGTGGCACGGAGAACCCCGCGGTCCACGAACATCCGCACGATCTCCTCGGTGAACAGCGGATTGCCCTCGCTGCGCACGCTGACCAGCTCCGTCAGGTCCTTCGGCAGCGGGCCGCCCAACAGGTCCTCGAGCATGGCCACGTTCTCCTCCGGAGTCAGCGGGTCGAGGTAGATGGCCGAGTAGTTGCGCTTTCCGCCACCCCACCCGGGCCGGGTCTCCAGCAGCTCGGGGCGAGCCAGCGTGAGGACGAGCAACGGCCCCTGCGCCCAGTCCGCCAGGTGCTCCACGAAGTCCAGCAGTCCCGTGTCGGCCCAGTGCAGGTCCTCCAGCACCAGGACGAACGGCAGGCGGGCGGCCATCCGCTCGAGGAATCTCCGCCACGCTTCGAACAGATCCTCGCGGGAGAACTGAGCCGCCGACGCCCCGGCGCCCACCAGCGCCCCGATCTGCGGGGCGATGGCGTCGTCACCGAACAGCAGCTCCACCGCCTTCCGAGCTTTCTCCGCGGCGACGTCGGGAGGGTCGTCCTCGAGAATCTCGCACTGCGCCTTCACCGCGTCGGCCAGTGCGCTGTACGAGACGTTCCCATACGCCAGGCAGCGGCCCTTCCGCCAGTACGCCAGCGTGGAGAGGGTCTCCAAATAGTTGAGGAGTTCGTACGCGAGGCGCGATTTCCCCACGCCCGCCGCGCCTAGGACCGTCACCAGCGCGGGACGGCCTTCGGTCTCCACCCGATGGAAGGTCTGCCTCAACAGGCCCAGTTCTTCGTCCCGCCCGACCAAGCGCGCTTCCAAGCCGAGCGAGGGGCGCTCCCCGCGCCGGCGAGCCTTCACCCGCAGCGCTTGCCACGCCGCGATCGGCTGGGCCTTGCCCTTCAGCGCCAGCGGGTCCAGCTCGCGGTAGTCGATGACGTTCTTGGTGGCCGCGTACACCGCCGGGCCCACCACGATCTGCCAGGGCTCGGCCGCGGTCTGCAGCCGCGCCGCCACGTTGACCGCGTCGCCCGTCAGCATGCGGTCGCGCGGCCCGCCCGCCCGTTCCAGGTCGACCAGAACCTCGCCCGCCTCGACCCCGATCCGCATCTGGAGCTCCGGCCGGCCTTCGGCCGTGAAACCACGGTTCAGCTCCCCCATGACGGCCTGCATCTCGATGGCGGCGCGCACGGCTCGCTCCGGGTCGTCCTCGTGCGCCGTCGGGACGCCGAACACGGCCAGGATGGCGTCGCCCATGAACTTCTCGAGCAGCCCCCCGTACCGCTCGACCTCCTCGGAGAGGCGCTCGAACGCGCGGTTCACCACGGCCTGCACCACTTCGGGGTCCTCGCGGTCGGCGAGCGACGTGGAGCCCACGAAGTCCGCGAACAGCGCGGCGGCGAACTTCCGCTCCTTGCGTCCGGCGGCCGCCCCGGCTCCGACCGCAGGCAGCGGACTGGCGCAGTTCAGACAGAACCGCGCCCGCTCGGGGTTGTCCTCGCCGCAGGTCGGGCAGATCGGCACGGTGGAAGTCTAGGGGGAGCGCAGCCTCCAGCCGACCCGAACAAACCCCCCAGTCCCGGTCCTCAGCCCCGGGTGCTCATGTTCGAGACTTGGGAGGCAGGGAGCGGGCGTAGGACACGCCGCGCTCGACCCATGTGGCCAGCTGACGCCGCTCGCCCAGGTGCTCCCGATCGACGCGGAGCCAACCCGCCATCGGCCGCCCGCGCATGATCATCGGGTGGGCCTTCGTCGTGGAAACCAGCCGATCCGAGGCCGCAGGGTCGACCCGCACGAGGATCCCGCCCTGGCCGCTCGCCGCGACGGCCATGTTGCCGCCGATCAGGAAGGCCAGACCCCCGAACATCTTCTTCTCCGTGAGGCGTTTCTCCCCACCCACGAGCTCGCGGATCCGGTCCGCCAGATCCTCGTCGTAGGCCACAGCGCGATCACCTCACCGAGCGAGGGCGCGAAAGACCTCATAGACCATGAAGGCTGGCCAAAAGAGGCCCTGGAACACCGCGAGCACGAACTCCCAGAACGTGTCCGCCTGCTGGAAGAACCACACCCACGCGCCGAAGATCCCGAGCCCGTAGATCCCTCCGCCGGCTGCGCCTGCGCTCTTACCGGTCATCCCTCACCGCCCTCCACGACGCGACCTGGCGATCCTACGACGGATCGTCCCGACATCGGGTGAGCCGGAACCGTCGCAGAACGCCGCCTTCATCCGCTACCGCACCCAGAGCTGGCTAATCAGCATCCCGAACAGCGGGTTGTACTGGTAGTTCCGCACGCGCTTGGACACGAAGTCGACGCTCTGGCGGTTGAAGATGGGGTCGACCCGCCGGCGCTGCCGGCTAGCTCACCCCCCGAGCTAGAGACCCGTCACACGTGGCCGCGCGCGACGCGTGGCCGATGCTACCGATCCTCCTCCCGCGCCTCCCGGCCGCGTCGGCTTCGCCGCTCCCCGCGGAACGAAGTCGTGCGTGCCCAGCGTCTCCAGGAACGTCGGCGCATGCCTGACCCTCGTCGCCTGTTCGAACGCATAGGCGAGCCCGATCAGCTCCGGCTCCGACCAGGCGTCGCCGAAGAAGTTGATCCCCACCGGCAGCTCCTTGAACGAATAGCCCGCGGGCACCGTGATGTTCGGAAACCCCGCGATGGCCGCCGGCCAGGAACTGGCCGTCAGGAAGTGATCACCGTTCACCAGATCGGTGGTCCACGAAGGGCTCCCCGTCAGGCTGAAGATCGCGTTCAGGTTGTTCTTCTTGAGCGTGTCCCTGATCCCGCCGATCATCAGGGACTTCTCCAGCTGCAACGCGTCGAGGTACACCGGGTCGTGCAGTCCGTCGGTCTCTTCCGACAGGAGGAACAGCTCCTGTCCGAACCAGGGCATCTCGGTGTCCGCATGCGCGTCGTTGAATGCGATCAGGTCCGCCAGCGTGCGCATCTGCGTGTTCCTCAGCTCGGACAGGTACTTCCGGAGATCCGCCTTGAACTCGAACGTGAGCACCGTCAGCTCCGCGTCGAACACATCGAACACGCCCGCGATCTCCACCGGATCGATCACCGTGGCTCCCTGGTCTTTCATCGCCTGGATGGCGTCCTCGGCGACGGCGTCGCCCTCGGGTGAGAACCCGAACACGCCGTCCCGCCACACCCCGATCCGCGCGCCTCGCAGGGCCTCCGGATTCAGGAACGGCCGGTAGTCCGTGAAGAAGTGTCCCTTGCTCTTGAACGTAGCCGGGTCGCGCTGGTCGATCCCGGTGAGCGCACCCAGGACCGTCGCCGCGTCGGCCACCGTGCGAGCCATCGGTCCAACCGTGTCCTGGCTGTGGGCGATGGGGACCACGCCCGACCGGCTGGTCAGCCCCAGCGTCGGCTTGATGCCGACGATGCCGGTGGTCGAGGACGGGCACACGATCGACCCATCGGTCTCCGTCCCCAGCGCCGCCGCCCCCAGGTTCGCCGAGATGGCCGAGCCCGAACCCGAGCTGGACCCACACGGGTTGTGGTCCAGGACATAGGGGTTCAGGCACTGTCCGGCCCGCCCACTCCAGCCGCTGGAGGACTGGAACGATCGGAAGTTGGCCCACTCGGAGAGGTTGAGCTTGCCCAACAGCACCGCCCCGTCCTTGCGCAGCCCGCGGGCGGTGAAGGCGTCGCGCGGCACGATCGAACCGAGCAGCGCCAGTGATCCCGCCGTCGTCTGCATCCGATCGGCCGTGGCGATGTTGTCCTTCAGCAGGACGGGGATGCCGTGCAAGGGGCCACGGATGTGCCCCTGCTGGCGCTCCTGGTCGAGCTGGTCGGCGATGGCCAGGGCATCGGAGTTGATCTCCATGACGGAGTTGAGCCTGATGCCGTTCTGGTCGATCTCGTCGATCCGGTCGATGTAGGCCTGGGTCAGCTCCCGCGAGGTGATCTCACCGGACTCCATGAGCGACTGGAGCTCGGCGATGGTCTTCTCCTCGAACGCGAACGACGTCGGTCTCCGCGAGCCGGCTGCCGTTCGGGTGACACCGGAAACCGCGTGCGTACTGCGCGTTGCGACCGATGCGGCCGACCGAGTGAGCTCGGGCGCGGCGTGTCCCGCTGCAGCCAGCGCGCCCGTATACGCCCCGTATCGGAGAAAGGTCCGCCGATCGATCCCCCGGATGCCGTCCTTGGGGTCGGATCCCCCGTCCATGGCGCCCCCTTTCCAAGAGGAGGGCCGAATCGTAAGACCGATCCGCGTAGCTGGAAAATCGAGCCACCAAAGCAAGGACGGGGGGTGCTCCGCTTCGTGGGCCGTGGCGGACCTTCAGCACCGGGATGAAGAAGAGCATGCCCCGGCTGTTACCGATCACTGTTGCATGGCGATCGAACTATGAAGCGTACGGTCCGGGAGGGGAGCGGCTCGCCTCGCCGCCCGGCCCCGGGGCCCCCCTATCTCCCCCGGCGCCCCACTCCGCGCCCCACTCCTGACCGCTTCGCGTCCCGAGCCACCACGCGGGCGCAGTTCTTGCCGGGCACGGCCATGACCCCTCCCCCTGGATGCGTTCCGGACCCGCACAGGTAGAGCCCTCGGACCGGTGAGCGGTAGTCCGCGTACCCCGGAATGGGCCGGAAGCAGAACATCTGGTCGGGGGTCATCTCACCCTGGAAGATGCTGCCGCCCAGCAGGCCGAATCGCTCCTCGATGTCGGGCGGGGCCAGGACCTCCATGTGCTCGACGGCGTCCTCGAAGCCGGGCACGTATGCGCCGATCGTCTGCACAACCTTCCGCCCATACGCCTCGCGCTCCGCCTCCCACGTCGACCCGCGAAGCTCGAACGGACCGAACTGCGTGAAGCACAGCGCGACGTGCTTGCCCGCGGGAGCGATCCCCGGCTCGAGCACGGTCGGGAACACCGCCTCGACATACGGCTGTTCGGAGACGCGCCCGTACTTCGCGTCGTCCCACGCCTGCTCGAGGTAGTCGATCGACGGCGAGATGGCGAACAACCCCGTGTACGGGTCGCCGGGGAGCGGGCCGTCCCATGCGGTGGGGCGGGGCAGGTCGCCCAGCGCCAGGTTCACCTTCACCGATCCGGAACGGGTCCGGTACCGCCGAACCTGCCGGACCACCTCGTCCGACAGGTTGGCCGGCCCGACCAGGTCGAGGTAGGTGGTGATCGGATGGGCGCTGGAGACCACCCGGCGCGCCGCCACCGTGGATCCGTCGGCCAGCTCCACGCCCCGAGCGCGGCCACCGTCCACCACCACCCGCTTCACCGGCGCATCAGCCCGGACCTCGGCGCCGGCCGCTGTGGCCGCGTCGGCCAGGGCCCGGCTGAGCGCCCCCATCCCCCCGTGCACCCAGCCCCACGCGCCCTCGTGACCGTCCACTTCGCCCATCCAGTGGTGGAGCAACACATAGGCGGAACCGGGACTCATCGGACCGCACCACGCCCCGATGATCGCTTGCGTGGCCAGGGCGCCCTTCACCCGGTCGTCCTCGAACCACTCGTCGAGCAGGTCGGCGGCGCTCATGGTGAACAGCCGCACCAGCTCGTGGACGTCGGTGCCGTTCCACCGTCGAAGCCGGCCGGCCAGCCCGACCCAGTGCCGGAGGTCGCCCATCCGCAGGTTGGGCGGCACCTCGAACAGCAGGCCGTGCACGAGATGGGCCAGCCGCGAGAGATACCGGTCGAACTCCACGTAGGCGTCGGCGTCGGCCTTGGAGAAGTGGGCGATCTCCTTCGCCGTCCGGTCCGCCTCGCCCCACAGCGTCAGGGCGGTGCCGTCCGGATACGGCACCCAGTAGTCGGGCTCAATCAGGGTCGTCCGGTAACCGAACCGTGGGAGGTCGAGCTCGCGAACGACGCGCGGCGGCATCAGGCTCACCACATAGGAGGCCGTCGAGACGCGATAGCCCGGCCACGGCTCCTCGGTGACCGCCGCCCCTCCCAACACAGCGCGCCGTTCCAGCACCAGCACGTCGAGGCCGGACCTGGCCAGATAGGCCGCGCACGCCAGCCCGTTGTGACCGCCGCCGACCACGACAACGTCACGGATCCGTTCGGACATACGAGGGGAAGCTAGCGCCTCCCCATGGGGGCGCGCCATCGCCGCTCTGGAGCAGTCGATGCCGAGGAAGGAACCTTCGCGTCCACCTCAGGACGTGAGGGCAGTTGCTTCGCCCAGCAGGTCGTCGCACTCGCCGAGGAGCGGCGCGGCGCCGAGCCCGGCGAAGATCTCGCGGGCGGCCGACAGCTCCTCCGATGCCTCGGTTGCCCGACCGAGCGACAGCAGGCATCGGCCCGCAGCCAACAACGCGTTCGCCTGCTCGAAGAGGAACCCTCCACGCTCCCACGACTCGGCCGCGTCCCGATATCCGGCCGCCGCGTCCTCGAGCCTTCCGTCGGCCTCCGCCAGCGCCGCGCGCACCACTATCTGCTTCATGAGCAGCGTGGGCACCGGGACCTCGTCGTCGACGATCAGCCCCCTGACCGCGTCCACGTCTCCCAGATCGATCAGCACGCGGAGCCCCTCCGGCACGATCCAGAAGTTGCGCAGGCGTTCCTCACTGGTCGCCCGGAGCAACTCCTCGATCAGGACGCGAGCACCCTCGCGATCCCCCCGGCCATGGCGGGCCACGGCGGCCACCATCAGGGCCTGCCAGAGCACCTGTGGATCGCCGATCTCCCTGGCCTTCGGGAGCACGTCCTCTTCCAGGCGCGCCGCCTCTTGGTGCCGACCGCGGTACGTCAGGACATGCAGCTTCTCGATCGCGGAGATCGTGCCGGGCTGGGCCTGCCCCCCGTGTTCTTCCTCCCATCGGGCGATCTCATCCGCGCGTTCGATCACCTCGTCCCACCGCCCCAGGTCGAACAGGCGCCACGTGGTCTCGGCCTTGGCCCATGTCATCTGCCGCCTGGCGCCATGCGTCGCGTTGTAGTCGATCCCCTCCTGATAGATGCGAAGGGATTCGGCCGGATCTCCGTAGATCGCCGTCCAGTCCGCCCAATTGACATACGACGGGCCGCTCTGGGCCACCAGCCCCCACTCCACCCCCATCCGAACCCCCTCGGCCAGGTCCTCCAAGCCTCCCACGTCTCCCCTGACGGCCCGCCCGATCCCCCGGAGCTGGAGGCCCCGGACGATCACCTGCTTGAGGTCGAACCGCTCGGCCAGCGCCAGCGACTTCTCGGTCCACGGGAGGAACACGTCCGCATCGTTGGTGGCGAGCATCTCGTGGCCGGCGATGGCCGAGTACACGTCGGCCAGCTCTGGACCCGGAGGCTCTGCTTCCAGCAGCTCGACGGCCTCGCGCAGCAGCGCCCTGGCCTGTTGGGTCCGCCCCCGAAGCCGAAGGCCGGCCGCGAGCTTGCGCATGGCCGTGGCCGTCTGAGCCGCGTCGCCGGCCCGGCGGAACGCCTCGATCGCCTGCTGGTAGCCGGCCTCCACGTCGTCGAACGGGAGAACGCCGGCCATGGCGCCCAACTCCATCCCCTTCGACAGGATCTCCGCCCTGCGAAGGTCCGAGTCATCCACGAGCTCGAGGCCGCGCCGGTACATGTTCCAGGCGGTTCCGAGGTCGAGCTGCGTCGCCTTGTCGCCCGCAAGCACCAGGAATCGCACCAGGGACCGGTGGAGCTCGTCCTGTTCGGCCCGGTCGGCGGCACCGGCCGCGCTCGACAGCTTGATGGCCTGCTCGTAATGGTGAACTAGCAGCTCGGCCTGGTCGGCAACCCGCTCCCCCGCCATCCGCTCGATCCAGCCGGCGGCCAGGCGGTGCCGGCGGGCCCGGTCCGCCCTGGGGATCTGCGAGTAGGCGACGTCGCGGACCAGGGCGTGCCAGAACGCGTACTCGGCCTGATCCTTGACCGACGAGGTCCGCATGGGGCGGACCAGCTCCTTGCGGGCCAGGTCGTGCAACCCTTCCCTGACCGCTCGCTCGTCGGCGCCGGACATGGAGGCCACGGCGCCGGACCAGAACACCTTGCCCATGACGGCCGCGTCCTGCAGCAGCGACTTGCGCTCCGGCGGGAGGGTGTCGAGCCGCGCGCTGATCAGCGCCTGGATGGTGTCGGGCAGCCGGATGTCCTCGGCCGCGCGCACCAGGTTCAGCGTCCGGCCCCGCACTTCGAGGGCGCCCTGATCCAGCAGCATGCGCACGAACTCCTCCGCGTACAAGGGGTTGCCGCCGGCCCGCTCGAGGAGGGTCGTCTGCAGCTCGGCTGGAAGGACGGCCTGCTCGAGCAACGCCACCAGCAGCCGGGCCGTCTCCTCGTTGGTGAGCGGCGAGAGGGAAACCGTGGCCGAGTTGCGCTTGCCCCCACCCCATCCTGGGTGCCGTTCGTACAGCTCGGGGCGGGCCGAGCAGATGACGGTGATCGGCACACCAACCGACCAGTCCACCAGGTGGTCGACGAAGCCGATCAAGGCCGGGTCCGCCCAGTGCAGGTCCTCGAAGACCAGGACCAACGGGTGCCGAGCCGCCGCGGATTCGAGGAACCGCCGCCACGCCGCGTAGGACTCCTCGCGATCGGATGGGGCGGCCTGCGCGGGCGCCTCGCCCGTCGCCGACGATCCCACCCCCAGGAGCGGCCGCAGCTTGGCCCGCAGCCATTCGTGCTCACCCTGGTCTTCGACGAAGGCTCGCAGTGCGGTGTCGAGCTTCTCGGCCGCCTGGTCGGACCCATCCGACTCCAGCACACCGGCCAGGCCCTTCACGATCTCGCCAAGCGCCCAGAACGTGATCCCTTCGCCGTAGGGGAGGCACCGACCCTGTCGCCAGTAGACGGTCACGGACGGGTCCTCGTCGAAACGGTTTTTGAGCTCCCACAGCAGCCGCGACTTGCCCACGCCGGGCTCACCGGTGATGGTCACGAGCTGGAGGCCGGCCTCGTCGACCGACCGCGTGAAGGTCCGCAGGAGCAGCTCAAGCTCGTGGCCCCGGCCGATGAACGGGGAGCGGGTCCGCTGGTCCACGTCGACGCCGTACCGGCCGCGGGCCTCGAGGGCCCGGAACAGCCGGACCGGCTCGCTCTTGCCCTTCACCGAGACCGGGTCCAGCTCTTCGTAGGCGATGTGGTCGCGGGTGATCCGCTCGGTGGCCGCCCCGACCACCACCGCGTCCTGGGGCGCGGCAGCCTCGATCCTTGCCGCCGTGTTCACCACGTCGCCGGCGACCATGCCCTCGCCCCGCTCGGCTCTCGCGCCGAGCGTGACCACGGCCTCGCCCGTGTTGACGCCGATCCTGACCGAGAGCGCGAGATCGGGGGCGTCCTCGTTCATCTCGGCGATCGCTTCCAGGATGCGAAGGCCGGCCCGCACGGCGCGCTCGGCGTCGTCCTCGTGCGCGATCGGCGCCCCAAACACGGCCATCACCGCGTCGCCGATGAACTTCTCGACCGTGCCGCCGAGGCGCTCGATCTCCTTCCTCAGACGGTCGTGATACGCGCGCAGGACGGCCCGGACGTCCTCGGGGTCGGCACGTTCGGACCTGGCGGTGAACCCCACCAGGTCACAGAAGAGGACGGAGACGACCTTCCGCTCCTCCGAGGGCTGGGCGGCGGCCTCCAGCGAGGCTCCGCACCGACCGCAGAACTTGAAGCCCTCCGGATTCTCTTGTCCGCAGTTCGCGCACACGACCATCGGTGGCAGGAGTCTACGGCCCGCCGGTGAGCCGGCTAGGCAGAGATCGTGACGGCGATGGGCGGGGCGGCCCCGTAGCGGAACCGAAACGGCTGGCTCACGTTGTCTCGGTCCATCCGGAAGATGAACGACCAGCGCACCCGGCGCTGATCGGTCCCGAGGTCCAGGCCGCACACCCGGCAGAAGCCCCGTCCGTCATCGAAGCCGGCGATCTTCAGTTCGGTGCCGTCGGCGCAGATCAGCCGGACCAGCGAGGTGGAGACGTCGGCCTCGGTCCCCGGGTGGAGGTTCTGGAACGTGGCGGCAACAACCACGAAGACCTCGCCTCGCGCGGCCGGGTAAGAGCCGTCATCCTGCGCCGGGACCGAGCGCTCGGCCCGAGCGCCGGTCACGGCGATCATCCAGTCGTCCGTCTGCGAGGTCGTCGCGCCGATCGACGGCGTCGTGGTCTTCGAGCCGGCCTGGCAGGGTTCGTGCGTCGACGGAGTGCTGGTGGCCGAGCCCGACCCGCCGCCCTGCAAGATCCACCAGGCGGCGCCGGCCGTGACGACGGCGACCACCGCCACCACACCCCACGCTGGGAACCCTCTCGACCGATCCGGCGCTTCGTGCACTGGCCGTCATACGCGCCCAGCCTGGCCCAAGGTTCCCGCACTGTTCTACAGCCGCGCTTCCTCGCTACTCCGGCGTCTCGGGCGCGTCCTTCTTCGCGGCCTTGAGGCGATCGCCCAGCTCTTCGAAGTCCGGCGGCGCCATGTCCTTCCGGAGCTTCGGGAACATCTCCTCTTCCTCTTCCTTGACGTGGTGGCGGACCCCGCCGATCAGTGCGGACATCTTCGCGTCCAGGTGGGGATCGTCCCCGGACAGCCCGATCAGCGCCCGGAGGGCGTTCTTGGCCTCCTGGTGCTCGACGTGCGCCTCCTCGACCAGCTCGAGCCATTGGCCGCCCAGCTTCTCCATCACCGGATACAGCTCCTGCTCCTCGATGTACGCATGGATGGAAAGCTCCTTGATCACGCGGTCGGCGATGTCGCGCTTGGTCTTGTAGGCCTTCGACCCGGCTTGCTCGAACTTCTTGAACAGGCCTTCCACGGTCTTGTGGTCCTCCTTGAGGAGCTTGATCGGGTCCACGTCGGTTCTCCTTCTCCGGGAATGTGCGTGCGTTGTTCCCCGGAGGACACGCCTCACACCGTTCGGCATGACGAACCATGGCTCCGTTCTGTGAGCGATTGACTGACAGCCGCCACGGGTCGCGGCTGGCTTCCCGGAACCCTTCCTTAACCAAGGCCTGACCTGGGCGCGACCCTCCCCTAACTGGCCCGATCGAACAACCAGGATGCCGGCCTCAGCCATCCGTTCGTGCGCCCCCGACGGGAGACCGGCGAGGGCACGGTTGGCGTGCCCGTCGGGATCCATGAAGGAGGACGGATGAGGAAAGCACTCATCGCAGGGATCGTGGTGGCGGGCATCATCGCCACGGCTCCAGCGGCGTTCGCTGAAGCCAGGGAGTGCCGGGGCACCATCGGGGCGGCGCGGGTCGACAGCATCGTGGTGCCCCAGGGTGCGTCGTGCACGTTGGACGGCACCAGGGTTCGCGGGAACGTCCAGGTGGAGGAAGGTGCGACGTTGACGGCCACGGGCGTGATCGTCCAGGGCAACGTGGAGGCCGACGAGGCGATGTCGGTCTCACTGACGGACTCGAGGGTCCCCGGCAACGTCTCGATCCAGCGCAGCACCGCTGCGGTCACGGTGACCGGCAACACGATCCAGGGCAGTCTGCAGGCCGACGAGAACACGGGCAGCGTGACCATCGCCGACAATCGCATCGGCAACAACCTGCAGTGTTCGGAGAACGATCCCGCACCCATGGGCGGGAACAACATGGTTCGGGGCGAGAAGAGCGACCAGTGCGCGGCGCTCTGAACCTGTAGCAGAAGGTCGCGAGCTACGGGCTCCTCATCCCTTGGTGGGGTGGGGAGCCCTGCTCGTTGCCGCGGCGATCCCTACAGGGTCGACACGACGAGCAGCGACAGCATCCCGGCCAGGGCGATGCTGCCGATGGCCAGCACCAAGGTCCGTCCGATCTCCTGGATCTTGCGGGGCAGGGTGGACACGGCGAGGAGGGACGCGCCGAAGGCCACACTCCACCCCCACGTCGACGAGTCGGCGATGACGCTCCCGCTCATGATGCGAGCATTCCCACCAAGAGATGGGCCCACACGCCCGTGGCCGGGCCAACCGTCGTCGCTCTAGCATGGAGCTCGGTCCGGAAGCAGACCGACGGCGGTCCAGTGGGTGGTTCGATGACCAGCGACGAGCAACGAACCTTCTTCGACGAGCACGGCTACCTGCACGTCCCGGGCGTGTACTCACCCGCCGAGACCGACGAGCTCGCCGTTGACCTCGACCGCCTCATCGACGAATGGTCCTTCGAGGGCGTGTGGACCGGGCAGTGGCGCGAGGCGCTGCTGGACCCGGAGCTCGCCGCGACCATCAGCCTGCGGGCACTGCACGACCTCCAGCTGTACTCAGCGGCGTGGGCGCGAGCCATCGTGCAGTCGCGGCTGGTCGCGGTGCTGGTCGCGCTGCTCGGGCCGGACGTCGAGTTCCACCACACCACCATGCACGTGAAGCCGCCCGAGCGGGGGGCGGCGTTTCCCATGCACCAGGACCACCCGTTCTATCCGCATGCCGACGACCGGTACGTCGACGTCCTGCTGCACCTGGACGACACGACGCACGAGAACGGGGAGATCCGATTCCTGGCGGGTTCGCACCGTGACGGGCCGCTCGAGCACATCACGCGTGGACCGGACGGTGAGCCGGTGACGCAGCACCTCCCGGTGGACCGCTACCCATTGGAGGACAGCCTGGCGGTGCCGGCCCGGCGAGGGGACATCGTGTGCTTCTCGATCAACACGATCCACGGCTCGTATCCGAACCGGACCTCTCGCCCGCGTCGGATGGTTCGCATGGGGTACCGGCATCCGGACAACCGTCAGCTGGAGGGGCAGTCGATGGGTCGCCCCGGCGTGATGGTGGCGGGCTCTCGGCCGCGCCGCGACGGGATGGATCCTTTCCCGATCTGAGGAACGTCGTCAGTCCGCGGGAACCTTCGCGGCGGCACGTTCGGCGGCGGTCTCGGCCCGCTTCGCCTCAGTCTCGGCCTTCTTCAGCTCCGCCATGGCCTGCTTGGCTTCCGCCCTCGCCCCATCGGCTTCCCGCGCCAGCCGGTCCGCATTCTCCTGCGCTCGGGTGGCCACCGACCGTGACCGCATCAACTGCCGGCGAGCCTCGGCCGCCTCGCGCTCCAACTCCTTGGCCCGGCCGCGAGCCGCCTCGGTCGCCGCTCGAGCTGCATCGCTCTTTGCCTTCTCCTGCGGGGTCTGCCTCGGTCGAGGCTTCGGGCGCTCCGGCGGGGTCGCCACGACCTCGAGGCCGGTCACGCCGCCGAACCCGGAGGGGGCGGCGAACTCTTTCGTCAGACGGCCCGCCTTCACCAGGTCCGCGGCCTCGGTGTCGAGCGAGGCGGCCTCGAAGGTGGCGCTGACGGCCTCGGCCGCGCCTTGCGAGGCGTGCCCGGCCTGGCGAAGGACATCTTCGGCGGCGCGGGTGAGGGTGGTGACGACCTTTCGGCGGCGGTCCATGGCCTCGCGGAAGCCTCCCGCCTTCACGCCCGAGAGGACCTTCCGCTGGGCCTGACGGAGGTCGTTGCCCGCGGCCAGGAGTTCCTGGACGTCGTCGGGCCGTTGCCGGGCCACCTGGTTGGCGGCCCAGGCGGCGACGGTGGGGCGCCGCAGCGCCTTGACCTCCGTGGCTTCGTCGGACCGGCCCTCTGCCTTCAAGCGGGAGGCCAGCTCGTCGCGGGCCTTGGTGAACTCCGCGGGCGGGAGCGTGAAGAGTTCGTCGACATCGTCGTCGAGAGCATCCTTCTTCTTCGCCACGTCACCATCCTGACGCATTCGGCGACGACGAGCCTGCTACGCTCCGCGGTCGGAGGTGAATCGGGATGCTCAGCGAAGGCATAGCGGTGGCGACGATCGCGGTCACGGACATTGATCGCGCCAAGAAGTTCTACGAGGACGTGCTGGGGCTGAAGGCCATCGACGAACGGTCGGACGGTGTCCGGTACGCCGCGGGGCAGGGAACCTACTTCCTGGTGTATCCATCGCAGTTCGCCGGGACGAACCAGGCCACGACGATGTCCTTCGTGGTCGACGACGTGGAGAAGGCCGTGGCCGAGATGCGGGACCGGGGCGTGGTGTTCGAGGAGTACGACTTCCCGGGTCTGAAGACGGTGAACGGGATCGCGGAGATCCAGGGCGAGAAGGGCGCGTGGTTCAAGGATCCCGACGGGAACATCCTGGCGGTGGCGGAGCAGACGTAGAGGCAGTTGCGGAGCCGCTCGTCTAGGACTTTGGTCTCAATCCTCCGGCGGCCGCGAATCGCCCGGGTGAGGGACGGGTAAGAGGTCGAACGGTGGCCCCCCGAACCTGGAGGAGCACGTCATGGACCTCCTCTTGTTGAGCGCCTATGGGGTGTTGGGCGTGTACATCGGCTTCTTGGTCGGTTTGCTGATCCACCGCGGGTACGTGGAGCGTGGATCGCACGGGGATCAGGGTGGGGGGAGCGAGCCGCCCGCTCCGGAGCCGTTCGATCCGAGATCCGGCGACTGGGCGGTGTGGGAAGCCGAGATGATGAAGCCCGACCGCATCGTCAGGACTGTCTGACCCATCGTGTAGGGTCACTGGTTCGGCTCTGGAGAAGTCTCAAAATGAGTCTCATTTTGAGACTTCTCCCGGCCCAGATGGGCACAGCCCCCCTTGCATCCCGGGTCTTCGCGGGCGTTCAGGCCGCGGAAACGGATGACAGCGGCCCCGGCAGCTCGCCGGACTGGATCACCTTCAGCGTCTGCGTCGCCCGAGTCAGCGCGACGTACAGGCGACGGTACCCATCCGACCCGCCCGCCACGATGTCGGCCGGCTCCACCACCACCACGTGATCGAACTCCAACCCCTTCGCGTGCCTCGGGGTCAGCACCGTGATCTTGCGCCCGCGTCCCCAGTCGGCGGCGTCCACCTCCAGCCCGTTGACCCTCGCTCGCACCAGCAGGTCGTCGAGCATCCCGTCCGGCACGATCACCCCCAGGGTCCCCCGCCGTGACATGGCGCCCTCCATCTCCCGGAGCAGCGTTCGCCCCACGTCGCCCGATTCCACTCGCATGAACGACGGCTCCTCCCCATCCCGGATCGCCTCCGGCCCCCGCAGCCCGGACCCCACCATCGGCAGCAGCCGACCCGCCAGCTGGAGGATCTGCCGCGGCACGCGATACCCGATGGTCAGTTCCTCCACCCGTGTCCGTTCGCTTCCGCCCCCCGGCAGGTGGGCCAGCACCTCGTCCCACGTCGAATGCGGCCACAACCCCGTCGCCTGCGCCACGTCGCCCAGCACCGTGATCGACCCCGACGGTGCTCGCCGCGCGATCATTCGCAGCTGCATCGGGCTGTAGTCCTGCGCCTCGTCCACGATCACGTGCCCGTACGTCCTCGGCGTCCCGGCGATCAACGCTTGCGCCTCGTCGATCAGCGCGCCGTCCGCCGCGCTCCACCCGCCGTCGGAGACCGGCCATCCCTTCGATCCCACCACGCCGTGCACCAGATCCGCCGGACGCACCGTCGGCCACACCCGGTCGAGCAACCCGCGGAAGGCGGGGTCGGCCGACAACCTCCGCAGCACGTCGCGGGGCTCGTCCCCGACGGCGGCAGCGCCCCCGGCCTTGGCCAGCACCCGATCGGCCATCAGCACGGCGAATCGGTCGCGTCGCTCGCGATACGGCGCCGCCGATGTGTGGGCCGACGCCAGCGCCGCCTCGACGTCGGCCGGATCGACCGTCACCGCCCGCAGTCCCACGCGCAGCTGTACCGGACGCCGAGGCGGCTTCGTCTCGGCCACCAGGGCCGCGCGCAAAACGTTCGCCATCGCCGCCTCACCCTTCTGGCGCGCGATCTCGTCGGGCTCCTCGCGCTCGACGCGCACCGATGCCAGCTCGTCGATCGCCTTCTGCACCACGGTGGTCTCGCCCAGGTTCGGGAGCACCCGTTCGACATACCGCATGAACGCGCTGTTCGGCCCGACGATCAGCACGCCGGTGCGACCGAGCGACGTCCGCATCGAATACAGGAGGTACGCCGCCCGATGCAGCCCCACCGCCGTCTTCCCGGTCCCCGGCCCGCCCTGCACCACCAGGATCCCGTCGGCCGGAGCTCGGATCAGCCGGTCCTGCTCCCGTTGGATGGTGGCGGCCACGTCGCGCATCCGACCGGTTCGCTCACGGCCCAACTCGGCGAGCAGCGCGTCGCCGGCGCGAACCAGCGGCCCCGCCGCCTCCGCCGACCGAACGGCGTGCGCGGCGAACTCCTCGTCCTGGATGTCGAGGAGCAGCCGGCCCTCGGTGAGGAAGCTCCGGCGGCGCTCCAGCTCCCAGGGGTCGTCCCACGTGGCCTGGTAGAAGGCCTCGGCCATGGGCGCGCGCCAGTCGATCACCACGGGATCGAGGTTCTGCTCGTGCACATGCCGTCGCCCGATGTAGTAGCGGTCGCCGTCCACGCGATCGATCCGGCCGAAGCACAACGCCGACTCCTCGGACAGGTCGGCCAGGCGGGACAGGAACATCTGGTAGATCGCTTCCTCGGCGTACGGGTCTCCGGCCACCACGATCCGCAGGCCGCGCGAGGCCTGCTGGCGCATCTCCTCCAGGCACTCGTAGGCGTGGTCGAGATACGCCTGTTCGGCGGTCAACCCGGGATGGGGGGCAGCCGCAGTCGGCTCGGTGTCCTGGGTGTCCATGTCCTCGCGAATTCGGGCGGGTTCCCGTACAGTGCCTCGGCGCCCACGACCCCCGACCGGAGAGGGTACGCGATGAACCGACGACTGCTGGGTACGACGATCCTGACCCTCGGCCTCCTGACCATTGCCGTCATTCCCGCGCGGGCCGGAGCCGGCGCGGCGCCCGCGGCGCGACCCAGGGTGATCGCCACCATCGACGTGGGTGATGGCCCGAGCGGGATCGGCGTCAATCCCCGGACCAATCGCGCCTACGTGGCGAACTTCCGGGCCGCCACCATGTCCGTGATCGACGGTGCCACCAACACCGTGATCGCCACCGTGGACGTGGGTTCCCAGCCGGCCGCGGTGGGCGTGAACCCGCAGACCAACCGGATCTACGTGGCCCTCCAGAGCGGCGGGGTGGCGGTCGTCAACGGCAACAACAACAATCTGGTGACGACCATCACCCTGGGCAACCTTCCGGACGGCGTGGCGGTGGTCCCACAGACCAACTTGATCTACGTGACGAACTTCCTGGGCGGAACTGTCTCTGTCATCGACGGCGCCACCAACACCGTCATCAAGACCATCCCGGTCGGACAGTCGCCGCTCGGGATCGCGGCCAACACCGCGACTAATCGGATCTACGTGGCGAACGTCGACAGCAACACTGTCTCGGTGATCGACGGCGATACCAATACGGTGATCGCGACCGTGACGGGCCTGGGGCAGAACCCCACCGCCGTGGCCGTCAACGAGCAGACGAACTTCGTCTGGGTGCCGGGACGTTCCGGCGACCTCATCTTCGCCATCGACGGAGCCACCAACCAGCTCGTGTCCACCCTCGGCGTCGGGGACTTCCCCACCGGAGTGACCGTGGTCCCCAGGACGAACCACGTGTTCACGTCGAACCAGTTCTCCAACGACGTGTCGGTGGTGGACGGTACGGGCTTCCGCCTGCTGGGCTCGCTCGACGTCGGCATGCTCCCCACCGACGCCGAAGCCAACTTCCGTACCGGCCATGTGTTCGTGTCGAATCAGGACAGCGCGACGGTCACGGTGATCGCGGACCGGTAAGCTGGCGCGGCAGCCCGTTTCCCGAGGAGGACCTCAACCATGACCACCGCCACGTTCAGCACGTCCATGGGCACGTTCAAGGTTCGCCTGATGCCCGAGCACGCTCCCGTGACCGTGAAGAACTTCACCGACCTGGCCCGAGGGGACCGGGAATGGACGGACCCCCGCGACCGCCGAGCGAAAGAGGAGCCGCTCTACACCGGCACGATCTTCCATCGGGTCATCCCGGATTTCATGATCCAGGGCGGCGATCCCGAGGGCTCGGGGCGGGGCGGACCCGGCTACACGTTCCAGGACGAGTGCCCACCCGGCGGCCCGGCGTTCGACCGCCCCGGCCTGCTGGCCATGGCCAACTCAGGTCCGAACACGAACGGCTCCCAGTTCTTCGTCACCGTCGCGCCGACGCCATGGCTGACGGGCAAGCACACCATCTTCGGCGAGGTGACCGAGGGCATGGACGTGGTCGACGCGATCGCTCGGACCCCTACCGGACCCCAGGACCGGCCGACCACCGACGTGGTGATCGAGAAGATCGAGATCGAGGACGACTGACCGCCGGGCGCCCTGCGTTCACCTGCCCTTCCTCCTGGAAGCCTCGACGCCCTTGTAGCTGAGGACCCCCCGGAGCTCGTGGAGGATCTCGACGAGGTCCGCCTGGTCCGCCATGACCCGGTCGAGGTCCTTGTAGGCCTGGGGCGCCTCGTCGACGAGCTCACCGGCGCTGGCCACCTGCCACGTCCGGCCCTGCATGGCCTGAGCGAACGCTTCCTGCGTGATCTCACGCCGGGCTCGGCCCCGGCTCATCCGACGGCCGGCGCCGTGGGAGCACGACTGGTAGGACAGCGGGTTCCCCAGCCCACGGACGATGTAGGACTTGCTCCCCATCGAGCCCGGGATGACGCCCAGATCACCGCTCCTGGCCCTGATGGCACCCTTCCGCGTGATCCACATCTCGCGCCCGTCGTGAGTCTCCAGCGCCGCGTAGTTGTGATGGCAGTTGATCGAGGTGACCTGCTTCCCGCCGGTCAGCCGGCCGAACGCCCCGAGCGCCGCCGTCATGAGGGCTTGGCGATTCGCCATCGCATACTCCTGAGCCCACAGCATGTCGCGGACGTAGGCCTCGAATTGCGGCGTTCCCTGGAGGAAGTACGCGAGGTCGGGGTCCTCGAGCCCCTGCTCCTGTCGCTTGGCCAGCTCGATGTGGTGCTGGGCGAGCTGGTTGCCGACTCCTCGGGATCCTGAGTGCATCACCAGCCAGGCCACGCCTCGCTC
The DNA here is from genome assembly GCA_044870295.1 of Actinomycetota bacterium. GTDB lineage: Bacteria > Actinomycetota > UBA4738 > UBA4738 > UBA4738 > AC-52. The sequence goes on from JBIOYQ010000190.1 coordinate 31,559, forward strand.
GTCGCCGGCGAGCTCCACGAAGTGGTTGCCGGACCCGAGGGTGCCGAACTGCACGAGCGCCCGCTGCTCCTGCGCCGAACTCAAGGAGTGAGGGTGCTGGACCAGCCAGGCCATGGCCGCCTCGCTCGCATCCCGGTGCCATTTCCCGAGGCCGGCCGGGATCCCTTCGGAGAACTGCTCGAGGATGCGCGCCAGCAACGTCTCGGGGATGTCCTCCAGGCGCCGGTCCGTCTCCACCGCGATCATGCCGCAGCCGATGTCGACGCCGACCGCCGAGGGGATGATGGCGCTGTCGGTGGCGATCACCGATCCGATGGTGGCGCCGATGCCCAGGTGCGCGTCGGGCATCAGGGCCACCGGGCCGGCCAGGATCGGCAGGCGGCTCGCGACGAGGGCTTGGTCGATCGTCTGCTGGTCGACGTCGGAAGCCCACGACCGGAGGGTGGGCGTGAGCTCGTTCATGCCGAGGGACGACTCATGCCAGGGCGGAGCGTTTCGATGTGGCGGTTCGATCCATCCGCTCCAGCCACCAGGTGGCCTTCAGGTCCGGGAGGATTGGCGGCTCCACAGTTCGCGCAGGTGAACAGGGATGACGCGGCCATCGACCACAGCGTACCGGCCGGTGGGCGACGCCACTAGGGTCCCGGCAGGAGCAAGAGGAGTCTCCTCAAGAGACTCCCGATCACAGTTCGTCGGCCACGAAACTATGGACGGGAGTGCCCGGGCAGATCCCCTCCTCCCCTTGCTTCGCGGAGAGCCCACGCGGGAAAGAACCCCCTATGCCAAGAGCCATCTGGAGCGGCGCCATCAGCTTCGGGCTCGTCGCGATACCGGTGAAGCTGTACCCGGCGACCGAGCAGAAGGACATCCAGTTCCACCAGTTCAAGGCTGGCACGGACCAACGCGTCCGCAACAAGCGCGTCTCGGAGACCACCGGTCGGGAGGTCGACTACCAGGACATCGTGAAGGGCTACGAGGCCGACAAGGGCAAATACGTGATCGTCACGCCAGAGGAGCTCCAGTCCCTCGCCCCCGAGAAGACCCGGACCATCGAGATCGCCGACTTCGTCGACCTGAGCGAGATCGATCCCATCTACTTCGAGAAGACCTATTACCTGGCGCCCGAGGACGAAGCCGGGGCCAAGAAGGCTTACGCGCTCCTCCTCTCAGCAATGGAGAGCGAGGGCAAGGTCGCCATCGGACGGTTCGTGATGCGGACGAAGGAGTACCTCGTGGCGATCCGCCCAATGGGCGGGGTGCTGGCCGTCGAGACCCTGTACTTCCCGGACGAGATCCGGAAGCCCTCGGAGATCGAGAACCTCCCGGTGCGGGCGAAGACCGACGACCGGCAGGAGAGGATGGCCCGGCAGCTGATCGGCACGCTGTCGGCCGAGTGGGACCCGTCGCGATATCACGACGAGTACCGGGAGCGCGTGCTGAAGCTCATCCGCGACAAGGCCAAGGGGAAGGAGATCGCCGCGCCAGAGTCTTCGGAGACCACTCGGGTGTCCGACCTCATGGAGGCGCTGCGCCAGAGCATCGAGGCGACGAAGCAGGGCCGGCGGCCGGCGGCGCCCGCATCCGGCAACGGACAACGAGGCACGCGGGGCGGTCCTCGCCGATCCGCCCGGACGAGCTCGAAGACCAAGACCCGGAAGAGCACGCGGAAGCGCCGCTCCCTGAAGCGGGCGTCCTGACCCCCGGCCGGATCGGCCATGATCGACCAATGACCACCATCGCCTTCATCGGGCTGGGCCGGATGGGGTCGCGGATGGCGCACCGGCTCCTCGAGGCCGGCCACGACCTCGTCGTGTGGAACCGCTCGCCCGACAAGATGTCGTCGCTGGCCGAAGCCGGTGCCAAGCCCGCATCGAGTCCGGCTGAGGCGGCTCGACAGGCCGAGGCCATCATCACCATGGTCGCCGACCCGACGGCCCTGCGGTCCGTCACCGAAGGGCCGGACGGGACCGCCGCCGGCATGGACCAATCGGCCACGCACATCGAGATGTCGACGGTCGGGCCGGCCGCGATCGAGCGGCTGGTTTCGACCCTGCCCGAGGGCACCGCGGTGCTCGATGCCCCGGTGCTGGGCAGCCTGGCCGAGGTCGAACGCGGCGAGCTGCACATCTTCGTGGGAGGGCCGCCCGACCTCGCGGAGCGATGGATGCCGCTCCTCTCGATCCTGGGATCGCCGATCCACGTTGGGCCAACGGGCGCAGGAGCCTCGGCCAAGTTGGTGGCGAACGCGTCCCTGCTGAGCGTGATCGGCCTGCTCGGAGAGACGCTCGCCCTCGCGCTCAGCCTCGGACTGGCCAGGGACACCGCCTTCGAGGTCCTGGCTCGAACGCCGCTGTCGGCCCAGGCCGAACGGCGCCGTCAGGCTATCGAGCGCGAGGAGTACCCGGCGCGGTTCGCGCTGTCGCTGGCCCGGAAGGACGCGGACCTCATCCTCGAAGCCGGCGCGGGATCGGGCACCGACCTGCGGCTGGTGCGAGCGGCGCGGACGTGGCTGGCGGAGGCAGAGGAAGCCGGTTGGGGCGACCGGGACTACGCTGCCGTCCTCGAGTGGATCATCCAGCGATCGAGCAGAGGAAAGGACGGGCCATGAGCGAGCAGGACAACGAGCAAGGCGGACGTGACGCCAGGAAGGCGTGGGACGAGGTCGGGGACCGGTTCTCCGACGTCGGGCGGAAGTTCGGAGACCACTACCGCAAGCTGGGAGCCGAGGCCGGAGCCGCAGCCGAGGAGCGCAAGCGGGCGCTCGGCGACGCCGTGAAGGAAGCCGTCGACGAGCTCGACCACGCCCTGACCGCGCTGGGCGACGCCCTGCGCGATCCCGAGACGAAGGACAGCCTCAAGCAGGCCGCGCGTTCCTTCGGCGACGCGCTGTCGACCACGTTCTCGGACTTCGGCGACGAGATCCGCAAGCGGACCCGAGGGAAGAGCTAGCCGTCCGTGGTCCGCATGACGAGCGTGTCTTCGTCCGCGGCGCCGACGGCCCACACGTCGCCCCCGGCAAATCCCGCCACACCGCTGAGGTAGTCGTACTCCGGGCTTGGATTCGGGCTCGGGACCACGGTCCAGGCCGATCCGTCCCAGTGCGAGGTGAAGGTTCGGTACGAGACCGTGAGCGGATCGTAGTCGGCGCCCACCGCCCACACGTCGTTCGGTCCAAGCGCGGTCACGCCGTTCAGCGACGTGAATGGCTTGGTCCCGTCGGTCGTGGCCACCACGGTCCAGACCGATCCGTCCCAGTGCTCGACCAGCGTGTCGCCTCGGTTGTTGCTGGAGGTCTCGCCCACCGCCCACACGTCGGAGGGGCCGGTCGCGGAGACCGCGTACAGCTCGCTGTCGGTCCGGGAGCCGTTCGGACTGGGAACCACCGACCAGGCGGTCCCGTTCCAGTGCATGACCAGGGTCGCCCCGTCGTGCGCTCCCACCGCCCACACGTCGTTCGAGGCCACGGCGACGACCCCGTGAAGGCTGGAGAACCCGCGGCCGACGTTCGGGGTGCGGGAGAGCGACCACCTCACGCCGTCCCAGTGCTGTATCAGGGGAACGCCCACCTGGTTGCTGCTGCTGTGGCCGAAGCCGACCGCCCAGACGTCGTTGGAGGCCACCCCGTCCACGGCGAACAGCTCGTTGGCGTCCTGTCCGATGTTCCGGGTCGGCACGATGGACCAAGCCGAGCCGTTCCAGTGGAGGGCCATGGTCTTCTCACTGCCGTAGTTCGCGATGTTGTGATAGCCCACCGCCCAGACGTCGTTCGTGGAGATGGCCGTCACGCCGTACAGCTCGTTGTATCCCTGGTTGAAGTTGGGGCTCGGGACCAGCGACCACGCGGTTCCGTCCCAGTGCTCGGTCAGAGTCCCCGGCGTGGAGATCGGCCGGTACTCGGCCCCGACCGCCCAGACGTCGTTGGGGGCGACGGCGGCCACGGCCGACAGATAGTTCGCCTGGCTACTGGGATTCGGGCTGGGAACGACCGTCCACGACGCCGCTTGCGCGGCCATGGCCGACGTCGGCAAGCCAACCGATATGCCGATGACCAACACCGTGATCAATCCCGAACCAACCAGCATGCGACCGCATCGAAGCTTCATGGACATCTCCCGAAAACGAAGGGCACCACAAGGAATACGCGCGGGGGCGGGGATGGGCTTTCGGCAATTCCTCTCGCCGTCAGCGCCGCTCTGACCAAAGGGTTACCCTTCCCGACCGATGCGTGACATCGAGGGGGTGAGGAGGCTGCGAGGCCGGCCCGGGCTCCTCACGTTCGTCCTCCAGGCCCTCATGGTGGGAGCGCTCTACTACCTGGCGGCGCGGCTGGGTCTTCGCCTTGCCCTGATCGAGCGGAATGTCACACCGTTGTGGCCGCCGACGGGCATCGCGGTCGTGGCGTTCCTCCTGTTGGGGCGGAGGGTCTGGCCGAGCGTCGCGGCGGCCGCGTTCCTGGTGAACCTGCCGATCACGCCCGATCCCCTGGCGGCCACGGTCACGGCTGCAGGTAACACGCTCGCGCCGTTGGTGGCGGCCGAGCTGCTGATCAGGCTGGACTTCCATCCCGAGATCGACCGCCTGCGCGACGCGGCCGCGGTCGTGTTCGCCTCCCTGCTCAGCATGCTGATCAGCGCCACCATCGGGGCGACCACGCTGGTGGTGTGGAACGCCATCCCCTCAGACCGGTTCGCTTCGGCATGGGCGGTGTGGTGGACGGGCGACGCCATGGGCGTGCTGGTCGTCGCGCCCTTCCTGCTCGGCCTGCTGGTCATGCAGCAGCGCCGCCCCACCACGTGGTCGCGGCGAGCCGAGGCGGTCGTGCTCCTGGTGGCCCTCGCGGCGGTGACCGTGGCCGTCTCGAGGAACCCGCACGGACTGCTATTCCTCCTCCTCCTCTTGGTGGGGTGGGCGGCCTGGCGGTTCCAGCTTCGGGTGGCCGCACCTGCCGCGCTGGTCGTGACCGGCATCGCCACGTGGGCCGCCGCGCACGGTTGGGCCGCGTTCGACGACCGGACGCTGTTCTCCACCATGCTGTTGCTGCAGGCCTTCAACGCCACGGTGGCCTTGACCTCGTTCGGGTTCGCCGCTCTGGTGACCGAGCGCATGCGCGACCGGGACGCCCTGGAGGGCGCCGCCATCGAACTGGAGGACCGGGTTCGCCGGCGCACCGCGGAGCTCCGGCAACGCGAACGTCAGCTGGCCGAGGCCCAGCAGGTGGCACGGATCGGCAGCTGGGAGTGGCTGGTCCAGGAGGACGAGGTCACCTGGTCCGACGAGATGTACCGCATCCACGGCTACCAGCCCCAGCAGTTCCCCGTCAGTTTCGAGCGGGCCACGGAGCTGGTGGTGCCGGAGGACCTCGAGCGGATCCGGGACAACGTCGCTGCGCACCTGGCCCACGGGAAAGACTTCTCGACGGCCCCGGCCGAGTACCGGATCGTCCGGAGCGACGGGTCCGAACGCGTCTTGCGGGGCACCGCCCGGGTCCACTTCAACTCCGAGGGGACGCCGGTGCGCATGGTCGGGACCGTCCAGGACATCACCGAGGACAAGCGGGCCGAGCGCGAGCACCGCATCGCGGAGACCCTCCAGCGGAGCCTCTTGCCCGAGCGGCTGCCCGAGGTGCCGGGCATCACCCTGGCGGCGCGGTACGTGCCCGCCACCAAGGACGCCGACATCGGCGGCGACTGGTACGACGTGGTCGCCCTGCCCGACGGTCGCCTGGGCATCGCCATCGGCGACATCGCCGGCCACGGGTTGCGGGCGGCCGCCACCATGGGGCAGCTCCGGATGGCCCTGCGGGCCTACGCCATCGAGTCCGAGTCGGCCGGCGAGGTGGTGGCCCGGATGCAACAGCTCGTTCGAGCCCTCGGCATCCCGGACATGGCCACGGTGGTCTACCTGGTGTTCGACCCGGACTCCGGGCTGCTCGTGTTCGCCAACGCGGGCCACCCGCCGCCCCTGGTGATCGCGCCGGGAGGCGAGGCGCTGTTCCTGGAGGAAGCGGTGTCGCCGCCGCTCGGCACCATGCCGCACGCCCAGCACACCGAGTCCACGGCTCGCCTGAGCCCCGGTTCGACGCTGGTCGTGTTCACGGACGGGCTCATCGAACGGCGGGGGGTGTCACTGCGCGACGGCCTGGAGCGGCTCCGCGTCGCGGCATCGGGGCCCACCGAGGACCTGGAGTCCCTGGCCGACCATCTGTTGACGACCATGGTCGAGGAGGACGTCGAGGACGACATCGCCCTGCTGGTCCTGCAGCCGATCCCGCTGGCGGGCCGGCCGCTCCACCTCCGGGTCCCGGCCGAGCCCCGATCGCTGGCGCCGCTTCGCCATACGCTGCGACGGTGGCTCCGGGAGATCGACGCCGACCGCCAGGAGAGCTACGAGATCCTGGTGGCCTGCGGCGAGGCTTGCTCCAACGCCATCCAGCACCCCTTCGCCGCCAGGCAGGACGTGCTGGAGATCGACCTGGCGGTGGAGGACGGCCAGGTCGAGCTGGTCGTTCGCGACTCGGGCAAGTGGCGATCGACCTCCTCGGGCGGCGGCGGGCACGGCATCCCGTTGATCCGCCAGCTCATGGACTCGGTCGACATTCGAAGTGGGCCGGACGGGACCGAGGTCCGCATGCGCCGCCGGCTGGGAGCAAGGACCGATGAGCGAGCTCGCACACGTTGAGATCGAGCCGGGCGACGAGGCCTGGACCGTCTACGTCCGAGGCGAGATCGACATCTCGAACGCGGCCCGCCTCCTGGCGACCATCGAGGAGCGCATGAGCAACGACACTCCCGCGGTCACCGTGGATCTTTCGGCCACCACGTACCTCGACAGCGCCGGGGTGCAGATGCTGTTCGTCCTGGCGGAGCGGCTGCGCGACCGCCGCCATCCCGTCCGAGTGATCGTGCCGGAGCGATCGCCGATCCGGGCGGTGCTCGAACTGACCGGCCTCCCCACGTTCGTCCCCATGGAAAGCGGCAGCACCCCGGTAGAGTCGAATCCATGACCGACCAGGGGGAACCGAGGATCCGGGTCCAGCCAGACGGTCCGTACCGCGTAACTGGTGCGGCACTGGCGCGCATGCGGCCCGTCGCCGACGGGAACGGCGACCGCGTGGCGTGGGACCGCGGCCCCGAGCTGGACCACGACGCCACGTACGATCTGTGCCGGTGCGGCGCCTCCCGCACCATGCCGTTCTGCGACGGCAGCGAGCGCGACGAGGGGTTCGACGGCACGGAGACCGCGCCTCGGACGGCCTACGCGGATCGCGCCTTCGTCATGGGGAACGATCCGGTCAGGCTGATCGACGATCCGTCGCTCTGCGCCGGAGCGGCGTTCTGCGAGGCGGTCGACACCGACGTGTGGACGCTGGCCGAGGCCAGCGACGACCCGGCTGCCCAGGCGCGATTCGTCGCGATGGTGCGGCGATGCCCCTCCGGGCGGCTCGCGCTGCTGTTCCCCGAGGCCACCACCTTCGACGAGGAGCAGCTGCCGCAGGAGATCGGCGTGGTCGACGACGGCCCCTACTGGGTGCGAGGCCGCATCCCCATCGAGGCGGCCGACGGCACGACCTACGAGGTTCGCAACCGGGTCACCCTGTGTCGGTGTGGCGGGTCGCGGAACAAGCCGTTCTGCGACGGCACGCACAAACGGATCCGCTTCCGCGATCCGGCGTGATCAGTGCTGGTGGACGAACAACCCGAACGCGACGCCCTGGGGATCCTCGAACACCGCGATCGACGTGTCCCCGCCCACCGGCATCGGCTGCAGGATGGTCGTCGCGCCGAGCGACTCAGCTCGCCGCAGGTACGTGGCCAGGTCGTCGACCTGAGCGTAGACGGTGACGATCGGCACCCCGCTCGAGGACTGTCCGATGCCGCCCGAGATTCCCTGGCCTGATCCCGTTTCTACGTTCCCATGGACGGTCTGGCCGCTGGAGCCTTCCTCGATCGACCATCCGAACAGGTCGCGATAGAACGACCACGCCCCCCGAGCATCGGCCGCGTCGATCTGGAACCAGGTCACCGGCGGGTTCTCGCCGCTCGACACGCGCGTGCTGCCATCGCCCTGGACCAGGCCGATGACGTTGCCGAACGGGTCGGCGATCAAGGCGAAGGTCACCTCCATGGACTCGGTCACCGGCAAGACCACCGTGGCGCCGAGAGACTCGGCCTTGTCCAGGACCGACTGGATGTCCGGAGCCTCGGCGTAGACGGTCGTGGCCGCGGGCTGGCCGCCCTGGGTCAGACCCAGGCCGCCGTTGATCCCATTGGTCCCTTCGTAGGACCTGCTGTGTGTGTCGATCAGGATGTAGTCGGCGTCCGGCACAGCTTCGGTGTGCCACCCGAACAGTTCCCTGTAGAAGCCCGCCGTCTTCTCCGGGTCGGCCGTGTTGATCTCGAACCAGGTCACCGGGAATCCCATGGTCGTCCCCCTTCTCGATGAGCAGGATCCAGCTTAACGACGATCGGGAAGGGCCGTCCTCGACAAGGGCCGAGGACCGTACGCGGAGTATGCTTCCGCGTCTCGAGCCCGAAAGGAGCCCCGCGATGCCCAGACGGCCTCTCAGGCCACTGCTCGGCGTCCTCATTGCTCTCGTGGCACTTCCCTCAGCTGCTCGGGCGGCCGTCCCGCGCGAGTCGACCTTCCAGCTGGTCAACTGGCATGGGTTCCACATGAATGGGGCCAACAACCGCGTCAACCCTTCCGAGACGATCCTCGACCCTTCGAACGTCTCGCAGCTCACCCTTCAATGGACAGTGGAGACCGACGGCGTGATCAATTCGCCTCCGGCGGTTGTTGATGGTGTGGTCTACGTCGGCTCGGGGTACGGCGTCGCCGCAATCGACGCTGAGACGGGAACCCAGCTCTGGTCGGCCGATACGGCGAGGTACGTGGTGAACGCCGTGGAAGTCGTCCACGGGGTCGTGTACGCCGGCGACTACGGATTTCGGGTCTACGCCTTCGACGCATCGACCGGTCATAAGCTCTGGACGTTCAATTCGAGAGGAGGCGGCGTCGCCACGCCGGCAGTCGTCGACGGTGTCGTGTACGTGCAAGGGGCCAAGAATCTCTATGCGCTGGACGCCACCACCGGTGACGAGCTGTGGCGTTTCACCGGCGGCTCGACCTCGGCCTACTGGGCCGCCACCACCGTGGCCCGAGGTGTCGTCTACGCCTCGGGAGGCGCCTACCTGTACGCGCTGGATGCTGGGACTGGAACGGAGCTCTGGCGAGCCTTCGGCGCATGGAGTGATGCAGCTGTGACCGTGGCCGGCGGGGTGGTCTACAGCACCAACTCGGGCGGACCATTCGCGGTCCGCGCGCTGGACGCGTCGACCGGGGAGGAGAAGTGGACGCACCTCCTCCAGGCGCCCGTGACCGCCCCTGCCGTCATCGATGGCGTCTTGTACGCCGCTGGCTACTTTTCGGGTCAGGTGGTCGCGCTCGATGCCGCGACCGGAGCGAACCTCTGGCGAACGAACGTTGGAACGGATTCGCGCGCAGCAGTGACGGTGACCAACGGTGTCGTCTATACGCGAGACATGGACTCGGTACGCGCCCAGGATGCCGGCAACGGGGCCACCCTCTGGAGTGCCCCAATCCAAACCTCTACTGCCGAGCCATCGTCCTCGCCCACGGTGGTGAACGGCGTCGTCTACGTGGGTTCCGGGTTCGACGGC
>JBIOYQ010000191.1:0-6234 GCA_044870295.1 Actinomycetota bacterium
CGACGATCGCGGCCGCAGCCGAGGGCTATGCCGCGCAGGAGGGCATCGTGAACGTCTACTCGGAGGAGACGCCCGGCCGCGAGTTCGTCGACCGGGCGCGGGCGGAGCTCTCAGCGGCCGACCTCGCCGAGGCGTCAGCCATCGGGAGCAGCCTCACGATCGAAGAGGCCCTTGACCTGGCCCGAGGCGAATGAAGCGGGACCCCTTCGATGGATATGGCCAGTGGTCGGCCACGACCGCAGTGGAGGTGAGGGGATTTGAACCCCTGGCCTCTGCCGTGCGAAGGCAGCGCTCTACCGGGCTGAGCTACACCCCCCGGGAAATCTCAGCGTAACAGAGGTGGCTGACGCGATCGCACGCTTTGACCGACCGTGATCGGGTAGGAGAGCATGGTCAGATGGACGGTCGCAGACTGACTCGTTCGGAGGCCGACAAGCGCATCGCCGGCGTGTGCGGCGGACTGGCCGAGTACTTCGGGATCGACCCCACCCTGGTCCGGATCGCCTTCGTCCTCCTGGCCATCATGGGGCCGGGGATCCTGCTCTACGGCGTCCTGTGGATCGTCCTGCCGCGTGGCGAGCGCGGCGCCGTCACCTCTCCTCGAGGCCGGGTCTCGCCGGCGGTCCGCATCGCCGAAGAGAGGTTCGCCAAGGGCGAGATCTCCGCGGACGATCTGGCCCAGATCCGCACCGACCTCACCAGGGCCGGGTAGCCATGTTCTGGTGGTGGGGTCCAGGCGGCGGCTCGTGGTGGTGGGGGCTGCTCAACTTGACCTTCGTGGTGGCGATCGTGGTGGTGGCAGTCGTGCTCCTGCGTCACGAGCTGCCCGGCCTGCAGCACCGGTTCGGCGAACCGCCGGCCCTCCGCACTCTGGAAGAGCGGTACGCCCGGGGCGAGATCTCGCGCGAAGAGTTCCTGGAGCGGCGACGGGTCCTCCTGGAGGCGCCGACACCGCCGCCCCCCTCCCGGATGCCCGGCCAGGAGACCGGACCGGCCGGCGCCGACCCGACCCAGCCCATCCCGCCCATGCCCGGGGAGTCGTGACCGAGCCGTCGTGACGAAGGACGAGATCGTCAGGGCCACCGAGGCGGAGCGGCGACGCACCCTGACGCTGATCCGGAGTTTCGGACCCGAACAGTTCGAGGTGGAGGCGACGCCCGGCTGGCGGGTCCGTGAGGTGCTCGCCCATCTGATCACCACGGATCGCGCCTCCGTCCTGGGTGCGAACCTGCCCCAGGTGTTCGCGTCGGCCGAGCGGATCGAGCGGTGGAACGATCGCCAGGTCCCGAAGTGGGCGGACCGCCCGATCCCCGAGCTGGTGGCGGGCCTGGAGCGGTGGGGGCGCCGGCTGTCTCGCCTGTTCGGGATCATCCCCTCGTGGACGTACCGGGTTCGCGTCCCCATGTTCCTGGGCCGTGGGCCGTTGGGACTCTTGATCTCGACCAGGGCCTATGACGAGTGGATACACCGCCAGGACATCCGTCGCGCGCTCGGGCTTCCCGACGAGGACGTGGACGTCGCCCCCGCCGCCGAGGTCCTACTGATCGCTCTCGCCGTCAACACGGTTCCGCTGCTCCGAGGGCAGTCGGGCAGCATCGCCGTGGCCCTGAAGGATGCCCCCGTCGCCCCATGGCGGTACGACCTGGGATCGGGCGAGTCTGGGGCCGAGAGGGTCGAACAAAGCCCGGCGGACGTGCGGATCTCGGCGCCGGCGCCCGCGTTCATCATGGCCGCGGCCGGGCGGGGCTCGCTGCGGGATCTGGTGAGAGAGGGGACGATCACCCTGGAGGGTGACGACGAGCTGGCGCTGGCTTTCCTCGACGTCCTACGGATCGTCTGACGGCTCGGCGTTCTCCTCCACCATCTGGGCGTGCCGCTCCAGGGCCTGCTGGAGGTCCCGCTGGATAAGGGACATCGAGAGGTCGCCGCGGGTCCGCTCCATGATGCCCCGGGCCACGTCCGTGGAGCGGCGAAGGTGCCCGGTGATGGCGTCCGGGAAGTCGATGGAGACCAGGACGAAATACATGTCCTCCATGGACCGGAGGATGCGCTCGCTGTCCTCGACCCGCCCCGCCCGGAGCAGGTCCAGGACGGCACGGCGCCCCTCACCGATGGTCTCGGCCATCCCGTTCAGGTAGGGAGCCAGCTCGACCCCGAGGTCATCCGGTGACGGGGCCTCCGTCCCGGTCACCAGCGCCTGGCTCAGACGAGCCTCCGCGTACTCCTTCTGGGCATCCTGCAGGAACCCGGCGAAGTACACCTCCGGATGGGTGTCGCGCACCGCCTCGCGGCCCGAGGCGATGGCCTCCCTGGACTCCTCCATCAGGAGAGACGCCTGATCGAAGTCGCCTCGGTGGATGGCCCGGATGGCATTGGCGGAGGCGCGGATGGATCGCCTGGCCGCCGCCAGGGCCTTCTCCCGACCGGCGGTGGTCCGCTCCAGCCGCCGCTGGAAGTCTTCCGCGAGTGGACCGAGGTCCACTTACTCCGCCGAGGAGCCGTTGGCAGCGCGCAGGGCCCGGAGATCGATCTCGTCGGACCGACGGACGATCACGTGGACGTCCTCGTCCACGATCTGGATGGCGCCTTCGCCCAGGTATCGGGTCATCGGAAGGTAGCCCTCGTCCACGATGTCATGGTGGCCGTTGCCGTTGCCATTCCCCGACCCGTTGCCGTTCCCGTTGGCATGTCCGTTGCCGTTCGCACCGACAGACACGCTCTGACCGTTGCCGTTGGCATACGCACGGTGGTCGTTGCCGTGCTCCGCGTACGCGCCGATCCGCACCTCACTCGTTGCGTCAACCCGGCCCTCGAGCAGGCGGAAGCGCAGCAGCAGCCCCACGTAAAGGACGAGCACCCCGCACAGAACGGCGGTGAGCACCAGCATGGCTCGCAGGGGTTGGAACAACCCCATGATCAGGGTCAGGCCGATGAGGTCGAGGAGGGCCACGAACAGGAACTTGCGCCGACGCCGCAGTCGCGCGCGCTGCCGATCCTGGGGTCCAAGGAACCGGTGCCCCTTCTTCGGCACCAGGACCCATCGTCCGGGCGTAGCCCTGTTCGCTTCAGCCAATAAGCTCATCCTCTCCTCGAACTGCTCCACGGTTGACGTCGGCGAGCGACGCCACGTGGGAAGCAAGAAGGTGATCCAGATGATGCCGAAAGCCGTGACCAAAAGCCAACCGATCATCAGCCCCTCCCGCGGTCGAGCCCCGGACCGACCACAACATATGGGCTGGAACTGCACGCTAGCACCCAATATCTAGCGGCTCAATGACATGCCGATCTTTTTGTCCAAGAACTTTCCCAACTGAAACCAGAGGACGAAGGTTCTTATGAAGCAATTGGAATCGATTGCTGTGACGTTCATTGTTCGCTACAGACTGCTGTTCTCAGGGCGGCGTCGCGACGTGCACCACGATCCCCTCGACGTGTGGTCGAGGCTTATCCCTCCGGATCGGCGTGTTCTCGCTGGTAGAAGCCGCTCTTGCCTCCCGACTTGGCCACCAGGTGGAGCCCGTTGATCTCCGCCGAGCGATCGAACGCCTTGGCCGTGTCGTACAGGCACAGCGCGGCGACGGCCGCCGCCGTCAGCGCCTCCATCTCGACGCCCGTGCGATCGAAGGCGCGCACCTTCGCCTCGATTCGGATCGTGCCCGCTTCCGGCCGGGCATCCAGCACCACGGACGCTCCCGTCAGCGCCAGCGGATGACAGAAGGGCAGGAGATCGGGCGTTCGCTTCGCCGCCATGAGGCCGGCCACCTTGGCGGCTTCCAGCGGATCGCCCTTCGACGTCCCCGCCACCAGCGCCGCGCACGCCTCAGGTGTCATCTGGATCGTGCACTCGGCAACCGCCTCGCGATCGGTGATGGCCTTGTCACCGACCTCGACCATCCGGGAGGCCTCGGTCACGTGCGGGCCCTCACTTCTCCTCTTCCAGCGCCCGGAAGAGCATGACCCTCACCCGCGAGCCCGCCGGGGCGGTCTCGGTCCCCACGGGGATCACGGCCAGGCCGTTCGCTCGGGTCACCGTCCCGAGCAGGTTCGAGCCGGGCGGCCCCGTACTTGCCGCGCGCCACTGACCACCCTCCCGCCACACCTTCACTCGCGCGAACATGACCTTCTCGCGCGGGCCGGTGATCTCCCCCTCCAGCACGGCCCAGATCTCGGGCCGGAAGATGTCCCGCCGACCCATCATCTTGAGCAGGGCGGGACGGATGAACACCTCGAAGGAGACGAAGACCGAGACCGGGTTCCCGGGCAGACCGAAGTACGGCGTGTCGTCGATCATCCCGAAGCCCTGTGGCATCCCCGGCTGCATCGCCACACGATAGAAGTCGATCTCGCCGCGGCGGAAGAAGGCCTTCTTCACCACGTCGCGCTCGCCCACCGAGACCCCGCCGGAGCTGATGAAGCAGTCGGCCCGGGCCACCAGCGCCAGAACCTCGTCTTTCAGCACGTCGGGGTCGTCGCGAACGATCCCGGCGACATAGGGAATGGCCCCCACGTCGCGGAGCGCGCCGAACAGCGTGTAGGAGTTGGCGTCGCGGACCTTGCCGAATGGCGCGGCCCGGCCCGGATCCACCAGCTCGTCGCCCGTCGAGATGATCACCACGCGGGCCCGGGGATAGACCAGCACGGACGAGTATCCGGAGCTGGCAAGGATCCCCAGCTCCGGCGACGCCAGCCGCCGGCCTTCGGGCACCAGGACCTGGCCCGCCGCCACGTCCTGCCCGACCGGACGGACGTTGCGCCCCTCCGGGAAGGCTCGCAGGACCAGGACTTGGTCCCCCTGGACGACACAGTGCTCGATGGGGGCGATACAGTCGGCGCCCGACGGCACGGGTGCACCGGTGGCGATGCGGACGGCCTCGCCTCCTCCTACGGTGACGTCGGGCTGCTCCCCGACCGGCGCACGCCCCACGATCCGAAGGGTGACCGGCTCGTCAACCAACGCTGCCGCGATGTCCGAGGCTCGGACGGCGAACCCGTCCATGGCCGAGGACGCGAACGACGGGATGTCGCCCTCCGCCACGACGTCCTGGGCCAGCACGCAACCCCAGGCTTCCTGCAACGGGAGGTCGATGGCGGCCAGCGGACGGATTCGCTCCAGGATGCCCCGGCGAACCTGGTCGACCTGGCGCATCTCCTGGTCGTCGGGACCGTGGTCGTGATCGTGATGGGACATGCCGCCCTCTCCGGTGTGCACGTCCGGGTCCTCCGAGACGTCGGTCGAGTGCCTGCGCTCGCCGGGTCCGACCATGGCTACAACAGCTTCTTTCGCTGGACCAGCTCGGCCAGGATGGCGCGGAACTCCGGCCCCAGGTCCTCCCGGTCGAGGGCGATCTCGACCGTGGCCCGCAGGTAGTCGAGCTTCTTCCCGATGTCGTACCGGATGCCTTCGAACACGAACGCGTACACCGCCTGCTGGTGGGCGAGCAGGTTGATGGCGTCCGTGAGCTGGACCTCGCCAGCCTTGTCGGGCGCGGTCTCGCGGAGCGCGTCGAAGATCTCCGGCGTGAGCACGTAGTACCCGATCGCCGCCAGGTTCGACGGCGCATCGTCCGGCTGGGGCTTCTCCACGATCTTGAGCACTCGGACCAGGTTGTCGGAAACGAATTCGGGCTCCACGCAGCCGTACAGGGAGATGTCCTGGCGCGGGACCTCCTTGACCGCGATCACGCTGCGGCCGTACGTGTCGTAGACCCCCAGCAGCTCACGGAGCAGGTTGCCCGAGGTGATGATGTCGTCTCCGAGCAGGACGGCGAACGGCTCGCCGTTCACGTGGTCCTCGGCCAAGGCCACGGCGGCTCCCAGACCCAGCGGCTCCTTCTGCCGGATGTAGTGGATCGAGGCCATCTCGGAGATCTCGCGGACCTGCTTGAGCTCGTCGTGCTTGCCGGTCTGGTCGAGGTGGAACTCCAGCTCGAAGGAACGGTCGAAGTGGTCCTCGATGGTGCGCTTGCCCCGACCGGTGATGATCAGGATGTCGCGAAGATCGGCCCCCACGGCATGCTCGACCACGTACTGGATGGCGGGCTTGTCCACGACCGGGAGCATCTCCTTCGGCTGGGACTTGGTGGCCGGCAGGAACCGGGTCCCGAGACCGGCCGCTGGGATGACCGCCTTCTTCACCTTCATGGCGATGGACGTCCTCCTCGGCGAGATAGGCAGTCTACCCGAAGGCCCTTTTCCCACCGGGAGTTTCCCGAGTGAGCGGTTGCGCCGCTCCTA
>JBIOYQ010000192.1:0-20037 GCA_044870295.1 Actinomycetota bacterium
ATCCCCTTCGGGATCGGGATGCCGAAGAAGTCGAGGATCGTCGGCGCCACGTCCACATTCGCCACCAACCCGTCCTGCCGCGTGGTGTCCGACGTGAGCCCGCGCGTCGATCCGGATGACGAGAACAGTCCACTCGGACGCCCGATGGCCATGAGCACCGGGGTGACCTCGTCGCCGACGGCGTCCATCGCGCCCGAACGAGAGGGATCCACCACCAGCACCATGGTCTCGCGGTCGGGGAGGGCCGGAATGTCGTTGAGCAAGATGGAGCCGAAACCGCCGCGGAGGCCGTCGATGACCCGGTCACGCGCTTGGACCGGGGCATATTCCCCCGCCCTGAACACCACGATGGACGGATCCGACACGCCCAGGCAGTCAGGCGTCTGCGGGTCAGCAAGGATGCTGAACGGCCCTGCGCCCGCAGCCTCGCAATACGCCAAGCCGGACCGGCGGAGCTCTTTCGCAAGCAGGGTTGGGGTTCCAACTCCCAGCCCGATGGCTCCGTTTCCCACGGCGGCGAACTGCGCCGCTACGCCGGAGGCGGAGGTCTTCGTCGTCATGAGCCCGGTCCCTCCCGCCCTGGCCAGTTCCCGGAACGGGAGAGCGGACAACATCTCCTCGAACGACACGCCACCGATGACGAACACGTATGCCTGCCGGTCGCTGCTGGACTGGCTCGCGGCTGGCGCTTTCCTCGGGAGTGCGATCAGGGACCCACCAACCACGACGAGGAGAAGCGCTGCGCGGGCTCGGGTCACGCCGTCGCGGACGAGAGCGAGGGTTCGCGTTCGCGGCGGATATCGGCGCCGAGGGAGGCCAGGCGCTGATCGAAACCTTCGTAGCCGCGGTCCACGTGGTACAGGTCGTGGATCTCCGTCGTCCCGTCGGCGGCGAGGGCCGCCACGATCATGGCCGCCCCGGCGCGGATGTCCAGGGCTCGCACCGGGGCCGCCGACAAGCGCTCGACCCCCCGGATCACGGCATGGTGGCCTTCCGTGCGGATGTCCGCGCCCATGCGGTTCAGCTCGTCCACGAACATGAATCGGCTCTCGAACACGTTCTCCGTGATGATCGAGGTGCCCCGGGCCACCGCAAGCACCGACATGATCTGCGGCTGGAGATCCGTCGGAAACCCTGGATACGGCAGAGTCACCAGATCCACGGCCAGCGGCCTCCCTGCCATGGACACCCGCAACCCGGCCTCCTCCATCTCGACCTTCGCGCCCAGCTCGACCATCTTGTCCAGGACCAGGTCGAGGTGGTCGGCTCGCATGTCCTCGATCAGCACGTCACCCTGCGTGACGCACGCCGCCATGGCGAACGTCCCGGCCTCGATGCGATCCGGCACGGTCCGGTGGCGCACCGCCATGAACCCGTCGGTTCCCTCCACCTCGATCGCCGTCGTCCCCGCGCCCTCGATCTTGGCGCCCATCTCCGTGAGCATGGCCGCCAGGTCCTGGATCTCGGGCTCGCGCGCCGCGTTCTCGATGACGGTCCTGCCCGACGCTCCCACCGCGGCCATGAGGAGGTTCTCGGTCGCGCCCACGCTCGGGAAGTCCAGCGTCACGAAGGCGCCGTGCAGCCCGTTGGTCACCGCCTCGAGGTAGCCGTGCACCGAGGAGAACTCGACACCCATCCGCTCGAAGCCCTTGAGGTGCAGATCGATCTTCCGGGACCCGATGTTGCATCCGCCCGGCATGGCCACCCGAGCACGACCGTGTCGTGCGAGCAGCGGGCCCAGCACAATGATGGACGCCCGCATCTTTCGAACCAGCTCGTACGGAGTCTCCACACCGGTGGCCCCGGTCGTGTCGATCGTGAGCGTGGAATCCTTCCACGCGACCTTGGCTCCGAGGTGCTCCAGCACCTCGGCCATGGTCAGACAGTCGACGATCCGGGGGACGTTCTCGACGACCGTGGTGCCCTCGGCCAGCAGCGAGGCGGCCATGAGCTTCAGCGCCGAGTTCTTCGCCCCGTTGACGCGGACGGTCCCCGACAGACGCTGGCCCCCGGTGACCAGGAGTCGATCCATGCCCTGGATTCTAGTGGCGGCGGCCGCCTGGCCCGGCCACCATGCGGCGCGCCTCCACAAGGAACACAGAGATCAGAAGCCGAGCCAGTCCGGGAACTTCCCGTAGCACTTGAGCACGTCCGAGGTGAACTTCGCGTACTGGGCATCGGAGACGTTCCCGGATTGCGCCGCCTGCGCCGAGACCTCGAGCATCTCCTGGCATGCGTCGACCTTCTTCTCCAGCGACGCGTTCTTGTCCCGGACGGCCTGGAGGTCGGACTCGACGTCGGCCTTCGCGGCGGACAGCGAATCGACCTGTTGATCGAGGCTCTGCGCGTTCGACTGGCTGTCCGCGAGCGCCTTCTTCGTGGCCTCCAGGTCCGACCTGGTGGAGGCGAGGTCCCCCTTCGTCGACGACAGCTCCGCCCTGGTGGACGCCAGCGTGTTCGAGATGCCGCTGCGGGACACGAAGGTCAGGACGGCCGCGACCAGCGCCAGGACCGCCACGACCCACGCGAGGATGGCGACCAGGGGCCGGGGACGCTTCTGCGCTGGGGGCGACTGCATGAACGTCGTGACGTGTTGCAGTGGGGCCGTCACGTCGCTCGACGTCGAGACGGCCGGGGTCGGTTCGTCCAGGACGCGGAGATCCTCCGTCGGCTCCGCTTCCGTCGTGGAAACCTGGACGGGCGCGGACAGCTCGGCCGTCGCGGGGTCGTCGTGCAGGGTGATGACGTCGGGGCGTGTCGGTTCACCCATGGGCGCATCGGCCGCCCTCGCGGCCGACGAGACCGTCGATTCCGCAAGCTCGTGCCCACACCACCGGCAGAAGATCCAGCCGGCCTCGACGTCCTTGCCGCACTGCGGACACTCCATGATGCCTCCTCTCAACAGCTCACGAGCCCATCGCACGCCACGCCGATGGGGATGGCGAAGGACAGACCCTCCGCTCCGAAACCCGAGACCTTGGCCGTGTTGACGCCGATCACGCGTCCGTGGGCGTCCAGCAGCGGACCGCCGCTGCTGCCCGGGCTGATGGCCGCGGAGAATTGGACGTACCCGTCGCGCACCGACGAGACGATGCCGGTGCTGGCCGTCCCCTCCAGCCCGAACGGCGATCCCAGCGCGATCACGGCATCGCCGACCTCCACGCGATCCGTAAATGCGACCAGCGGTTCGTAGTCGCCCGAGATCGAGAGCAGTGCGAGGTCGTCGGACCGGTGGACCTTCTCGATGCGGCCGGTGAAGTTGTCGTCGCCCTGGACGACCGCCGCGCTGTGGCGCCCAGCGTTCCAGTTCGCGGCGACGACGTGGAAGTTGGTGATCAGGAGCGTCCGTCCGCCGGAAGAACCGATGGCGAACGCCGACCCCTCGTACGGCCCGGCGAACACGGTGAAGACCGAGCCGCGCGCGGCCTTGATCAGCGCGACGGGATCGGGGATCCGGCCGAACGCGTCCTCCAGCGTGCCCACCTTGCCCGCCAGCGAGTCGGCCCCGCTCTCGACGTCGGTCAAACGGCGATCGAGCCGCTCAGCCGACGCCTTCTCGGCATCGAGTCGGGCCGCGGCGTCCGAAGCCGCCACCTCGGAGGATCGCCGGACCGACCTGATCTCCCCTCGAAGGCTGAACCACGTGAGGGCGTTGGTCGCGACGAGGACCGCCAATAGCAGCGGCCAGACCATCCGACGACCTCGGAACATCGGGCGAGGAGTGGGGTCGGCGGGCGGAGTCGCCTCGATGCTCTCGAGGGGCACGCCGTGGATCGGGCACGCGCCGTCTCGCAGCGCCGAGCCGCAACGGGTGCAGTAGGCAACGGCCTCCTGCTCCGACATTCCCCCCTCCCGGAGCGCAGCCCGGCAGGACAGCGTCCGGGCGAGCGGATTCTCCGCTCAGCCGGTTCCCGGGGTCAAGGGGCTTTCAGGCGACGTCGTCGGCGGCGAAGGAGGGGTCGTCCAACTCGGCCACGATCGCCCGATCCCGTCCGGCCCCCTTCGCGATGTACAGGGCGGTGTCGGCCGCCCGGATCAGGCTCTCGCCGGTCCTCGCATGCAGCGGGTAGGCGGCAACGCCCGCCGACATGGTAACGGCGCCGAGGGATTGGCCGCGATGGGCGACGTGCAGGTTGCGCACCAGCTCCAGGATCTGCTCGGCGCGCTCCAGCGTCACGTCCAGGCCCGCCTCCGGGATGATCAGCGTGAACTCCTCCCCGCCGTAGCGGCAGGCGATGTCCTCGGCTCGGACCTTGCTCCGAACCAATTCGCCGAAGGCCTGGAGCAGGAGGTCACCGGCCTGGTGGCCGAAGGTGTTGTTGAACCGGCTGAAGTGATCGAGGTCGAACATGATCACGCCGAGGGATTGGTTGCGCCGGTCCGCCCGGCGCAGCTCGCGATCCAGCGACTCCTCCATGTACCGCCGGTTGAACAGTCCGGTGAGTGGATCTCGGATGGATTGCGAACGGAGCGTCTCCCGCAGCTTCAGGTTCGCCAGCGCCAGAGCCAGGTGGTCGGCCACGGCGACGGCCAGTGGGCGCAGGGCCTCGGCGGACCGATCGCCCACGCCGTCCGGCATCCCGGCGGTCGCGGATTGGAGATGCAGGATGCCGAGGGCCTCCCCCTGGGCCATCATGGGGACGCACAGGTACGGGCCCGGCGACGAGTCCGAGAGGTGGGCGCACACCAACCGAGACCGGGGGTCCTCGACGACGTGGAGCCGACCCGCCCGGAGGGCCCAGCAGTCCTCCGGCGCGAAGACATGCTCGCCCATCCTCGATTCACCCCATTCGGCCACCGGCTCGACCACATTGCGCGACGGCGAGATGACGCACAGGGCCCCGATCCGGCCCTCGAACAGCTGCTCGGCCCAGTGGGCCATGACCGCGTAGGCCTCCTCCGCGGTCGGACAGCTCTGGAGCATGTCGCCCATCTCGTTGATGAGCGACATCTCCCGGTTCAACCGCTCCAGCTCGTAGACCTTCGAGGAGAGCTGCTGGTGCGCCTGGCGGGCTTCCCATTCGGCCTGCTTGCGCTGCGTGATGTCGACCAGCACGCCCTCGTAGTACAGGACGGCCCCCTCGGCGTCGCGGACGACGCGCGCGCTGTCGCGCACGTACATGACGGATCCGTCTCGCCGCCGGAGTTGCAGCTCGCAGTCGTTCAGCGAGCCCTCGGCCTCCAGCATCTCCCGCCACCGCTCGCGATCGGTCGGGTCCAGGTAGACATCCACGGCTTCCATCTCGAGCAGCGCCTCGGTCGAGGGGTACCCCAGGATCTGGGCGAGCGCGCGATTGCCGTCCTCCAGCCGTCCCTCCGGGGTGGTTCGATACAGCCCGACCGGGACGTGATCGAACAGCCCCCGGTACCGGACCTCCGACTCGTGCAGCGCCTGTTCCGTCAGCTTGCGCTGGGTGATGTCGATCATGAACCCCTGCCAGAACAGCGGCTGCCCCGAATCGTCCCGAACCAGGACCGCCTCATCCCGGACCCAGATGTTCTCGCCGGTTCGGGTGAGCATCCGGTACTCGGAGGGCAGGAGGGCGCCGGTCATCTTGCTCTCGGCCTCTTCGGTGAGGACCCGCCCGCGGTCCTCTGGATGGATCTGCTTGAACCACAGCTCGGGGTCGGCCTGCCACTCCTCCACGGTGAACCCCAGCATCGATTGGATGGAGGAGCTGACGAAGTGCCACCGGCCGGACTCGCCGAAGCCGGCGACGTAGGTCACCGCGGGGATGCGCTCGACCATCGCCCGGAAGTCGATGCCAACGACCAGGGGCTCCGTGCCGGCGCGGAAGGGATCGGCCATTCCGCCGTCCGGCGAGCTGTTCCCGCCCAGAGCGGGCGCGGTCACGCCGGCAGCACGATGAGCGGGGCCGCCGGGCGCGGCCGCCGTAGCATCCATTGGTCTCCCTCGCCTTCGAGAAGTCTCACTTAGAGCATCGGTAGGCGAATCGGCCAACTTCACCTGAAATTAGGTAGATCAGCCCGCCAGGGAGACGCGCACCCGGGCCTTGGCCAGCATCGCCAGGGCCGCCCCGTTGTCGCGCTCCATGAGCAGCCTTTCGGCCTCGGCCTGCTGGTTCCTGGCCCGGTCCAGGTCGATCTCGCTCTCCAGCTCGGCGTGCTCGGCCAGCACGTCGACCCGGGTCTCCAGCCCCTGGCTGATCACGTGGAGGAAACCTCCGTCGATGGCCGCGGCGATCTCCTCGCCGTCCTCGGTGGTCAGGAACAGCGGGCTGATGCCCAGCTCGATCAGCATGGGGGCATGACCGGCCAGGATCCCCACCTCGCCCTCCGTCCCCCGGGCGGTCATCTTGATGGCCCGGCCCGACCAGACCTCTCGTTCGGGCGTCACGATGGCGACGTCGTAGGGCGTGGCCACGGTCGGTCCCTACCCCTCCTCGCCGGCGCTGCCGAGCTGCTTGGCCTTCTCCTGCGCTTCCTCGATGCCCCCCACCATGTAGAAGGCCTGCTCCGGGAGGTGGTCGTACTCGCCCTCGACCAGCGCCCGGAAGGAGGCGATGGTCTCGTCGATCGGCGTGTACTTCCCGGGGATGCCGGTGAACTGCTCCGCCACGAACATCGGCTGGGAGAGGAACCGCTCGATCTTCCGCGCCCGCGTCACCGTCACCTTGTCTTCCTCGGACAGCTCGTCGACCCCGAGGATCGCGATGATGTCCTGGAGGTCCTTGTAGCGCTGCAGGATCTCCTGGACCCTCCGCGCCACCGCGTAGTGCTCCTCGCCCACATACCGCGCGTCCAGGATCCGGGAGGTGGAGTCGAGCGGATCGACCGCGGGGTAGATCCCCTTCTCCACGATGGCCCGGGACAGCACGGTGGTGGCGTCGAGGTGAGCGAAGGTGGTGTGGGGGGCGGGGTCGGTGATGTCGTCGGCCGGTACATAAACCGCCTGCAGCGACGTGATCGACCGTCCCTTGGTCGAGGTGATCCGTTCCTGCAGGGCGCCCATCTCGTCGGCCAGCGTGGGCTGGTAGCCCACCGCGGACGGCATCCGGCCGAGCAGAGTGGAGACCTCCGACCCGGCCTGGACGAACCGGAAGATGTTGTCGATGAACAGCAGCACGTCCTGCCGCTCGTGGTCGCGGAAGTACTCGGCCATGGTCAGCGCGGCCAGACCGACGCGAAGGCGGACGCCGGGCGGCTCGTCCATCTGGCCGAACACCAGGACGGTCTTCTCGAGGACGCCGGACTCGGTCATCTCGATGAACAGGTCGTTGCCCTCACGGGTTCGCTCGCCCACCCCGGCGAACACCGACACCCCGGCGTGCTGCTCGGCCTGGCGCCGGATCATCTCCTGGATGATGACGGTCTTGCCCACGCCGGCGCCGCCGAACATCCCGATCTTGCCGCCCTTGACGTAGGGCTCGAGCAGGTCGATGACCTTGATCCCGGTCTCCAGCATCTCGACCCTGGCCTCGAGCTCGGAGAACGGGGGCGCCGGCCGGTGGATGGGCCAGTAGTCGTCGGCATCCACGTGGTCGGTGTCCAGGGGCTGGCCCAGCACGTTGTACACGTGGCCGAGGACCGACTGCCCCACCGGCACCCTGATGGGCAGACCCGTGTCCTTCACCGGCGCCCCCCTCACCAGGCCGTCGGTGGGGCGCATGGCGATGGCCCGAACCATGGAGTCCCCGATGTGCTGAGCCACCTCGCACACGATCGTGATGGTCTCTCCGTCGAGGGTCCGCTCCACCTCCAGCGCGGTGTTGATCTCCGGCAGCTGGTCCGGCGGGAAGTCCACGTCGATGACGGGCCCGATGACCCGGACGACCCTCCCGTTCGATCTGTCTCCGTTCCCGTTGTCAGCCATCCGGCACCTTCCTGTCAGCTCGCCCGGGCCTCGCGCGCCTTGGACAGCGCCTCAGCCCCTCCAACGATCTCCATGATCTCGGTCGTGATCTCGGTCTGCCTCGCCTGGTTCGCCACCCGGGTCAGCACCTTGATGAGCTCCTCGGCGTTCTCCGTGGCCGCGCTCATGGCACGGCGCCGGGCGGCGTGCTCCGATGCCGCCGACTCCAGCAGCGCGTTGTAGACCCTGGTCACCACGTATCGGGGCAGCAGGGCCTCCAGCAGCGCCTCCGGGTCCGGTTCGAAGATGTACTGCGTCATCGGGCCGGCCTCGGGCGGTCGCTCCGTCTCCTCGAACACCATGGGGACGAATCGGCGGGCCACGGGCCGCTGCCGGACGGCCGACACGAAGTCCGTGAAGACGCCGTGGATCTCGTCGACCTGCCCGGAGGAGAACTGCTCGATCATGGCGTCGGCGATCCGCTTGGCGTCGTCATAGGTCGGGGTCTCCGAGAAGCCCGCCCACGACTCCTCCACCGGGCGCTGCCGAAAACGGTAGTAGGACAGTCCTTTGCGTCCCGCAACGAACAGCTTGATGTCCTTGCCCTCGGATCGGAGGAGCGAGAAGAGCTCCTCGGCCCGACGCAGGACGTTGGAGCTGTACGCACCGGCCAGGCCGCGGTCCGAGGTGATGACGAACACCGCCGCCGCCGCCGGGTTGGGCCGCTGCTCCAGCAACGGGTGGTTCAAGGCGGCGCTGGCCGTGGCCACGTCGGCGATGGCCGCCGTGAGGCGTTCGGCGTACGGGCGCGCCGCCTCGACACGCTGCTGCGCCTTCATGATGCGCGAGGTGGCGATCAACTCCATGGCCCGGGTGATCTTCATGGTCGACTGGACGGATCGGATCCGCCGCCGGACCTCTCGGAGCTTGGCGCCCACTTCGTCCGCCCCTCGACCGCTAGCCCGGCATCTGAACGCCGCCGCGGGCCTCGCCCGCCGGGCCGGCCTTCCTGGCGACGTCCTCGGGCGACGGCCGCCGGAACCTCTTCAGGGACTCCTGCTCCTCGTCCGCCAGGGCCTCGGCCTGCCGCTCCTTGAGGGGAGGCTGGCCCTCGGACGGCTGGAACAGCAGCCGGAATTCCTTGATCGCCGCCTCCAGGCTCTGCTCAAGCTCGTCGGAGAGCGCGCCCTGCTCGGCGATGCTCCGCATCAGATCGCCCTGGCGCGACTCCATGAAGTCCTCGAGCTCCGACTGGAAGCGCTTGACGGCCTCGACCGCCACGTCGTCCAGGTATCCATTGGTCACGGCGAAGATCACCAGGACCTGACGCTGCACCGGCATGGGGTCGTATTGGGGCTGCTTCAACACCTCGACCACGCGGGCCCCCCGCTCCAGCTGGTCCTGGGATGCCCGATCCAGCTCGGAGCCGAACGTGGCGAAGGCCTCCAGCTCGCGGAACTGGGCCAGGTCCAGCCGGAGACGGCCGGCCACCTGCTTCATCGCCTTGATCTGCGCGTTGCCTCCCACCCGCGACACCGAGATGCCGACGTTGATGGCGGGGCGAACCCCGCTGTTGAACAGGTCCTTCTCCAGGTAGATCTGCCCGTCGGTGATGGAGATGACGTTGGTCGGGATGTAGGCCGAGACGTCGCCCCCCTTGGTCTCCACGATGGGGAGGGCGGTGAGGGATCCCCCTCCGAGGTCCTCGGACAGCTTCGCGCCGCGCTCCAGCAGCCGGGAATGCAGGTAGAAGACGTCACCCGGGTACGCCTCGCGCCCTGGCGGCCGGCGGACCAGCAGCGAGATGGCCCGGTAGGCGTCGGCCTGCTTCGACAGATCGTCGTACACGATCAGCGCGTGCTGCTGGCTGTACATCCAATGAGCCCCGATGGCGGCGCCGGAGTACGGGGCGATGTACCGGAAGGAGGCGGGCGCGGACGCCGGCGCGTCGATGACCACCGTGTAGTCCAGCGCGCCGTTCTCCTCCAGGGCCTTCGTGACCTCGGCCACCGTCGAGTCCTTCTGTCCGATGGCGACGTAGACGCACTTGACCTGCTTGGAGGGATCGCCCGTGGCCCAGTTGTCGCGCTGGTTGATGATCGTGTCGATGGCGACCGCGGTCTTGCCGGTCTGGCGGTCACCGATGATCAGCTCTCGCTGGCCCCGGCCGATGGGGGTCATGGCGTCGATCGCCACGATCCCCGACTGCAGCGGCTCCTTGACCGGCTGGCGCTGCACCACGGTGGGGGCCTGGATCTCCAGCGCGCGGTACTCCTCGTACTGGATGGGTCCCTTCCCGTCCACCGGCTCACCGGTCGGCGTGATCACCCGTCCCAGCACGCCGTCGCCCACCCCGACGGACAGGATGCGCCCGGTCTGCTTGACCGGGTCGCCCTCCTCGACCGCGTCCGCCTCGCCCAGCAGGATGCAACCGATGGAGTCCTCGTCCAGGTTGAACGCGATCCCCAGGATGCCCTTCGGGAACTCCAGCAGCTCGTTGGCCATGGCCCGGGGCAGCCCCTCCACGATGGCCACGCCGTCCCCGGTGGCCATCACGCGGCCGACCTCCTCCCGTTCCATGGTCGGTTCGAAGCCCTCGACGTACTTGCGCAGCGCAGCGGCGATCTCTTCCGGCGAGATGGACAGTTCCTGGGCCACCCTCACGACCTCCTGACGGCCGGGCAGCGCTTCAGCGCACCTGCGCCAACTGCTGCCGGGCCAGTTCGAGCTTGCGTCTGATCGTTCCGTCGAACACCTCGTCGCCCACCCGCGCCACCACACCGCCGATGACGTCGGGGTCGACCAGGACCTTGAGCTCAATGTCCTTGCCGGTCGCCTTGGCTAGGGCCTTGGCCAACCGCTCGCGACGCTTGCCGTCGAGCGGAACCGCCGTGCGAACCTCGGCCACGGCCCTGCGACGCTGCTCCGCCGCCAGCTTGGCCAGGGCGTCGATGATCTTCGGAAGATCCTTGGCCCGTCCCTGTTCGATGACGAACCCGAGCAGCGCGACGGTGTGCCGGCTGGCCCTGGAGCCCAGCAGGTCTTCGATCAGGGCCCTCTTGCGATCGGCCGGGAGGGCAGGATCGGTCAGGGCCTCTCGCAGCTTCGCCTGCCGCTCGGCCTCCTTGGCGAAGCGGTACAGCTCGTCCTCCACCTGGTCGAGCTCGCGCTCCGCCTCCGCCACGGCCAACAGGGCCTGGGCGTATCCCCGGATGACGGCGTCCCGTTCGGCCACCCCGGTCAGCGCTCCGTCCTGGACCCGTGTCCGTTCGTGGGAGCCTGGCCCGCGAGCTCCTCGATGTAGTCGTCGATCATGCGCAGGTGGCGATCCTTGTCGAGCTGCTGCCCGACCACTCGTCCGGCCAGCGCCAGCGACAGTTCACCGACCTGGGTCTTCAGCTCCTGGAACACCCGGTCCCGCTCGGCCCGGATCTCCTCCTGGGCTCGCCCGACGATGGCCTGGTATTCCTGCTCGGCCTTGGCTACGAGATCTCGGCGCATCGCCTCGGCGGTGCGGCGGCCCTCCTCGATCACCCGGTTCGCCTCTTCCCGCGCCCCGGCGAGCTGCTGCCGATAGTCGGCCAGCATCTGGTCGGCCTCGGTCTTGGACTGCTCGGCCTTCTCCAGGTCACCCTGGATGCGCCCGCGCCGCTCCTCGAGCAGCGTGTTCACCCGAGGGAACACCCACTTCGACATGAACACGAACAGGATGGCGAAGGCGATCGCGCCGAGGACGAGCTCGGACAGCTTGGGATACAGGAGCTCCTTGCCGCTCTCGGAGATGGCTACCAGGGCGTGCATCCGAGCCTCCTAGATGATGAAGGACAGCACGAACCCGATCAGCGCCAGCGCTTCGATCAGGCCGATCCCGATGAACATGGTGGTCCGAACCAGTCCGGCGGCCTCCGGCTGCCGGGCCATGGCCTCGACCGACTTGCCCATGAGCACGCCGATCCCGATGCCCGGCCCGATCGCGGCGAGGCCGTAGGCCAGCCCCTTGCCGATCGAGGCCACGTCTCCCGTGGTCTCGGCGATCATTCCAAGTGCGTGTGTCACCACCCCAACCATGATTCCTCCTTGAGCGTCAATGCTCCTCCGCCATAGCTCCCGCGATGTAAGAGGCCGTGAGCATGCTGAAGATGAACGCCTGCAGGCTCGCGACGAAGATCTCGAATCCGACCAGCGCCACGCCGATGCCGAACGAGACGACCCCGAGGATGTACGGGATCCCGGTGAGCAGGGCGAGCGACCCCAGGAAGAAGACCGACAACAGGAAGTGCCCGGCCACCATGTTGGCGAAGAGTCGGATGGTGAGCGTTATCGGCCGAAGCACGATGACCGAGATGAACTCGATGGGCGTGAGCAGGATGTACAGGACCTTCGGCGCCCCGGGCGGGAACATGACCATCTTCAGATAGCCGAGCAGCCCGTGCTTGCGGATCCCGACGGTGTTGTAGACGACCCACGAGATCAGGGCCATGACCAACGGGAAGGCCAGCCGCGAGTGCAAAGGGAAGCTGATGCCGGGGACGATCTCCAGGATGTTCCCCAGGAAGATGAAGAAGAACAACGTCGCCAGGAACGGCAGGAAGGGCAGCCCGTCCGGTCCGATCATCTGGAGCGTGATCTGCTCGCGAACGAAGGCCAGGCCGGATTCCATCAGCATCTGGAACTTGCCCGGCACGATCGTGGGCTTCCGGAAGGCCAGGTAGAACAGCAGGATGAAGGCGACGAAGGCGACCAGCAGCAGCAGGAAGATGAAGTTGAAGCAGAACGTCACCCCGAACAGCCGAGCGCTGCCACCCCAGCACGGCCAGACGAAGTCCTCCGTGCTCGGCTTCTCGAACCCGACGGCCAGGATGGCCGCCGTTACGGCGAGGCCGGTCACGGCGCCGATCCTTCGGTGGGCGAGGGAAGGATCAGTTCCGTTCCGACGCCTGAGGCGAGCAGCCTGAGCTCGTAGATGAGCAACAGGATGGTCGCCGGGATCACCGCGAATCCGAACGCGGCGGGGACGAACCACCCGGTGAACCGATCAAGGACGAACATGACGGCCAGGATCGCGCCCAGCCGGACGATGAACCCGCCCATCACGACGGCCGCGATGGCGGTCAGCGAGATACGGGCCGCCCATGACAGGGAGAGTCCGCTCGCCGCGAAGTTCAGGCCGACCACGGCGATGCCCGCGGCCGCCGACCAGCCCACGTTCCACCCGGCCGCCACGGTCCCCACCAGCAACGCCACCGCCGCGGCGGGGATGGCCAGGGGCCCGGCCCTGCGCACCAGCTCTCGTTCCGGATCAGCGCTTCGTGCCATCGTCCCTGCCGTACCTCAGGTAGACCACGTAGACCCCGGCCGCCGCGCCGACGATCATCCCGACGGCGGTGAACACCTTGGCCGTGCCGACCAGCCAATCGATCAGGTAGCCGACACCGCCCCAGACGAACAACCCAGCCAGCAGATAAGCGGTGATCTGGATCCCGGTCGACATGCCGCCCCAGAGGTTCTCGGAGTTCCCCCGGTTTGGTCGGCCAGCCATGGAGCGCGCGGAGTATACCGGGGGGCTTGCGGCGGAGTCAAAGCGGGCTGAGGGTCGTTTGTGCAGGTCAGCGGCCATTTTTTCCCCTCCCTCAGCCGCTTGTGAAATCTTTCACAAGCTCAGTCTACCGGTTGGGGCTCACCCCCGTCAGGCGGGCTTCGTCCCGATCTCGGCCTCGGAAGGAGTGTCCGCGGCCTTTCGCTGGCGCTCCGCCCGCCGTTCCCGGATGCGGCTGGGGACGATCGTCGCGCTGATCAGCGCCAGGGCCATCAGCACGATCGCGCCGTTGATGACGCGCCCGTTGATGAACGACACGGCCAGGCCCGAGCCGGCCAGGAGGATCGCCCACAGGTACATCGTCAGGACGGCCCGGCGGTGCGTGTGCCCGATCTCCCGCAGTTGATGGTGGATGTGCTCTTTGTCAGGAGCGAACACCGGCCTGCCTCGGCGCAGGCGCCGGATCACGGCCATGGCCACATCGATCAGGGGGACGGCCAGCACGAACACCGGGATGAGGACCGGGATGGCGAAGGCCGCGACGTCACCGCCGTGCGGCCTGAGGGTCCGCCCCACCCCGGAGATCGTCGCGGCAGCCAGCAACAGCCCGAGCAACATGGCTCCCGAGTCGCCCATGAAGATCCGAGCCGGATAGAAGTTGTACGGGAGGAAACCGAGAGCGGCGCCCGCCGCCACCGCGCACAGCAACCCGGCGGCCTGCGACGCTTCGGGGAACAGCGACGGCGAGCGGTAGACCCAGATGAAGAAGGCCGCGGCGGCGATGAACACGATGCCGGCGGCGAGACCGTCCAGGCCGTCGATCAGGTTGACCGCGTTCACCATGATGAGCACCCAGGCGATGGTGAGGGGAACGGCCAGGTCCGGCCCGAGCGAGATCACGCCCTGGCTGGGGAACCAGAAGAACAGCAGCTCGACCCCGTTCAGGATGAGCAGACCGGCCGCCAAGATCTGGCCGGCCGCCTTGGCCGGCGCGGACAGCGCCCGCAGGTCGTCGATCACGCCGATCGCCGTGATCACCAGCGCGGCGAACACTGTTCCCTGCAGCTCCAGCGTCTGCCGGTAGAGCTTCCGGAACTCCGGGAACAGGTACGCGATGGCCAGCCCCACCAGCACGCCGGCCAGGATCCCCAGCCCGCCGCCGGTGGGCGTCGGCTTGGGGTGCACCTTCCGATCCGATGGACGATCGATCGCCCCGAGCCGCACCGCCCCCCACCGGATCAGGGGAGTCACCACGGCGACCGCCACCGCCGTGACCGCGAAGACCACGACGAACGGTCCCACTCAGACTCCCCGCCCCGTCCAGGCCACTCCGCGCATCCGGCTCGCCTCCCTCAGGCGTACACGGGGAAGCGCGCCATCAGGTCACGCACCGCCGCCCGGGCCCGGTCGGCCACCGACTGGTCATCCGGGTCGCGCAGGACCTCGCCGACGATGCGGGACACCTCCTTCATCTCCGGCTCGTCCATCCCGAGCGTGGCGGGCCCCGGGGTTCCCACCCGGATCCCCGACGCGGTGGCCGGAGGCAGCGGATCGAACGGGATGGCGTTCTTGTTCAGGGCGATCCCGACCCGCTCGCACGCCCGCTCCGCGTCCGCCCCGGTCATCCCGATGGGTTGGAGGTCGATGAGAGCCAGGTGCGAGTCGGTCCCACCCGACACCACGCGCAGGCCCTCCTCCGTCAATCCGGCGGCCAGCGCTCGGGCCGACCGAACCGTCCTGTGGGCATAGTCCTGGAACTCGGACTGCATGGCTTCGCGCAGGCACACGGCCTTGGCGGCGATGCAGTGCTCGAGCGGGCCGCCCTGCATCATGGGGAAGACGGCCTTGTCGATCGCCTTCGCGTACTGCTCGCGGCACAGGATCATGGCCCCCCTCGGGCCACGCAGGGTTTTGTGCGTCGTGAACGTGACCACGTCGGCGTGCGGGACCGGGCTCGGGTACGCGCCACCGGCGACCAGACCGATGAAGTGCGCGGCGTCGACCATGAAGAGGGCGCCGACCTCGTCCGCGATCTGCCGGAACGCGGCGAAGTCGATCACGCGCGGGTAGGCGGTGAACCCCGCCAGGATCATGCGCGGGCGGTGGTGCTTGGCCAGGTCCCGGACCCGGTCCATGTCGATCGTCTCGGTGTCCTTGTCCACCTCGTACCCGACGAACGTGAACCATTTCCCGGAGAAGTTCACCGGGGATCCGTGGGTGAGGTGCCCGCCGTGGGCCAGCACCATCCCAAGGACCCGTTGGTCAGGGTTCTTCGGCTCAAGGAACGCGCCGTACGCGGCCATGTTCGCCTGCGCGCCGGCATGGGGCTGGACGTTCGCGTGCTCCGCGCCGAACAGCTGCTTCGCCCGTTCGATGGCCAGGGTCTCGGTGACGTCGACGAACTCGCAGCCTCCGTAGTACCGCTTGCCCGGGTAGCCCTCGGCGTACTTGTTGTTCATGGTCGATGCCAGCGCTGCCAGGACGGCCGGGCTGGCGTAGTTCTCGGATGCGATCAGGCGGAGGGTGGTCCGCTCTCGGTCCAGCTCGTCCTGCACCGCGGTGGCTACCTCGGGGTCGGTGGCCTTCAGGGCCTCCCAGTCAGCCGCGTACTCCCTCATCCGGCGCCTCCTCCCGGCGACCCGCTTCCTCGAACCCCGCCCTCCTCGGTCACCGACGCGTGGCCGGCGCCCGGGAACAGGCCCTCGACCAATCTCCTCGAGAGCCCCTCCAGTTCCCACGCCGTGGCCCGATACGCCTCGACGCCGAGCCCGAGCGGATCGGCGATGTCCTCATCCATCAGGTGCGTCTCGATGGAGTCCCGAAGGGCCGAGGCCGTCCGGACCGCCGCTCGGAGCCGTTGGGTGGGCGATCCGTCCGGAGCCGCCGGTTGCGGCGACGACTCCAGCAGGTGCACCAGCTCCTTGATGGTGAACGTCCTCGACTCCCCGGCCGGTACGAGCCGGGCCACCGCGTCACGATGCTCGCTCGACATGGCGACCACCAGGTCGGCACCTTCGACCATGGGCCGGGTCAGCCTCCTCGCCGAGTGCCCCGAGATGTCGAGGCCGTACTCGGAGATGGCCTCAACCGCCTCGGGAGTGGGCGGTGACCCTTCCCATCCGGACACGCCGGTCGACTCGACGTGCATGTCCCGGATGTCGCGCTGCTCCAGCTCGCGCCGGAGCAAACCCTCAGCCATGGGGGAACGACAGATGTTTCCGGTGCAGACCAGCAGGATCGTGGCCATCTGGCAGGCCAGTCTACCGAGGCCGCCACCCGCCGCGGGCGACGGCATGATCCACGGCCTCTCGGGTGATGGGGCCCGCGCGAAGGATCTCGGTCCTGGCACCTGTAAGGTCGATGACCGTCGAGGCAGACCCCGTCGGCGACGGAACTCCGGGCGCAAGGACGAGGTAGACGGCCACCCGATCGCCGAACGCTTCAGACAACTCCACGTAGGTGTTCACCGGTTCCCGGCCCGAGAGGTTGGCGCTGGTCACGGCGAGCTGACCGGCTCGGCGAAGCAACTCCAGACTCAGGGGATGGTCCGGCACGCGGACCGCGACGGTCGATTCCTCGTTGCCAAGGCGCCAGGAGCGCGACCGGTCGGTCCGGGGCAGGACCATGGTCAGCGGCCCTGGCCAGAGCGCTGTGGCCAAGGCCATGGCCGCGTCGTTCGGTACGGCGACCTCCCAGGCAGCATCTACCGAACCAGCCAGCACCGGCAGCGCCAGGTCACGGGGACGCCGCTTGGCCGCGAAGAGCCGCTCGGTCGCTTCCCCCAGGTCGGGCCGGCACGCGATCCCGTAGACGGTCTCCGTCGGCATGACCACCAACTCACCTCGAGAGAGCGCGTCCACGGCGGCCGCGATCGCGGGCTCCGCTTCCTCGATCCGCGCGGGATCGACCTCGAAGACGAGGCTCACGTCTCGGCGCGCCGGCCGCGGACGATACGGTCCCGCGCGGCGAGGTCGGGAAGCACCCGAACGTCGACGAACGCGCCATCCATCAAGGTCGTCACGTCGCGGCCCTGGTCCGCGCCGATCTCCATGACCAGCCAGCCGCCGGGACTGAGCCATCGAGCGGCGGCATCGACCAGGCGGGCGTGGACGTCGGTCCCTCCCACCAGGGCCTCGATGGGCTCCGTCTTCACTTCGTCGGGCAGGTCCTCGTACTCCTCGAGCGTCACGTACGGAGGATTGCTCACCAGCAGGTCGAACCGGCCCATCAGGTCCTCCGGCAGCGGCCCCATCAGGTCTCCCTTGCGGACGTCCACGTCCAGACCGAGCCTCTCGGCGTTGCCTCGGGCCAGCGCCACGGCGGCGTCGGACACGTCGGTCGCCCAGACCTCGGCCTCCGGCCGGTGCCGCTTCACGGCCAGGGCGACAGCGCCCGTTCCGGTCCCCACGTCGACCACGACCGGTGACGAGATGTCCTCGATCGCGGCCAGCGCCACCTCCACCAGGACCTCAGTCTCCGGCCGCGGGACGAACACGCCCGGGGTGACCGACAGCGACAGGTCCATGAACTGCTGTTCGCCCGTCAGGTACTGCAGCGGCACGCCGGTACACCGCTGGCAGAGCGCACGCCCATACAGCCGCGCCGTCGCGGTGTCGAGCCCCTCCGTCCTGCGGTACAGGCCCGCGCGATCGGTCCCGAGCAGGCGCATCAACAACGTCTCGGCGGTCTCCATCGGGCTCTCGACGCCGTGCGCGGCGAGGTAGTCGGCCGATCGCCGGATCAACGCGGAGGTGCTGAGGCCCGTCACCGGCCGGGGCGTTGGCCGTTGCCTTCGGACAGCAAGCGGTTCCGCTCGTCCGCCAGGAGCGCGTCCACGAACGGGTCGAGGTCCCCCGCCAGCACCTCGGGCAGGTTGTGGACGGACACCCCGATCCGATGGTCGGTGACCCGGTTCTGCGGGAAGTTGTAGGTCCGGATCTTCTCCGAACGCTCGCCCGTCCCCACCTGAGCCTTGCGCGCCGCCGCCTCCTCCCGTTGCTGCTCGTCCTGGGCCAGCTTCAGCAACCGTGCCCGGAGGTATCGCATGGCCTTCTCCCGGTTCTGCCGTTGCGAGCGTTCCTCCTGGACGCTGATGACGATGCCCGACGGCTTGTGGGTGACGCGGACGGCCGAGTCCGTCGTGTTCACGCTCTGCCCGCCCGGCCCGGAGGACCGGAACACGTCGATCTGGAGATCATCGGGGTCGACGTGCACGTCGACCTCCTCCGCCTCTGGTAGCACCGCGACGGTCGCCGTGGACGTGTGGAGGCGTCCTCCTGACTCCGTGACGGGGACGCGCTGCACTCGGTGCACGCCCGACTCGTGCTTCAGACGCGAGTAGGCGCCCTTGCCGTTGATCTCCAGGACGATCTCCTTGAAGCCGCCGAGGTCGGACGGGCTGGACGAGAGGACGTCGGTCTTCCACCGCATCCGCTCCGCATACCGGCGATACATCTCGTACAGGTCGCCGGCGAAGAGCCCGGCTTCCTGTCCACCGGTCCCGGCTCGGATCTCCACGACGACGTCCTTCTCGTCGTTCGGATCCTTCGGCAACAGCAGGACCTCGAGCTTGCGTTCCAACTCGTTCGCCTTGGCTTGGGCCGCCTCCGCCTCGGACCGGAAGAACTCCGCCATCTCGCGGTCCTTCTCCTCGCGGGCAAGCCCGCGCGCCTCCTCGGCCTGGCGAAGCGCCTCGCGGTAGGCGCGGTACGGCGTGACGATGCCCTGCAGCTCGGCATGCTGGCGGCCCAGATCGCGCAGGCGCGACGGATCGGAAGCGACTTCGGGGCGGGCCAGCTCGCGGGTCAGCTCCTCGTAGCGTGCTTCGATCTCGTCGAGTCGTTCGTGCATGGTGAGCCAATTATGGACGTGCGGATGCCGGGCTCGGCTTCAGAGGTCGGCTCGCTACCCGAGCTCGCCGAACAGGTCGGACAGCGAGACCTCCAGATCGAGGTCTAGGCGGTCGTCCCCGGCTGAGGATGCGGCCGCCGGAGCGGGCGCGGCCTGGCGGGCGGGAGCGGTCTCGAGGTTCACCGCCGGGGCCGAAGCGCCGTCCCGGAGGATCCGGCCGGCCTCCGCCCGGGCCTCGGTGAGGATGGCCTCGGCTTGCTCAGCTGCGGCGGCCAGCAGCCTGGCAGCCTCTCGATGAGCCGACGTGACCTCCGCCTGCGCCTGAGCCTCGGCGTCGGCCCGAACGCGCGTGGCGGCTTCGTCGGCTCGCCGGACCACGTCCATGAAGTCGCGCGACAGCCGGGCATAAGCGGCTTCCTGCGCAGACGTGGCCCGTCGCTCCAGGTGCTCGCATCGCGTGCGGAGCCATTCCAGCTCACCTTCCATGCGGTTCAGGTAGTCGGCAACCTCACGAAGGAACGGCTCGACCTCGTCGGGCTCGTAACCCTTGCGAGCGATCGAGAACCGCCGGACGGCGATGTCCGCGGAGCGAGGCTTGGCCGAGCGGACCTCGGAAGTCGACATCGTGCCCACTGTAGCGGCGGCGGCGCGACGATCAAGGAGGACGGCCGAACCCGGGCCCCCACTATTCGGGCTGGTTGGCCCTCTCGAGCTTGCCTTCCCGGCGCAGGACCTCTTCGAAGGAGGCCACCGCCACCTCGATCTGGCTACGGTCCGGCGGCTTCGTGGTGATCTTCTGCAACCAGAGGCCGGGCGTCATCAGCGCGCGCATCACGCG